>CAMKGM010000004.1 GCA_946412245.1 uncultured Bacteroidales bacterium
AGTATAAAATCAATGGTCACGAATACAAAGTAAATGTTGGTGACATTGAAAACAATATCGCTCACATCGAGGTCAACGGAGTGGCTTACGACGTGGAACTCGAAGAAGAGAAAGCCGTGAAACCGGTTGTCAAGAAAGTGGCTGTGAGCAATGACGCTCCCGTGGCTGCCAAGCCAGCTGCCGCCAAGCCAGCCGCCGCTGCTGCCGGCGAATATGTTATCGCATCGCCACTACCCGGCGTGATTAAGGAACTCCATGTGAAAGAAGGCCAGCAAGTGAAGGCCAGCGACGTGGTGTGCATTCTCGAAGCCATGAAAATGGGTAACGAGATTCATGCAGGCAAAGACGGTGTTGTGAAATCTATTAACGTTGCTCTTGAGGAGTCAGTTCAAGAGGGCACCACTATCATGATTATCGCATAACGCTATGGTACTATTAAATATTGCTGAAAACCTGAAGCAATTCTGGGAGTTCACAGGCTTCTATAACGTAACGTTATCGCCCGAGAGCTTAATCATGTTGTGCGTGGGTCTGTTTTTCATTTACCTCGCCATCAAGCATGATTTTGAGCCCATGTTGCTCGTGCCAATCGGCTTTGGTATTCTGATTGGCAACATTCCGTTCCAGCCTGGCAACGAAATAGGTATTTACGAGGAAGGTTCCGTGCTCAACATCCTGTATCAGGGTGTGCGTCAAGGTTGGTATCCGCCACTCATCTTCTTGGGAATCGGCGCGATGACCGACTTCTCGTCTTTGCTTGCCAACCCCAAGCTGATGCTTGTGGGTGCGGCCGCACAGTTTGGTATCTTTGGCGCTTATATGGTAGCCCTGGCTATGGGCTTCATGCCCGACCAGGCCGGTGCTATCGCCATCATTGGTGGTGCTGACGGTCCTACCGCCATCTTCCTGTCATCGAAACTCGCCCCCAACTTGATGGGAGCTATCGCCGTGAGTGCTTACAGTTACATGGCGCTTGTACCGGTGATTCAACCGCCTATCATGCGCTTGCTCACCACCAAGAAAGAGCGCGTGATCAAGATGAAACCCGCTCGCAAGGTATCGCAGACCGAGAAGATCATCTTCCCCATTGTGGGTTTGATTCTGACTTGTTTCTTCGTGCCAAGCGGTCTGCCGCTGCTGGGTATGCTCTTCTTTGGCAACCTGCTGCGTGAAAGTGGAGTGACCACCCGTCTTGCCAAGACTGCCAGCAACGCCATGACCGACATGGTAACCATCGTGCTCGGTATGTGCGTGGGTGCATCGACACAAGCTTCGGAGTTCCTCACAAGCGACACCGTCAAGATTTTTGCTCTTGGTTTCATGGCATTTATCATTGCCACTACATCGGGTGTACTCTTTGTGAAGATCTTCAACCTGATTCTGCCCAAGCACAAGAAGCTGAACCCGCTTATTGGTAATGCCGGTGTGAGCGCAGTGCCTATGGCTGCCCGCATCAGTAATGACCAAGGCCTGAAGGCTGACCCGAGCAACTATCTGCTCATGCACGCTATGGGCCCGAACGTGGCCGGTGTGATTGGCTCCGCAGTTGCTGCCGGTGTCCTACTCGGTTTCCTGGGTTAATGAACACTGAAATGTGAACACATTATTTATATATATAGGCGGACAATCCTGTTCGCCTATATTTTTTAAAAACGCTGAACAACAAAAGTCATAACATGAAAAAGCAGAAAACCGTCATCTACCAACTAATGCCACGATGGTTCACCAATGTGAAAAGTGACCAAGTGTTTAACGGCACTATTGAGCAGAACGGAGTGGGCAAACTGAATGACATTAATGGCCATGTGCTAAGAATGATTAAAGCTCTGGGAGTTACACATGTGTGGTATACCGGAGTGATAGAGCACGCGACTAAAAGTGATTATTCAAGCTTTGATATTCAATCGAGTAATAGCCAGGTAGTTAAAGGTAACGCAGGCTCACCTTATGCCATTCGCGACTACTATGACATAGACCCCGACTTGGCAGTTGATGTCAACAAGAGAATGGAGGAGTTTGAACAGTTGGTAAAGCGCACTCATGATGCCGGTTTGAAGGTGGTGATTGACTTTGTGCCTAATCATGTTGCGAGGGAATATTTTAGCGACTCAAAGCCTCAAGGAGTAAGTGACCTGGGTGAAGATGACAACAAGGAGCGATTTTTTGACCCTAACAACAACTTCTACTACATAACGGGACATGACTTTGTGCCACCTGTGCCATGTGACCACGGGAATCCATACAGCGAGAATCCGGCCAAGGCCACAGGCAACGATTGCTATCGCGAGAATCCAAGCATCAATGACTGGTACGAGACTGTGAAACTGAACTACGGCATTGACCCGGGATGCAATTGCTGCCACTTCTACCCCATTCCGTCGACTTGGAGTAAGATGGAGGCCATTCTGCATTATTGGGCCGGTAAGGGCGTAGATGCCTTCAGATGCGACATGGCGCACATGGTGCCTGTTGAATTTTGGAATTACGCGATTAAGAGTATCAAAAGGGAATATCCCGAGATTGAATTTATCGCTGAAATCTATGACACGGGACTATATCATGACTACATTGTGCGAGGCGGATTTGACTACCTATATGACAAAGTGACACTTTATGACACATTGCGTGCCGTGATGTGCGGTCATGCACCGGCTAATGCTATCACCGGCTGTTGGCAAACCATTGAGGGGTTGCAGGACCATATGCTCAACTTCCTTGAGAACCATGATGAGCAGCGCATTGCATCGCCACAATTTGCAGGCGAAGCATTCAAAGCCATTCCAGCACTGGCGGTGAGTGCCGCCATTTCGCGCTGTCCGTTTATGCTCTACGCAGGTCAGGAATTGGGCGAGAAAGCGCAAGGTGCCACCGGATTCAGCGGTGACGACGGCCGAACTTCGATATTTGACTACATCAGTGTTGACACGGTTCAGCGATGGTACAACCATGGCCGTTGCAACACAATGAAACTCAATGCCGACGAAAAGTCGCTGCGAAGCATCTACGCCACAATACTCAGAGCTTGCCGCGACGAGAAAGCCATTGCCGATGGGGATTTCTTTGACCTAATGTATGTAAACACCGACACGCTAAACACGTCGAAACAATATGCGTTCATGCGACACAGGGACGATGAAACCATTGTGATTGTCGCCAACTTTGACTCTGTGCAGGTCACTTGCCCGGTGCGCATTCCCGGACACGCGTTGGAGTGCATGGGCATTCAAGCCGGCATCAAGAATGCACAAGAATTATTAACCGGCAAGCGATGCAAAATGGAGTTACAGCCCGAATGTGTTTTGAAAGTTGAAATTCAGGCACATAGCGCTGCCTTCTGGAAACTCAAATAAAAAAAATGCTATTGGCTGAACTTTTTATACTGAAACACTCGCAAAAGTCAATAAAAATGATTAAATTTGCAGTACTTTTTAATGCCTAAAAAACTATGAGCAACTCAAACCAGCCTTTCAAAATCTTTTCTGGAACAAAATCAATGTACCTGTCACAGGAAATCTCCAAGCATTTGGGGATTGACTTGGGCAAAATGAACATTCAACGCTTCTCTGATGGCGAGTTCGAAGTATCGTTTGAAGAGTCGATTCGCGGCGACGAAGTGTATCTGATTCAGTCCACTTTCCCCAATAGCGACAACCTGATGGAACTGTTGCTGATGATTGACGCTGCCAAGCGAGCCTCGGCCAAGACTGTGATTGCAGTTGTGCCCTACTTTGGCTGGGCGCGTCAGGACCGCAAGGACAAGCCCCGTGTGTCAATTGCAGCAAAACTTGTTGCCGACTTGCTGAGCAAGGCAGGCATTGACCGTCTGATTACTATGGACTTGCATGCCGACCAGATTCAGGGCTTCTTCAATGTGCCTGTTGATCACCTGTATGCTTCGTCAGTATTTATTCCGTTCATCAAGAACATGAAGCTCAAAGACATGGTTATTGCTTCGCCCGATGTGGGTGGTGCCAAACGAGCCAACACCTATGCCAAGTACTTTAACTCCCCCATGGTGCTGTGCCACAAGCAGCGCGCCAAAGCCAATGTGGTTGACACGATGACCATCATTGGCGATGTGGAAGGCAAGGATGTGGTGCTTGTCGACGATATGATTGACACAGCCGGAACCATTTGCAAGGCCGCTAACGTGATGATGGAAGCCGGTGCCAAGAGCGTGAGAGCCCTTGCGTCGCATGCACTGATGAGTGGTCCTGCTTGCGAACGTGTGACTAACAGTGCCTTGAGCGAGGTGATATTCACCAACTCAATTCCGTTTGACACAGAGCGTTGTCCAAAAGCAACGATTGTGAGCATCGCGAAACTGTTTGCCGACACTATGATGCGCGTTCACAACAATGAAGCCATTAGTTCACAGTATCTTGTATAATTACGAGCAACTCTTTTTCATAAGATAATTTTTTATTGTTAATGGTGCCGTTATCCGCTTTGTAGCGGATAACGGTTTTTTTGTGCCAATACATTGAAAAATGTTGCATAATTCAAAAAAATCCTTTAAATTTACGGCAAAATCAAAACCAAAATACTACAAACTATCAAAAACCCTATTGTTTAACTCAAAAATCAAGCATTTATGAAGAATGTTTTCTTAACATTAGCATTGTGCGTCTCACTGAGCGGTATGGCCCAGCTCGTGAATGTTGGCTCGATAGAGAAAGTCAACATCCCCACGAACGAGGTCAACAAAATTGCCGCAATCAGTCCTGCGGGCGATTATGTGCTCATCACGACTGACTACAACAAGGGGCTCACAAAGTTCGACCTGAACACCGGCGAGTCAACACTCGTCACTAATGCTGAAGGTGCCGGTTTCGATGCCAAGATTTCTCAAGATGGCCAGAGCATTGTCTATCGCGAGAAATCGGTCAACAACAAGCACTTGCGCCTTACTGCTCTCAAAAGCAAGGACCTCACTACCGGCGAGAGCAAACAGATTGTGAAAGCATCGCGCAACCTTAATGGTGCCGCTATTCAGGGCAAGACAGCCATTGCCATTAACAAGGGCAAGATGGAGAAGAAAGCACTGGGAAGCGACAAAGCTAAGGTTGAGATGCCGGTGGTGTATGTCAACCAAAACCACCAGCTCTTTGTCAACAACAATGGCAAAACCAAGCAACTTGCACCGCTGGGCAACCAGTGCCGCTACATTTGGCCCTCGGTTTCGCCCGATGGCACTAAGGCCCTGTTCTTTGTTTCAGGAAAGGGAGCTTATGTGTGCAACATTGACGGTAGCGACGTTCAATCGCTGGGCATCGTTCGCGCTCCCAAGTGGTACGGCAACAACCTGATTGTGGGCATGAATGACCAGGACAACGGCGAGGTTTACACCTCAAGCGAAATCGTGGTTGTTGACCTGCAGGGCAACCGTCAGGTACTCACCGACTCAAATGTGATTGCTATGTATCCTCAGCCCAGTGCCGACGGCAGCAAGATTGCCTTCTCGACACCTACCGGTGAGGCTTATATTATTAACATTGCTAAATGATTACAGCTATGAAGAAGATATTATTACTTGCAGCAGCTGCAATCATGGCAGCATTCGCACTTCAGGCAAAAGATGCCAATGAACTGCGTTTTTACATCAACCCGGGTCATGGCAGTTGGGGTCCTAACGACCGCCCCATGGCAACTATTCCCTATCCGATGCTTCCTGAGACCGGACGTCCTGACACCTGCGGTTTCTATGAGTCAAATACCAACCTGTGGAAATGTCTGCGCCTGCGCGAAGAACTTGTAGCCATGGGCGTAGATGCCAACAACATCACCATGTCGCGCGTCAAGAATGGCCCCTACCCCTATGTGAGCGGAGCGGCCGATGCCGAAATCTATAACCGCAATCTGTCAGAGATTTGCGAGGAGGTGGAAGTAGGCAACTACGATATGTTCATATCGATTCACTCCAATGCGTCAACCGATGGCACTGCTACCAACTACCCGCTGTATCTGTATCGCGGCTATGATGCCGGCCAGACCGGTGGAGCCGGATACACAGGTCCGGGCGTTGAAGGTAGCGACCAAATGGCTCTGACCAACTGGCCCTATCATCACTTTAACCCTGATTTTGAGCCACAGAATTACTATCTGAATTCAACCAATGTGCGTGGCGATATTAGCTTCTATGGTTCTTATAGCACTCGTGTTGATCCAAACACCGGTCAATCTTACGCAGGCTATCTGGGTGTGCTCAAGCATGGAGCCCCCGGTTTCTTGCTTGAAGGTTACTTCCATACCTATCAGCCGGCACGCCACCGCGCACTGAATCCCGACTACGACTATCTTGAGGGAATTCGTGTGTCACGCGGCGTAGCATCATACTTCAACATTCCCATGAAGGGAACCGGCGAGATTGTGGGTACCGTGAAGGATTTGCATGAGAAGATTGTGAACAATCTGTTCAAGTATGCCCCCAACACTAACGACCAATGGCTGCCGTTGAACGGTGCTACCGTGCGTCTGCTCAAGAATGGCACTGAAGTGGCCAGCTACAATGTTGACAACAACTACAACGGCCTGTTTGCCTTCTTCAACCTCGAACCGGGTGAATACACCCTCGATGCCACATGCGAAGGCTACAAGCCATTGGCTGACGAGTACAAAGTTCCCATTACTGTGGCAGCAAATGAAACCAGCTGGCCGCTCATCTATCTTGAGAACGAAAACTTCGTTCCCGATGAAGAAGTCTATGAGAACTATCCTAATCCCGACCAGCCCGGTTACCTGAAAGTGGCTGATGAATACAACTTCACACAGACCCCCGCAAGCTTTGAGTTTGCCGGCGTGGTGAAGGACGCTGTACAACTCGGCGACTCTACCGTAGTACTCACCAACGAAGGCATTACTCCTCACCTGTACTTAATCAAGACCAGTACAAGAGAATTGATTAAGGAATTGAGCACCACCGGTATTTACACCGAGAACAGCCCGGGCTTCTTCAGCGCGCTCAACGCCATCAACAAGACCGCCGACAACAAGATTGTGGGTGTATCGCTCACCGAGAATCAATATAATGATAGTCAAGTAGTCGACGGTTACACTCGCGGAACTGCTCGCGTGTACATCTGGAATGACATTGATGGCGATCCCACACTGTTTGCCTCAACACAGAATTCCGGCAACTTCTATGTCGCCAATGTGGGCCATGGCATTATGGTGAATGGTGCATCGAACAAAGAATGCGAAATCATCATCTCCTCCATGACAACAGGTGCATCTTGCCAAATACGTCTCGTTCACATCATGATGAATGAGGGCGAACAGGGAACCGTATTCTATGAAAAGACTCATGACGGCACCGGAATTACAGGTCTTCAGACGGCCTATGGCGAGGAGCTGCACTTGGCCGTATCGCCTAACGACGATGCCAAGGTTCTGCTTGGTGGCATGGGCATGATTTGCGAGTTCACCGCTCCCACCAAAAATGCAGGTGTACCCGATGACGTGAAACTGCTGAGCGACGAGTTTGGCGCAACAGGTGTTGGCTTCCAGTGCTTCAAGTATGCCGGCCACAGTTTGCTCGTGACCCCCTACGCTGAAGAAGGTGTGGTGAAAGGTATTAAGATTCTCGACATCACCGGCGGTATTGATAAGGCTAAACTCATCAAGACCACTAACACCGATGTTACTCTTGCCGGAGCTAAGGCTCACCACGATCCCGTGCTTAATGGCTTGACTCAGTACATTGCCACTGCCATTGTGAATGGTGTTGACATCAATGCCACCCTCACGGCCGCTAACGACTACACGCTGTTCTCGACCCAGGGTGTCGATCAGCCTGTAGTGAAAGGCATCTATGCTTACGGACTGAATGACGTGGAGAACAATGGTGACTACACCTTCACCTTCACAGCCAACGATGATGCTCAAGCCGCTTACCTCATCTTCACCGATGCCACTACGGGTGAGACCGTGGGCAGCGTTGAGGTTCCCAATGTGGTTGCCGGCGAGAACACCATTGCTCTGACCAACGACCAGCTGCCCGGCAACGCAGGCCAGCGCATGAACTGGGCTGTGAATTTGGTAGGCAAGAGCATCCCGACCATCAGCCTGCTTAACAATCCTGATGATTTCACTTTTAACCGTATTGGTAATGTGGTAGACAACAGTCCTGAGAGTGACTACTTCGGCCGCTTCTATCTGGTGAACCGTATTGGCTCTTCTGATGCCAACAACGGTATCTGGGCTTATAATGCTGACTGGAGCAAGATCAATACCACAGTTATAGCAAACGACTTCACCAAGGGCAACCCATTCCGTTTGGCAACAGATGAACATGGTATGCTCTACATGGCCAACTGGGCCGACGGCGCTCGCTCAGGCGTTTACAAGATTGACCCGGCTACGCTCAACGATGTAGTACCCTTCTTTGAGGGCACACACGCCAGCGACGGTACAATCACCACAGCCGACGGCGACGTGATTTGCACCTCTACCCCATCAGTATTCATTGCAGGAACCGGTGCCAACACACACATGTATTGCCACCTCGAAGACTATAACTACGACATTGCCCAATACAACATTGGCAATGCCGATGGCTCTATCATGGAGACTTGGAACCAGGGTGCTTCAAGATTCTGGGGCGTAGGCGGAAAACTTGCCAGCCAGCACGCTGCTGTCTTCCATGAGACTGCCGATGGTGGCATTTGGGTGGTTCAGAACCGTGGTGCCGGTAACAACAACACCGGTGTGCCATCAGTGATATATGTCAACAACGAGGGCACTATCACCTTTAACAGCGGCGATCCCGACCTGCCCATCGTTGATAACCTCACCGGTACACAATATGCAGCAGGCGCATTCAATGCCGAAGGCAATATGATGGTTGTAAATCAGCCCGACGGAACACTCAAGTTCTTCTCTGTGACCTACGACGAAGCCGGTGTTCCCGACGTTCAGTATCTGTATGACTACAAAGCCGGTGTGGGCAACCTCGTGACACAAATCAACTTCGACTATGCAGGCAACCTGTTCGTTTCAGGTGGCAAACTTGCTATTCTCTCAATGCCTACCGATGACAACCAGAACACAACACCCGCCAAGAAGGCGTTGCTGGTAGTCAAGGCCGGTGCATCGAATGGTGACGTGAACGAAGACGGCGAAGTTAATGTGAACGACGTGACTGTGCTCATCAACTACATCCTGGGCAAGAACCCCAGCCCGTTCAACATGGCAGCAGCCAACGTGAATGGTGATGAAGGTATTAATGTAATGGATGTCACAGCTTTGATTAACCTCATTTTAGGTAATAACTAATCTTTGAGCCCATAGGGCTTAAAATACTCACTTATCAGGAGCATGGCAGCATTGCCATGCTCCTGACTTTTTGCAAGAAAATACCTTATTTTCACTAAAAAAACGAAAGGATTTCAGCGATTATCCTTGCACATTTCCATTAAAATCAGTAAATTTGCAAGTTGAAACAATCTACAACAAGAGAAAGAAACTGTAAATTCAATAACCAAATTATCATAAATGATTATGAAACGTTTATTACACATTACTCAACGAATGCTTGTGATAGCCTTGTGCTTGTGTGCCGCGGGACAAGTCAATGCTATCACCATCAAAGTACAGAAAGGCGGCACAGCTCCCTACCTCTATGCCTATTTAGGCTCCGGTGATGGAGCCACCAAACTCACAGGCGACTGGCCAGGCACCCAATTCACCGAAAAAGAGGGCAACTACTGGATGATGGAAATTCAAGGTCAGTCCACCATCAACATGATTCTCAACAATGGTAGCGGCGGAGATGGAAACCAAACAGCCGACTATCTCAACATCAGTGGCGTTGACGGTGTGGCCTCATTCATTTATGATGGTCACTCCACCATGTTTGGTACTATGCCTAATGCCACTTTCTCAGCAAGTGAAATCTACTTCACCAATCCTCCCTCATGGGGAACACCAAATGCTATTGCACGGACAACTGGAGGTGGCTATGGGAAGAAAGCTATGGTATTAGTCGGTACCGATGGAAGCGGTTTAAGTGTTTATAAAACATCATTTTCTGAATGGAATGACACTCCCAACACAATAGAATTCACTGATGACAGTAATCCATCAACAGGACAACTCACATACACTGCAGGCGGCTACTACAATACCAGTAAGGTCGTCGCAACATTCACCGACTTGAATAGTGTAATCTCTGATGTAAATTTCAGAAATGCCATTACTGCTTCAACGGGCATTTCCGGTGCGTTCTGCCCCAGCAACATCACGGTGTTAGACGTAAGTAATAGCAACATCACCTCACTATCCGGCATCGAGCTGTTCACTAACCTTATTGAACTCAATGCCAGCAATAACAGTATTAACTCAACAACAAACTTTAGTAGCAATACAAACCTTGAGGTCTTAAACTTAGCCAACAATGGCACTTTCACGGGTGTCACTTCAGGACATACTCCATATGCTGACATTGCCTCTTGCTCGGCTTTAAAATACTTGGACATGAGCGGAAATAAGTTTTATTACAGCTCTGCTCTTTCGTCCAACACAAATCTTGAAACACTCAAGCTTAACAATAATACCACATACGATTATTGGGGTCAAGCTGTAACTAACGCACTGACAAGACTAAAACATGTAGAATTATCAGGATGTAAAATCACTGGCAGTTTGACCTTGCCTGCATCTGTAACATATCTTGACGTAAGCAATAACGCTTCATCATTAACATCGTTGGATCTCTCCGGCAAAACCAATCTTGAATATTTGGACTTGAGCCAAAATACAGGGCTCACGGTTTCCGGTCTCACTTTGCCGACAACTCTCAGCAATCTGGAGACTCTTAAACTGAGCAACTGTGACAAGCTCTCAACTAGTTCATCAAGTCATATTAGTCTTGCAAAAGCTACAGCGCTGAAGCACCTTGAATTTGCCGATGTAGATCTCTATGTTGATGCCATCATGGGCTCTCTACCCGCATCGGCCAAGTCAACACTTGAGTATATTGATTTCAGCAATGACCAAATGAGCCAACCATCAGTATTTGATGGTTTTACCTCGCTGAATACTTTTATTGCAACGGGCAATAGTACAATGAAGCAGTTAATGTTTAACAATTGCCCAGCACTGAAAACTATTGACATTACTAATGACGTTGCTTTAGGGACAGCAAGCGTTGGAACTGCTGAATACCGCAATTTACGTCTCAGTAACTGCGGATTCAATGAAAACAACCATCCTACCATCATTGGTATCAGTAACATTCCTGATTTAATTCTCAATCTTGAAGGAAACGCTTTCACTGCAGTACCTACAGATGCCAACTTCACATCAAAGTATGTAAAACTACGTAGCAACGGCATTAGTGGTATATTCAATCCGACAACTTTGGGCATCATTGAAGGTCTTGACTTGACAGGTAATAGTGGCATTACCGAGCTGAAAATCAACAATAGCAATCTCACAGCTCTGATGCTCGGCAATCTAACCGCCTTAACTAAACTTGACATCAGCGGCAATAACAGTATCACCTCAACTGCAGGCAATAATTCCGACACCAACCTCACAAGCGGTCATGGTCGTGTTTATCTCAAAGAGAGCACCGCACTTGAAGAAATCAACATTTCGAATTGCGACATTCGCAACACCACTTCATATAATAATTTTGACGTGAGCCACTGCACCGCGCTCATGAAAATCATTGCTTCAGGAAATACAGGAAATGGCATGACACACTTCCAATCGAGTGATATGCCATCATCAGTTGAAGAACTTTATTTAAGTGGCTGCACGAAACTTGTTCTTTCTACACAGCTTGATAATCTTGCTAACATCAAGACAACGCTTAAGGTGCTTGACGTTTCCAATACTGACATTGAATCGGCAAGTGTTCCCACATTTGACGGTTACACCGCTCTCACAACGCTTAATATCAGTGCCAATCCAAATATGACAAACGGTGTGACGGTTAATAATAGCCCTAATCTAACCTCAGTAAATGTGACAGGTAATACCTTAATGCCTTCACTCGCGCTGACAAACTGCGGATTGAGCAATAGCGTTACAATGCCTATAACCGGATTAAGCACCTGTACGAGTTTGACCAGTGTAAACCTGAACAACAACAATTACACAAGTGTGCCCGCTTTAGGTGCTCCCGCATCATGCACATCACTCTATATGAACAACAACGCATTGTCTAACATTGACATGAGTAATGCCGACGCAAGCATCAAGTTCTTGTATGCGGAGAACAATAGTGGGTTCAATGGCGGAGACTATGAGCTGACAGCTGAGGCTGCCGGTTCGCTCAAGGGGCTTGATCTTGGCAATAATGGCTTCACCTCGTTTAAGGCCGTAGGCACTGCCCTGTCGGCACTGATGATCGGCAACAACACCGGCCTCACCACCCTGGAACTGCATGGCAACAACAACCTCACTTGCACCACGGCCGGCACGACGATGAGCGAAGGCAGCGGCTTATACTTGTTAGGCAACACGAATCTGGAATCCATCAACATTGAGAACAGCAAGTTCAACAACATTGGTGCCAACAACTCTCTTCTTGGTCTGAGTAAAGTAAAGACACTGAGAGCGTCGCACAACGAATTCAAAACCTTCACCAATAGCAACTATACAAATGAAGACTCTCGCGACCACACGCTAAGTAACATCGCAGGCAAGCCAAGCCTGGAGGACCTCACGGGTCTTGAATATCTGGATTTGAGCTACAACCTGCTAAAAGACTCGGTTCACCTGTATCGCAACACGCAACTCAAACGACTTGACGTGAGCCACAACCAAATTCTCGGCCCTCTGCCCACAACTCCTGACGAGCGCACAGCAATGATTGACAAGAAACTGAAAGCCGCTCTGAAATATGGCAAAACCTATAATGGAGGCGCCGTAGGAAAATCAGTAGAACTCACCGAAGCCATCCGCACAGCGCTTACTAAAGAAGACCTCTATCGCAACGAGACACGCTATGCCGACTTCCGCCCTTGCGACCTGCGCGACACCACGGGCATCTTCCACCTGGATTTGACCTACAACACCAAACTGGAATACATCGACATCAGCTACACCAACATCCACAATACAGCGGCAGGCCGCGAATACATGAATCCCGGATGGGAAACTAACGAAGGAGAAGACAGTTGGTATAGTTGGGTAGACACACCAGCTCCTAATCAGAACTATGGCACGGTGAAGCACCATTTCATCTGGATGCAACCAGCCGGAGACAACCTGCGTGTGTTCAAGTGCGACCACAACAATATGCAGTCGCTGGGAACTGTCTACTATGCCAATCTAGACACCCTCAGTGCCAGTCACATGTATGGCGACTGCCTATTCATGGCAGGACATGCCGGTGACCACATAGGCTGGGGTTCTAAAGAGTTCAACAATGGCAACTGCCGGAATGCCCGTTATATCGACTTCAGCTACGGCAATTACTATAGTTTTACACCTACCAACCTTGCCAATGTGGAGAAACTGATTCTCACCGGCAACCCGTTGGGTGGGGGGCATTATCCCGACTATGTGCTCGATGTGACACACAACAGCAAACTGCAGCAGCTGCAGGCCGACCAGTGTACTGACTTGCAGACCATTGAGGCGCACGGGCTCAACGACCTTGCCATTCTCGACGTGACGGGCAACACAGCACTGAAGACGCTACGCGCTTACGATGACCCTGTTCTCTATAACGCACAGACCGACTTCATCACGGGCTTATCTGGTTGCTCCAACCTCGAAGAGCTCTGGGTATCGAACGACAAACTGCCCGAGCTTGATGTAGCTTACAACACTAAACTGAAAACACTCAAGTGCTACAACAATGCCCGCTTGCCGGAACTGGATTTGACCACGAACACTGCACTGAGCTATCTGGACTTCCACAACTGCAAGCTGAATAATATTGACCTGAGACAGAACACGGCCCTCACCTACCTGGATTGTAGCAGCGCAGCTGTAGCTACCAGCATAGGTGATGACGGCATCAACAAACTGAGTGACCTTGACATCTACTCAGATAATATCCAAACGGTGATTGCCAACTGCAACAACCTGTATCGCATGACAGGACTCAACAAGCCGTCGCTCACCAGTCTGAAGTTTGCTCACAACCACATCAATGGCATAGACCTTTCACAGACCAGTCTTATCCCCGACTCACTGGTAGATAATGACAACGGCCGCACCATCGCCGCCGACTATACCATCGTCACTGTGAAAGACGCCAATAACAATGCCACGCATTATGACCTGTACTACTTCCAGCTTGACAGTCTGAAAACAAGCCAAAATGAGGTATTCCTGGGTGGCAAACACAGTGTTGATATGCTGAAACAGGATGTGCTGGACAATCAAGGTTATCGCGACGACCTGAACTACGAGGGTTTAGTATCATCGAAGATTACCGAATGGACAGCTAACGCAACGCCCATTGTGGGTCACAGGCCCAATACTTATGCCAATGCTTATATTGACCCGAGTAATGTGAATAGCCTGATTGACCCCGACAAGATTTCGGGTACTATCGTGGTTCTCGATGAGCATAACAAACGTGCCAAGTACACTTATGACACCGGCGTGAGCGGTCACAAGAGCACCTATTATCTTGATTGGACCGCACCCGCCACACCAACCGCTGTAACCGACATTGAGACAGATGCGAAACCGACGGTAACCGGCGGCAACGGCATCATCAGCGTGACAGCGCCCGACGGAACTGCCGTCATGGTCTATGACATGGCCGGCCGACTTGTTCAGCAAGCCACCGCCACTGGCGGCGAAGTGGTGATTGACGGAATGTCACCGGGCGTGTACATCGTGAACGGCGAGAAAGTGATTGTGAAGTAGTCACAACACATATACTTTAGTGCATAATCGGCGGTATTTCAAGGAATACTGCCGATTATTCTTTTTAAAATTGGCAGATTGGCACAAAATGTGTAATTTTGTGTGTTTTAAAGCAATGTTGTTCAACACATGATCAAGAAAAGCACTCTTGAAAAGGTCATTAGTGAAGACCTTGCCGCCATTTGGACGATTCTGACCGCTGAAGAAAAGCGCAGAATCGCCGACAACTTCATTCTTCACAATTTCAAGAAGAATCAAATCATCTATGCCGAAGGAGATGCCCCCGAACAACTGTGGTGCCTGCTCAAGGGCAAGGTGAAACTGGTGAAAGACGGCATCGGCGGGCGTCAGCAAATTCTGAGGCTCTACAGACCCATTCAGTACTTCGGGTATCGTGCCTACTTTGCCGATGAGCCCTATGTGTCGACTGCCATGGCATTTGAGCCATCGACGCTGGGCGCGTTGCCCATGCAACTAGTCAAAGAGATGATTGACGACAACCGCAACCTGGCATGGTTCTTCATTCACGAGCTGTCGAAAAACCTGGGCGGCTCTGACACCAAGATTGTCACCTTGACCCAGAAGCGCATTCGTGGTCGCTTGGCCGAAGCACTCATTTTGCTCATGGACAACTACGGGCTGGAAGACGACGGCGCTACGCTCAAGATTTATATGGCGCGCGAAGACATCGCCAACCTGTCGAACATGACCACATCGAATGCCATTCGCACCCTGTCGGCATTTGTTCAAGAAAAGATTATCACAGTCGATGGCCGACGCATCAAGATTGTGGACCAGAACGCATTGCGACACATTAGTAAATTCGGATAAGACCATGCTCATAGCACAAGCCAAACGCAAAGAGAACATTGCCGAGTATCTGCTCTACATGTGGCAGGTTGAGGACTTGATACGCGCCAATCACTGCGACATCGATGAGGTGCAACGCAACGTGATAGATCGCTTTCAGGTTGATGATGACACACGGCATGAAATGCGCGAGTGGTACGACTCACTCATCAAGATGATGGAGCTGGAGCACGTGAAGCAGAATGGACATCTGCAAATCAACAAAAATGTGCTCATTAGGCTCAACGACCTGCACCGCCTACTGCTCCAGTCGCCCAAGTTCCCGGAATACGGGGCGCAATACTACCAAACACTTCCTTTTATCGTGGAACTACGGGCCAAGGCACCCGAGGGCAAGCAAGTTGACGAGCTGGAGACTTGTTTCCAGGCCCTCTACGGCGTGCTGCTACTCAAACTGCAAGGAAAGGAAATCTCAAAGGAGACCGAGAAGGCCATTAGGCACATCTCTTACTTCCTGGGTATGCTCGCCGCCTACTACAAGAAAGACGAGGCCGGTGAACTATTTGACGAAAATGACAACCTGAACGGCTAAGATATGAAAAAACACAACATACTCATTACAGGTGCCAATGGACAGTTGGGGCGTGAGCTGCGCCTTGTGCTGGCCAATGAAATTGACTTTGCACCCCAATTTACCGATGTTGAAGAACTTGACATCACCAGCCCGGAGGCTATTGAACATTACTTCAGTGCACACCCGATTGATTGTGTGGTGAATTGTGCCGCCTATACTGCCGTGGACCGCGCTGAGAGCGACGAGCAACTGTGCCGCACGCTCAATGCCGATGCGGTGGAACATCTGGCAAAGGCAGCCAAGGCTCACAACGCTCGCATGATACACATCTCGACCGACTATGTGTTTGACGGCACAGCCTGCCGCCCCTACGATGAGCAAAGTGACACTTGCCCCACCTCGGTCTACGGACTGACAAAACTCGAGGGCGAGAAACGGCTGCGCGAAACGCTGCCTGAAGACAGCATCATCATTCGCACTGCATGGCTCTACTCACCTCATGGCAAGAACTTTGTCAAGACCATGCTGGAGCTCGGCAGAGCACGCGACCAACTGCGCGTGGTGTGCGACCAAGTAGGAACCCCCACCTACGCGCTCGACCTCGCCAGCACCATCGTAACGATACTGAGGCATGACACATGGATGCCGGGCATCTACCACTTCAGCAACGAGGGTGCCATTTCGTGGTACGACTTCACGATGGCCATTCACCGCATTGCGGGCATCACCGGCTGCGATGTGCAGCCCTGCACCACCGACCAGTACCCCACCCCGGCCCGTCGCCCCAGCTATAGCGTGCTCGACAAGACGCTCATCAAGCGCACTTTCGGGTTCTCTATTCCGTACTGGGAGGAGAGTCTGGCCCACTGCATTCAGCGATTAGAGAACAATAACATTTAATCATCATAATTACAATTACATATTGTGGCAAATCTAACTCAAGAAATCACGAAACGCCGCACGTTCGCCATCATATCACACCCCGATGCGGGTAAAACCACGCTGACTGAGAAACTATTGCTCTTTGGCGGTGCGATTCATGTGGCAGGTGCTGTAAAATCAAACAAAATCAAGAAAACCGCCACCAGCGACTGGATGGAGATTGAGAAGCAACGCGGCATCTCAGTCGCCACCTCGGTGATGGGTTTTGAATACGAAGGTTATAAAATCAACATTCTGGACACTCCCGGTCATCAGGACTTTGCCGAAGATACTTTCCGCACGCTCACGGCCGTCGATAGCGTAATTATTGTGGTTGATGTCGCTAAAGGTGTGGAGCAACAGACGCGCCGCCTCATGGAGGTGTGCCGAATGCGTAATACCCCTGTCATCATTTTCGTCAACAAGCTCGACCGCGAGGGACGTGACCCGTTTGACATTCTCGACGAACTGGAAAGCGAGTTGCACATAGACGTGCGACCGTTGAGCTGGCCCATTGGCATCGGTGCCAAGTTCAAGGGCGTGTATAACATCTATGAGCAGAACCTGA
This sequence comes from uncultured Bacteroidales bacterium, assembly GCA_946412245.1. Lineage (GTDB taxonomy): Bacteria > Bacteroidota > Bacteroidia > Bacteroidales > Muribaculaceae > Sodaliphilus. The sequence goes on from CAMKGM010000004.1 coordinate 17,712, forward strand.
GTCTGTTCACGCCCGACAAGCAGCACGTGACCGACCGTGTTGACATTCGCGACATTAACGACCCCGCCATTGACAAGAGCATAGGCGAAGTTGACGCAGAGAAGCTACGCAGCGATATTGAACTCATTGATGGTGTCTACCCCGAATTCAGCACCCTCGATTACCTGGACGGCATGGTGGCACCCGTGTTTTTCGGGTCGGCACTGAACACATTCGGTGTGAAGGAATTGCTTGATTGCTTTGTGCGCATAGCACCATCGCCTCGGCCTGTTCAAGCCATTGAGCGCACGGTGGAACCCGGTGAAGACAAGTTCACCGGCTTTGTGTTCAAGATTCACGCTAATATGGACCCGAATCACCGCAGTTGCATTGCTTTTGTCAAGGTGTGCTCGGGCGTATTCCACCGCAACCAGTACTACTTGCACGTGCGTAGCGACAAGCAGATTCGTTTCACCGCTCCCACTGCCTTCATGGCGCAGAAAAAGGAGATTATTGACGATGTGTATCCCGGCGACATCGTGGGTTTGCCCGACAATGGCGTGTTCAAGATTGGCGACACGCTCACCGAAGGCGAGCAACTACACTTCAAGGGATTGCCCAGTTTCTCGCCTGAGATGTTTAAGTATATTGAGAACACTGACCCCATGAAGACCAAACAGCTCAACAAAGGCATTGAGCAGCTCATGGACGAGGGCGTGGCACAGTTGTTCACTAACCAGTTCAACGGCCGCAAGATTGTGGGCACTGTGGGGCAGCTGCAGTTTGAGGTGATTCAATACCGACTGCTACATGAGTACGGTGCCAGTTGCCGATGGGATCCCATTCACCTGTACAAGGCCTGCTGGATTGAGAGCGATGACGAGGAAGCCCTTGAGGCATTCAAGCACCGCAAACGCCAGTTTATGGCGGTGGACAAGGAAGGCCGCGACGTGTTCCTCGCCGACTCGGCCTATGTGCTACAAATGGCACAGGAAGATTTCCCGAAAATAAACTTCCATTTTACATCAGAGTTTTAACCTTTCAACGCTTGACACAATTAGGGATTTTAAGTAAATTTGCAACTTTAAAATCATATAAAGCATACCACAATGAATACAGATATTTTAGCAACACTATATGAAAACTACGTGGGTAGCGCGCCCTCAGAAATCAAATTGATGGACAAGGCGGGCTCAAACCGCAGCTACTACCGACTCACAGGAGCTAAATCGGTGGTGGGCGTCATTGGCGAATCGCGTGAAGAGAACGAGGCGTTCATCTACATAGCACGTCACTTCAAGACCCAAGGTCTGTCAGTCCCTACCGTTTATGGCGTGAGCGATGACCACATGGCCTACATTCAAGAGGACCTGGGCGGCAAGCCTGAGAACATTTTGTGGAATAAGATTCGCCGCAGTAGCATCACCCATGCATTCACCAGCGATGAGAAAGAGTTGCTACGCCGTGCCATGCGCGACCTTTGCGACATTCAATTTCGCGGCACACAGCGGTTTGACTACACCAAGTGCTATCCCGCACAATGCTTTGACGAGCGCTCAATCAAGTGGGACTTGAACTACTTCAAATATTGTTTCTTGAAAGCCACGGGCGTAATATTCAACGAAGACAAGTTGGAGAATGACTTTGAAACCCTCACGCACGACTTGCTCACCGTTCCCAGCGAGACGTTCATGTACCGCGACTTCCAGTCACGCAATGTGATGATTGTGGGCGATACCGACCATCCTGCCGACTGCCGACTTGCCTACATCGATTTCCAGGGCGGCCGCCGCGGTCCGTACTACTACGATGTCGCATCATTTGTGTGGCAATCGCGAGCCAAGTATCCTGAAGACTTGAAGAAAGAGCTCATCTATGCCTACATGGAGCAACTTCGCCTCTACAAGCCCAATCTTGACGAAGATGAGTTTCTGAAAAACCTGCGTATGTTCGTTCTGTTCCGCACACTGCAAGTGCTGGGAGCCTACGGTTTCCGCGGCTACTTTGAAAAGAAGCCTGACTTCATGAAGAACAGTATTGTACCCGCCGTCGCCAATTTGCGCCGCCTCGTTTCAACCACAGCGTTTGATCGGTATCCCTACTTGAGCGAAATCATCAACGAGTTGGTGAATATGAAAGACTTCACCAGCGAGGAAAAATCGCTCACCGTGCGCGTCATGAGCTTTGCCTACAAGAAGGGCATTCCGCACGACACCTCGGGCAACGGTGGCGGCTTCGTGTTTGACTGCCGTGCGCTGAACAACCCCGGCAAATATGACAAGTACAAAGCATTCACAGGCCTTGACGAGAATGTGATTAAGTTTTTACAAAAAGAGAGCACTATTGACCAGTGGCTTGAACATGTCTATGCACTGGTCGACGAATCGGTAGAGCGCTACAAAAAACGTAACTTCACCGACCTGATTGTATGCTTCGGGTGCACCGGTGGCCAACACCGCTCAGTCTATGCTGCTCAACATCTGGCAGAGCACATTTACAAGAAGTTTAACGTGCGCGTCGAGCTTACTCATCGCGAGCAAAGTGGCCATGACCGAACCTTCAACCCCGTAGACGAATGAAAGCGCTCATTTTTGCTGCCGGTCTCGGCACACGGTTGCGCCCGCTCACAAACGACCGTCCAAAGGCACTTGTAGAGGTGGGCGGTAAAACCATGCTGGAGCGCGTCATCACCCACGTGGCCGAGTGTGGATTCACCGACATCACCGTCAATGTGCATCACTTTGCCGATAAGGTGATAGACTATCTGTATGAGCACAACAACTTTGGGCTCGACATTCACATCAGCGACGAACGCGACCGTGTGCTCGAGACCGGTGGTGGCATCCTCAAGGCACAGCCATTTTTGGATGGCGACGAACCTTTCCTGGCGCACAATGCTGACATCCTCACCGACCTCGACCTGAACGCATTCTATCAAGCCCATCTTAATTCAGGTGCCATGGCATCGGTGCTGGTCAAGGACCGCGTCACGTCGCGCTACTTCCTTTTTGACGGCGACTACCGCCTGCGCGGCTGGGTCAACAAGTCGACAGGTGACACGAAACCCGACGGTTTTGTGTATCGCCCCGGTGAGTATCGCGAACTGGCATTCGGCGGCATCCACATCATTTCGCCCTCCATCTTCCCGCACCTGCAGGAGTACGCGCAGGCCGATGCCAAGTTCTCCATCACCCCGTTCTATGCCAGTGAGTGCCACACGCACCACATCCACGGCTATGAACCGGCCGGAGACTACCGATGGATTGATGTGGGCAAACCCGAAACGCTCGCCCAGGCACAGGCGCTGTTCACCGAATGAGGTGGGATTGGAGTGTATAGATGCCATCGTGAAATTACCCTCTTGTGGTTCCTGTAAATTCGTATGAATACTACCTTGGTTTGCGTCCGGGTCCTTCGTATGAATTATATGCTTACCCCATTTATTCGATTTCAGCACCCACATGCGACCTAATTGGAAATTCCAGCACCTTTACCACCGAGGCTCTCTTGGGAGATGTGAATGGTGACGGCGCTGAGAATGTGAGCGATGTGACCACACTTGTGAACATGATCCTGGGTGTGATTCCGAAGGATAACGCTCGTGCCGACATTGACGGCAACGGCACAGTGAACGTATCGGATGTCACGGCACTGGTTAGACTCATTCTGAATGTATAACAAACAAGTTATCGAGACACAACCGATAACAACAAATCAAACACGCCCTGCCTCAAGCTACATGAGACAGGGCGTGTCTTATTAACCCTTGGGGTGTTCAGACGTTATTACAGCTTGTTGACAAGGTCAACCATTTCCTGCTTGGTTAGTATGCCATTTCAGCTTCCTGCTCCTCGTCGGCGTAAGCCATATCCTCATCATCCGAACTATAGGAATCAAGCTGTTGCATATACTGGCGGTAACGAGCCTCTTGATTCTTGGCTACGGTCATCATCACATCAAGGTAGTAAATGAAAGGCAGTTTCTTGCCATCCTTGCCCAGAATATAGAATTCTCCGCTGGATTTTTTGATGTCCTTAGCTGCCCCACTGGCGCACAAAGTGTAATCGCCAATTTTCAATTTCGTAATTGAACCGGTCATAACACCGGCAAACAGTTTGCTGGCCTCTTGAGCGTCAATGCCGCTTTCAGTGGTTTCGGCATCAGGCATACGAACCTTGACAAATGCCATATCGTTGCCCTTTACACCGGCATCGACTTTAACCTTTTCCATACTGAAACTGTAGATGTTGTTAGACAATGTAGCAGGCACATTAGCTTCACGCACCAAACTGCCCACGAGCCTCACAAAGTCAGCTGCCTTATTGGTCTTAAAGCCAAATACCACCTCACCAAATTGAGAAGGGTCTTCATTACCATAATCCGCTGCTAAGTAAACAGGTCCATTGATTGAAGCAAGCATTCCGCCAAGGTTCATCGCACGTGCAGTAGGATCTTGGTTAATCATGTCAATAAGTTTCTTAACCTGTTCAAATTCAGCGATGTTCTTTCCCTTGATATTGAATACAGCAACCATATCCATATTAGCAGGGACATATTGCAAGAAGCTAGCATCGCCCGTAGTGAAAGCCGACTGCATGAGTTTAGCAAGGTCGCTATTATCATCCATGAAGAATTTGCTATCCACCTTCATTGTGTTATCGACAAGATTGGCCGTGAGTGCTATTGCCTTCATGTCGCTGAGCAGTGTTACAATTGAGGCAATTGAAGGATCTATTTGCCCGGCAAACATACCCATGAGACCGGTGAGTTTACTCATGTTCACATAGCAGTTGGCATCATTGTCGTTATCCAGACACTCATCAGCGCCTTCACACTCTGAAATGTTGGTAAAGTCAGCCTCAAACTGCTTGCGCGCCTGGCTCTTGAATGAACTTGCATCTTGTGTCATTCCCACAAGCATAATGTTGTCCTTCAGGGCGATACCGGCATTGCCTTGCACAGCAATCTCCATGCCGTCCTCCTTAGTGAATGAGAACTTTTGTCCCAGACTGCCGTCTTCAAACACAGCCTTGGTGTCGTCCTGGTTCTTCAGCGGGACAAGAGCAACTACGGGCATAGCGTCTTGGGTTACGTAGGCATAAATCTTGTTATCGGTGTCAACACCGAGCTTGGCAATGGCTTTGCACACCTTTTCAAATTCAACCAATCCTTGGGGGCCCATCTCGTTCTTGAGCGATTGAGGCAGATTCTTGATGACACCTTCGTCTGAAATCTCAGCTCCCGAGTGCTCAATGAGCGCCTTAGGATTGAAGTTCATCACAACAAATGCGTCCTTGGGGACCATCTTCTTGATCTTCTTGTCAACTCCGCTACACGAAGTGATGAAAACCAGCAGAAGTGCTAATGATAAAAATTTAAATACTCTCATCTGTCAATAAATAAATTATGGTTAAAAATCAGTTATTTTGGTCATATAACAAAAAGCGAGCCAAATTGTGGTGCATTACAAATCAAAGTCTGAAATGTAATCATCCTCATCGCGATTTGGCATATTAATTGAGGTGAATATTGACAACAGCGCAAGCACCACATTGTCGTTCTCGTCGGCGGTATAGAACAGGCCGTCACCCTTCATAGGACTGCTAAACCCAAAGTTGAAGAACGAACTGTAGCCATTCACCTTGCTTTGTACATAGAAACCCAAAGCCGACTGTCCGAAGCGGTCCTTGCAGTCGGGATAATCGTCATAATAGTTGCCTTCAAGCAATTCATGATCCAAACGAGTGAGATAGACCACATCGTCAATATTGCCCACCAACAACGGTTTGCCTCCGTAATTGTACACATGACGGCCATTCTTGAAATAGTCAGGCTGGCCCATGGAACGAGCAAACTGCTTGATTCGCGATATGAAAGCCTCAGCGTCGGCTGTCTTTGCGGCAATAGTTACATTCCAGTCATTGATCAGGTCATACTCCGATTCACTTTGCATATAGCTTGGAGCCATCGCGATGGCAAGCGGGCCTTGTATGGAACGCAGCAACGAGGGTAAATCCAGTTCTTCAGTGTGTGGGTAATCCTCCAGTTTCTTGAGTAGCATCTTCACTTGCTCAAGCGATGCGAGAGCCTCGCCATTGACCGACGTGGATATTACATATTGCATGGAACTGGGAATAACCTTAAGGAAAGAGTTGTCGGGTTTGGTCAGCAGGGTGTTGAGCAACTTCACATAGTCACTGTTAGGCTGCGCTTTGACATCAATATTGAGTTTGGCGCTCTCCTTCTCAATATTGAAATGCATCGCAATCGCATCAATATCGGCATCGGTGAGCATTGTCAAGGCCGGATTTGTCTTCATGGCATCGGCAACAGCCGGTATGGTTTGAAGCACAGTCTTGAGGCCTTTCATATTGAGATAGGCATTTACCTCGGCATCGTTATTTAGACACTCCATCACATCGCTGTGGTCAAGTATGCTGGTAGCATTCTTGTTGAGAATGCTTGCCGCGGCATCGCCCATCACATTATCGGCAGTTGAGCGGTTGGCGCGACCATAAAGCAACACACCATCACCAATCATGAATGCATAGTCAAGATAGTGCATAAAATCGCGGTCGTGCATTTCCTTGAACTTGAGGCCGGTTTCGCGTTCAATGAGATTCTTGGCCGCGTCTTCGTCGGCAATCCGAGCCAGCACTACATAGCGAAAAGTCTTTGCCGTGAAAAACACATAGAGGTTACTCTCGGTATCGAGCCCGAAACGGGGCAACAAGCGCAAGAGATTTCCCAACCCTGAGTCTTCATTCTCATCAAGAGCGGCCTTGAGCCGATCAGGAATCACAATATTGTCGCCGCTGAGCATTCCGCCTTGGCTCAATATGGATTCCACATCAACCGAGAAAACCGCACCGGCATCTTCAGGTATCATGCCTTGTAAATGCTTATTGCCCTTGCTGCAACTGCACATAAGAGCCAGCAACAAAGCGAAAGCTACACAACATCGAATCTTCATTCTTTTTGATTTAAAAAAACAACACGAGTTTTAATTGACACAAAATTAATAATTATTTTCAATCTACAACAAAAAAGTAGCAGAAAAAGCTTTCTGCTACTTCACCCTAATAAAAACTCAATTATCACTTTTCAATTACTCGCGAGGCGCATGGTGTCTCTCATGATATAGTCATGGATAAAAAGATACAACAACTCTTGTACGGGTGTGAGCATGCGCTTGCGCGGTGTTTTGCTGATTTCATCGCACACATAGGTCTCCAGGAACAGTTCCTGCTCCTCTCGCGAGAGATTCTTCATTCGATTCCGTACATTGCTCGATATAACAAATTGATTTTCCATAATTCCTTGATTTTTAATTTCTGTGACAAAATTAGAACGAGAAAGTGCCGTAAATAGGCACTATAAAATTAAAAATTGTTTAATCCACACAATCTTGATATAAATTTCATTTTTTGACACTTTTTATAGCATATAATCATTGCAGATTAGAGAGAAATCATTAAATTTGAGCAATAATTAATATCATAACTAAAAAACAAGACATCATGAACGATATTTCCGAGATTCTAAGCGCGTTGCTCGACCAGAATAGCCGCATTAGCGAGGCCGAGGACGAATTCAAGATGATGCTCAGCGAGGACAAGACATTGATGAATGATTACAAAGAGTGGTGTGACGACCGAGGCTACGACACCAAAACCGGTTATCAAGACTACTTTGACGAACTCATGGAGTCACGTGACTACGTTTGGGAAAACATCAATGAATAATCACTTGCGTTCACTGCCCGCCGAGTGGCATAGGCAAGACGGCATCATGCTGGTGTGGCCTCATGCCGACACCGATTGGTTCTCAACGCTGCATGAGGTGACTCGTTGCTACATTGAGATTGCTCGTAACATTGTGCTTGATGAGCAACTCATCATCATTGCGCCGTCGGTTGAGATGGTTCAATCTTATTTTTCGTTTGACATCACCGGTCCGGAGTCAAAGATACACGTTATCACTGCAGCCAGCAACGACACTTGGGCACGTGACCTGGGCCCTATCACCGTGATTGACAACGGCACTCCCTTGCCGCTCAATTTCAAATTCAATGCTTGGGGCATGAAATTTGCCGCCAATCACGATAACCAAATTAATCTTGAATTGGAAAAAGCCGGCTTGTTTAAGACCGGCTTGGAAAATCACCTTGATATGGTGCTTGAGGGCGGTTCCATTGAGAGCGACGGCAACGGCACGTTAATGACAACCTCGCAGTGTCTGCTCTCACCCAACCGCAATGAGCAGTGGGACCGCAGCGATATTGAGCAACAACTCATGACGCGTTTCGGCGCTCGCAAGGTGCTATGGCTTGACTACGGGTTCATTGCCGGTGACGACACCGACAGCCACATTGACACACTGGCACGCTTTGCACCCAACAATACCATCATATATTGTGGATGCAATGCCCCGGCCGACATTCACTATGACGAATTGCAACACATGAAGGAACAACTCGCCACTTTTACCGATGCCGACGGAAATCCCTACAGGCTCATTGAACTGCCCATACCTGAACCCATTTTTGACAATGATGACAATAGGTTGCCAGCCACCTACGCCAACTTCCTGATAACGAACCGTAGCGTGCTTGTGCCCACCTACAACCAGCCTACACTTGACCTGAAGGCCCTTGATGCCATCAGCCAAGCGTTTCCCAATCATCAGGTGAAAGGCATTGACTGCACTCCGCTCATTGAGCAACATGGATCGCTACACTGCATCACCATGCAATTCCCCGAAAACACATTGAAATTCTAAACACCTTAATATATATAGCAATGAAAATAGGCATTATCCAGCAACACAATAGCGGCGATGTGAAAGACAACCGCTCACGTTTGGCACAAAAGATTACTCGCCTGGCACAACAAGGCGCAGAACTCGTCGTGCTACAAGAACTGCACGACGCGCTCTACTTTTGCCAAACTGAGGATGTAAACAATTTTGCTCTCGCTGTAGAGATTCCCGGCGAAGTGACTGACTTCTACGCGAACATAGCACGCGACAATCACATCGTGCTAGTCACATCGCTCTTTGAGAAACGTGCCGCGGGCCTCTATCACAACACCGCTGTCGTGTTTGAGTCTGATGGTAGCATTGCCGGCCGATACCGCAAGATGCACATTCCAGATGATCCTGCCTATTATGAAAAATTCTACTTTACCCCGGGCGATTTGGGTTTCAACCCCATCGACACATCAGTGGGTCGACTTGGAGTGCTCGTGTGCTGGGATCAATGGTATCCCGAGGCAGCACGGCTCATGGCCCTCAAGGGTGCGCAATTGCTCATCTACCCCACTGCCATTGGCTACGAGAGCACCGATACCCCCCAAGAAAAGAAACGCCAGATTGAAGCTTGGACCACCGTGCAACGAGGCCATGCCATTGCCAACGGACTGCCCGTTATTACCGTAAACCGCTGCGGGCATGAACCCGACCCCAGTCAGCTGACCGGCGGCATCCAGTTCTGGGGCAGTAGTTTCATTGCCGGGCAACAAGGCGAAATTCTATATCAAGCACCGCAAGACAGCGAGGCTGAGACCGTATTTGACCTCTCGCTAGAGCGCACTGAGATTGTGCGACGCTGGTGGCCATTCTTGCGAGATCGACGCATTGACTTCTATAGCGATTTGAACCGCCGCTTTATTGACGAAGGTTAGAAAGCGATGTGCACTTGCACACGCAGTCCTTGGCGGTCAACACCCGGCGTATCACGATAAGTGAGACGCCACACATAGTCGAGCCGCAAGAACGTGAAGATGTTATCAATGCCCACACCCAGTTCCATATAGGGTTTGTTGCCCATGGGCCGACAGTTTGCGGTCTCAGGGAATCTAAACACACGGGATGACTTCTCGGGGTTATTCTTTGAAGTCAGACCACCATATACTCCCCTAAACGACAACACTTCGCGTAGCTTCAGTTTCTTGAGTAGCGGAATGCGGTTAAACACCATGCCGTTCATCCAGTAGGTCATGTCCCATGACACATACTGGTCGCAGGCAAACTCCATAGCATTCATGAGTGAATAAGTCTCAGGCTGAATGGTGTACGACAGGTTGGCATTGGGTATCATCAAGTCGGGATATGGGACCTGACTCCAAGTCTTGCCGGCTTTCACAATCAAGTCGGTATAGCCATAGGCCGAGAACCAGAACCGTTTCTGAATAGCCATCTCAGTCTTGTTTACCTCAAAATCTCCACCCAGAAAGCCTCGTGGCATATATGTATGCTCCAGCGTTATAATGGGATTATCGATATTGATGGGAAAACGGTAGTTGCGCGTCTGATAGAACTTTTCACCCGGTGCATAACGCAGACCCACTTTAAAACCGGCCGTGTTATAGTGACCGAAATCATGACCGTTTCCATCAATGAACGGCAGGAAGCACGTGGCCTCATGGCGCTGATGTGTCACACCAGCCGTAACCGAAAAGCCGTTGAGCAGTTCCAGCTTATAGTCAAGGGCTGTCGTACGCAGGTAGGTCATCTTGTCATCGGTCTTGCGACGAATGGCAAGAAAAGCGTTGTCCTGACTGGTGAACTGGTAGTGCTGCCCTATCTTGTCCACATCATATTCATGCCACAACTTGAGCGAGTGGATGGGAAACTCGTTGCCATGGTATTTCTTTTCATTGAACGAGTACTCCAGCTCACCTCGATATTTCAATTTCTTGTCCTTGAATCCGTAGGCAATATAACCCTTAGCGAACAAATGCTTGTTGAGGTGGGCCGTTGTCATACCGCCCACTTTGAGTCTGAAGCCCTCAAGTTTGTTCCAGTTCATGAATGTGTTGAGTGGCCCAAAATCAAACTTGCTAGGCGATCCGGTTGCCACATAGCCGTTGACCAGCATGAGCGCCACCTTCTCAGTCCAGTAGAAAAACTTGGACCGTCGCAACTTGGCCAGCATGCCACCCACATCATCTTTCTGAGCTTGAGCGACAGCGGGCCGTAATCGCGCCCACTGCTCTTGCGTGACGCTGGCGGCCCCCGCATCTTCCACTTCCTCACCGCTACGGTCAAATATGGCCATATCTCGGGGTGGGTCAAAACTATGATTGCTACAGAAAGTCTTGCGGTGTGCATAAAACTCTTGTGCGCCCTTGATGATTTTGAATTCCACCGTCATTTCATCGCGCGTCTTAAGTCGGCTTCCATCGGGTGCTCGCGCGAAATCCTGCTCTATGTACACACGCTTCACATAGTTTAGATTAATGGATGTGGGCGTAGTCATCATCAACTTTTTCACAAACATCGACGAGTCGGCAAGCGACACATACATCCTGCCGATAAACCCGAATGTCTCAGGTACGAACGGAACAAACGACAATCGCACGCAAAGCTCGCCTTCCAGCATCACGGTATCGGTCAAGTAGTACTTATAAAATCCCGCTCCTGAACTTGATAATGGACTCACAAAACGACTTTGCATCACGGCAAGGTCGTTGCTGTAAACGTCAACCTCGCTAAAAGCATCGTCCATAAAGCGCTTCACTCCCTCAGCATTAAAATTGTCCTCTATGCCCTCGTGTCGCTTGGCGACAATCAGTCGCTTGTGTGTTTTGGGATTCTTGCGGTAATATTCCTCTGAGAATGTTTCATTCACCGACACCGGTAGCACCTGTCGCCCTGTGGCAGGGAGGGTGTCGAGATAGTTGGCAAGGAAGTCAAACTTCTTGAGCAACACATTCTTTTCGTCAGGATTCATATTGTTTAGCCCAAAGGTCATGAGTTCATATTTATCATAAGTGTAGTAGTCATGACGCATAGGGTCTCCTTCATCCTTGTGTTGCCTAACCCGTTCCATGAACGCAATGGCTGGATTTCCTTTCTTCTGATATTTCTCTTTGCGCTTGCGGTCAATAATTACCTCATCGAGCAGGCGACTTTCAGATGCTATGTAGATTACAACAGGTTCGGCAGCATCGGCCACAGTCACCTCACGGGGTTTATAACCCACCACCTGCACTTTCAGCACTGAGTTCAAGGGCATTGACACTGAGAACTCACCCTTCACATTAGCTATAGCACCCTCACCGGTTCCCTTGACAAACACCGATGCGTATGGCACCGGTTCATCGGCCACTGAATCTTTCACAACGCCATGCACGTTCACAAACTGCTGCGCAACAACATCCACACTGAAGAAGATGAAGAGCGCCATCAATATGTGAACCGCTTTTTTCGTCATAAATCTTTTTACCTGTCGATGATTATTTTTAACTTTGCAAAAGTAATGATTTTATCTCAATCACAACGCTGTTTTCATTATTGAAATCACATTTTTATGGCTAAGGAAATAGAACACAAATATCTTGTGACCGGCGATAGCTTCAAGCATCAGGCCTCACAAGTGATACACATCACTCAAGGTTACCTGTCGCGCGACAAGGGCCGCACTGTGCGCATCCGCACTGCCGGCGAAAAGGCTTTTATCACCATCAAGGGGCCAGGAATCGATGCCGCTCGCGACGAGTTTGAGTATCCCATACCGCTGGCCGATGCTCAAGCCATGCTACGCATGTGCGTGCCTCCGGTCATCAGCAAGGACCGTCACATAGTCATGCACGATGGTAATAAGTGGGAGATTGACGTGTTTCACGGCGACCTGCAGGGATTGATTTTGGCCGAGATTGAGATTCCCTCGGTTGACTATCGCTATACCCTACCCGACTTTGTGGGACGCAACGTCACGGACGACCGGCGCTTTTACAACTCATGCCTCACCACATTCGAGGACATAAAAGATGCCCTTTAACCCAATTAAAATCGGCGCTCTAAAGCCACCACATTCTCCACATGCTGGGTGTGTGGAAACATATCAACCGGTTGCACCTCCAGCACAGCGTACTTGGCATCGAGCATAGCCAAATCGCGTGCTTGTGTGGCGGGATTACAGCTCACATAGACAATGCGTTGCGGCTCGGCACGCATAATCACGTTAACCACATCCTCATGCATTCCCGCGCGCGGAGGGTCAATAATCATCACATCGGGGCATCCGTGTTCTAGCACAAAGTCGTCGGTCAAGATATCTTTCATGTCACCAGCGTAGAACAGTGTGTTTTCAATCTTGTTCACCTGTGAATTGAGTCGCGCGTCATCAATGGCTTCAGACACATACTCAATACCAATCACTTTACGTGCTTGGCGTGCCACAAAATTGGCTATCGTGCCGGTGCCGGTGTATAGGTCGTAGACCAGTTCGTCGCCTGTCAGTCGAGCCATGCGACGTGCCACCTTATATAACTCATAGGCCTGGGCTGAGTTGGTCTGATAGAACGACTTTGGTCCGACCCTAAATCGCAACCCTTCCATCTCCTCTTCAATATACTCACGACCGGCGTAGAGCACAAATTCCTGATCATTGAGCGAGTCGTTCCGCTTTAGGTTCACCACATAGAGCAGCGATGTAATCATCGGGAAGCGTTCGTGCATGGCGTGCATCACATCGTCGATGGCAGCACGATTATCCTCGCCGAACACTACCACTAGCATCACCTCGCCTGTGCTGGCCGTTCTAATCATGATGGTGCGTAACAGACCCACATTGTCACGCAAGTCAAAGAATGAATAGCCTTGTCGCTTGCCATAGTCACGAATGAAGTTCCTTATCTCGTTCGACAGCTCAGATTGCAACCAACAATGCTTAATGTCGAGCACCTTGTCAAATGCGTTGGGAATGTGGAATCCCAGCGCGTTACGATCGTCAAATGCCTCTCCTGACTCCAGTTGCTCACGCGTGAGCCATGATTTATTGGAGAAAGTAAATTCCAGTTTATTGCGATAATAGCAAGTATGGGCTGAGCCAAGTATGGGATTAATGGCCGGCAGCTCCACTTTGGCAATGCGTTGCAAGGCATCCTCTACTTGTTGTTGCTTATATTTGAGCTGCTGGTCATAGGGTATATGTTGGAATTTGCATCCGCCGCACACACCATAGTGTTCACACATGGGCTCAACACGCATTGCGCTCATTGTGTGAAAACGCACAATTTTGCCTTCGGCAAACGAATGGCGTTTCTTGGTCAATTGCACATCAACCACATCTCCCGGTGCGCCCAGCGGCACAAACACCACCATGTCGTTCCACCGGCCCAGGCTTTTGCCCTCGGCCGCTATGCCTGTTATCTCCAGTTTTTCAATCACTGGCAACGGTTTACGCTTTCTGCTCACGTCTGTATTTATTTTTTATCTTGTTTTATATTCGGTTGATTTTCGGCTACAAAGATAGCGATAATCTGCTATTCGTTAAAAAATATTTTTATTTAGTCATTAAATCGCATTTATTTACATCAACTTTTATATTTTTTTCGTATCTTTGCAACTCCAAAACGGGGTGCGTCTTGTTGCCCCCTTGGAATTCATAGTGCGAGCAGGATGTTGTTGCGTTACAACAAGTTCCATGTTGCTTAAAAACTGTAACCAACGCCAAACAACGACCTATAGGCACTTTTTGAAATGCATTTTCATCTACAACCGTTATTTTGCTTTCAATTTTTTTAATTATAAATTTACTTATTTAATGAAGACAGTTTACACTTTCGGAAATGGCATGGCCGAGGGCAAAGCCGAAATGCGCGATTTGCTTGGTGGCAAGGGTGCCAATCTGGCCGAGATGAATCTCATTGGAGTTCCCGTACCTCCCGGTTTTACTATTACTACTGAAGTTTGCAAGGTCTATAACGAAAAAGGCCGCGAACATGTTGTCGAACTCATTAAGGCCGATGTTGAAAAGGCTATCAACCACATCGAGTCGCTCACCGGCAACAAATTCAACGACCCCAGCAACCCACAGCTCGTGTCGGTTCGCTCGGGTGCTCCCGTATCTATGCCGGGTATGATGGACACCGTGCTTAACCTGGGTATTAACGACGCCGTCGCTGAGACGCTCGCCGTCAAGTCTGGCAATCCTCGCTTTGCTTGGGACAGCTACCGCCGTTTTGTACAAATGTACGGCGACGTGGTGCTGGGCATGAAACCCAAGAACAAGACCGACATTGACCCCTTTGAGGAAATCATTGAAAACGTCAAGGCTCAGAAGGGTGTGAAGTTTGACACCGAACTCGAAGTGGAAGACCTCAAGAAACTGGTCGACCTGTTCAAGAAAGCCGTGAAAGAGAACACCGGTAAGGACTTCCCCACCAACGCATGGGATCAGCTCTGGGGAGCCATCTATGCAGTGTTCGATAGCTGGAACAACGAGCGCGCCATCCTTTACCGCAAGATGAACCAAATTCCTGAGGAATACGGAACTGCCGTCAATGTGCAAGCCATGGTCTATGGCAACATGGGCAACAACTCTGCTACCGGCGTGTGCTTCTCTCGCGATGCCGCCACAGGTGAGAACCTGTTCAACGGCGAGTACCTGATTAACGCTCAGGGCGAAGACGTGGTGGCCGGTGTGCGCACCCCGCAACAAATCATGACCGAAGGTAGCCGTCGCTGGGCTCAGCTTCAAGGCATCAGCGAAGAGCAGCGCAAGGCCGAGTTCCCCTCACTGGAGGAATCTATGCCTGAGTGTGCCGCTCAGTTGGTTGACATTCAGCACAAACTCGAGGAGCACTATCACGATATGCAAGATATGGAGTTCACCATCCAGAACGGCAAGCTTTGGCTGCTTCAGACCCGCAACGGCAAGCGCACCGGTGCTGCTATGGTGAAGATTGCCATGGACCTGCTGCGTGAAGGCAAAATTGACGAGAAAACCGTCCTTAAACGCATGGAGCCCGAGAAACTCGATGAGCTTCTCCACCCCGTCTTCGACAAGGAAGCGCTGAAATCGGCCAAGGTTATCGCCAAGGGTCTGCCCGCAAGCCCCGGTGCTGCTACCGGACAAATCGTATTCTTCGCCGACGAGGCCGAGGAATGGGCAGCCAAGAACCACAATGTGGTGCTCGTGCGCATTGAAACTTCACCCGAAGACCTTCGCGGTATGCGTGTTGCTGAGGGTATCCTCACCGCTCGTGGCGGTATGACCTCGCACGCTGCTGTGGTTGCCCGTGGTATGGGCAAGTGCTGCGTGTCGGGTGCAGGCGACATCATTGTTGACTACAAGGCCAAGACCGTGGAAATGAACGGTAAAGTTTATCACGAAGGCGAGTGGATTTCACTCAATGGTTCTACCGGACAAGTCTATGAAGGCAAAGTTCAGACCGCTGATGCCGACATTAGCGGTGACTTTGCAGCCATCATGGACCTGGCTGAGAAACACTCTAAGATGATGGTCTACACCAATGCAGACTCTCCTGCCGATGCAAAGGTGGCACGCCGCTTTGGTGCCAAGGGTATCGGTCTGTGCCGCACTGAGCATATGTTCTTTGAAGGTGACCGTATCCAGGCTATGCGCGAAATGATTATCGCTCAAGACAAGGCTAGCCGTGAGGTTGCCCTTGCCAAACTGCTCCCCTTGCAGCGTGGTGACTTCGAAGGCATCTTCGAGGCTATGGACGGTTACGACGTGACCATCCGTCTGCTCGATCCCCCTCTGCACGAGTTTGTTCCCAAGGAAGCAGCAGCCATTCGTGAACTATCTGCCAGAACTAACATCTCTGAGGCCGACATCAAAAACATCAGCGAAGCTCTCGTTGAGCAGAACCCCATGCTCGGTCATCGCGGATGCCGCCTG
The DNA here is from genome assembly GCA_946412245.1 of uncultured Bacteroidales bacterium. GTDB lineage: Bacteria > Bacteroidota > Bacteroidia > Bacteroidales > Muribaculaceae > Sodaliphilus. The sequence goes on from CAMKGM010000004.1 coordinate 34,345, forward strand.
GGTAACACCTATCCTGAAATCACTGAGATGCAGGCTCGCGCCATCATTGAGGCAGCTCTGAACATGAAGGCTAAGGGCATTGATGTGCATCCCAAGATTATGATTCCTCTTGTGGGCGTATTCAACGAAATTAAACTGCAGGCCGAGATCATTCGCCGCACTGCCGACAAGGTGTTTGCCGAGCGTGGCGAAACCGTGGCTTACAAGATTGGTACTATGATTGAGATTCCGCGTGCCGCTCTCGTGGCCGACCAAATCGCTCAGGTTGCCGACTTCTTCTCGTTCGGTACTAACGACCTCACGCAAATGACCTTCGGTTATTCTCGCGACGATGTTGCCAAGTTCCTCCCCGACTATATGCGTCTCGGTCTGTTGAAGAACGACCCGTTTGCAGTGCTAGACCAGGAAGGCGTTGGCCAACTCATCGAGATGGCTTGCCGCAAAGGCCGTCAAACCAAACCCGAGCTCGACCTTGGCATCTGTGGCGAACATGGTGGTGAGCCCTCGTCAGTGAAGTTCTGCGACTCGCTCAACCTCAAGTATGTTTCTTGCTCGCCCTATCGTGTGCCCATCGCACGTCTCGCTGCCGCTCAAGCAGCCATCGAGCACGCTTAAAACAATACTGTTTTATACACACAAAACGGTAAGATTCACATGAGTCTTACCGTTTTTTTATCATTAGTGTCCGATAAAAAAGGTAAGCACGAATGTAAGTAAACTTTTATTAATTATTATTAAACTACCATTTTCATTAAATATATTGGTTACATTTGCAATTGAAAAACAACATTATTGCAACAAACAATTAATACACATTTAAATATCCTACAAACAATAATGAAAATGAAACAAGCTTTTATTGCCGTTGCTCTTGCTTTGTCTTGCATGATAGGGACGGCACAAACCCAACAGCATGTAAACAAGGCCAACATGGACCTTAGTGTAAAACCCGGCGAAAACTTCTGGCAGTATGCCGTGGGCGGATGGCTCAAAGCCAACCCACTCGACAAACAGCACGTCCAGAACGGCGCGTTCATGGATCTCTATGAACAGAACAACGACCGCATCAACGACTTGATTATGGAGTATGCCGGCAAGCACTTGCCGCAAGGCACCGATGGTCAGAAGATAGGCAGTCTGTACCGCCTGTATATGGACACCGTGAGTCGCAACGCGATGGGTTACCAACCCATTTTGCCCTATCTGAAGCAAGTGCGCGAAATCACCACTCGCGAGCAAATGCTCAAGGTGATGTATGAACTCGACGCCAAGGGCTTCGGCACAGCGCCGTTTGGCATATACTTGTCAATGAATCCCTATAATTCCAACGAGTATATGATGGGTGCCGGTCATGGTGGTGCCTCACTTTCAAAGGAGTACTACGACAACCCCAGCGAGCAGCAAAAGGTGGTGGTGAGCACTATTAAAGAGCTCAATAAGGACTTGTTGAAGATGGTGGGTAACAGCGACGAGGAAGCCGAGCGCATGATGGAAGCCGAGTGGGCCATAGAGACCAAGATAGGCTTGAGTCAGCTTGACCAGGTGGAGTCGCGCGACCCCTACAAGCGCATTCACATCATGACCTGGGAGCAGCTGCTTAACGATTTCAAGGGCATAGATTGGGCGACGTATCGCAATGTTATCAACTATCCGCAGGACATCGACACCGTGAATGTGGGTCAGCTTGAGCCCCTGCATGTGGTTGAGGATTTGTTAGCCAACGCAAGTGTTGACGACTGGAAGGCATTTATGGAACTGAGCATAGTCAAGAGTTTCTCGGGCTTCCTGTCCGACGAATTCAGCGACCGTTCGTTTGAGGCCAGTAAGAAAATCTCGGGTGTTCAGGAACAGCAGCCCCGCTGGAAGCGTGCCGTGGGCTTGATTAGCGGCTTTTTGGGTGAAACCATAGGCAAACTGTATGTTCAGAAGTATTTCCCCGAGAGCAGCAAGCAGCGTGTGGTGAAGCTGGTGAAAGACTTGCAGCAGGCCTTTGAAGACCGCCTGAAGGACAACACCTGGATGAGCGCGGAAACCAAGGCCAAGGCCATAGAGAAATTGCATGCCATGCACATTAACGTGGGCTATCCCGACAAGTGGGAAGACATGGAAAAGTATATCGACATTCGCGAAGACGAGAATATGGTGGAAAACTACATTCGCATCTCACAAGAAACCACACAGGCAAATCTGCGCAAGCACTGGCACCAGCCAGTGGACAAGACGGTGATGGCATGCACCCCTCAGACGGTTAACGCCTTCTACAACTCTCGCTTCAACAGCATCAACTTCCCGGCAGCCATCCTGCAACCTCCCTTCTTTGACCCCGAGGCCGACTATGCCAGCAACTATGGTGCCATTGGTGTTGTCATCGGTCACGAAATGACCCACGGATTCGACGACAAGGGCTGCCTCTTCGATAAGGACGGTAACCTCGCCAACTGGTGGACTCCCGAGGACAAGGCAAACTACGACAGCCGGACGAAGGTGATTGCCGACTGGTTCAGCAAACAGGAAATTCTTCCCGGTGTGTTTGTAAACGGTGCGAAAACTCTGGGCGAGAACGTGAGTGACAACGGTGGCTTGAACATTGCCTACCGTGCCTACGAGAACCGCATGAAGGTGGAGCCGCTGAAGAAAATCGACGGTTACACACCTGCACAGCGCTTCTTCCTGGCTTACGCCCGCGTCTGGGCCAGCAACAGCACCCCCGAGTCGATTGCCAACCTCGTTGACAGCGACACGCACTCACCCAACGAGCTCCGCGTCAATGCGGCTCTGCCTATGATCGGTCCCTGGTACAAGGCCTTCAACATCAAGAAGAGCGACAAAATGTACCTCCCCGAGTCGCAGCGCGCCCTCGTATGGTAAATCACTAAACCTAAAGATTGATTTGGGTTAACCCAAGCAAAATAATCTGGGGATGTGTCAAATTACCGGCTCATCCCCTTTTTATATAGGAAGACAGGGAAGCGTGAATCATCCGGGAAAGCCGGGAAAGCCGGGAAGGGTGAATCTTTTGGGAAAGGTGGGAAAAGTGGGAAAATTGCGGTTGGTTTTCATGCAATCTACTGGTTTTTAGAGGTGTGTCCTATTTTTGGATTGTACTGCTTACGTCAACTATTGTACTGCTTACGTGAGAATAATGTGTACTTTCGTAAGATATGGGATATTGGAAGGATGTCAAAGAGCGTGGGTGTGCGGCAAAGATAGTGGAAATTGTGTGGTTGCGCGAGGGCAATAGCACACTCCGTGAATAAACTACGGATTAATCTGATTTGTTTGGATGCTGCAGAATAACCTCAAAAAGGACGAAAAGCTCGTCGCAGATGTCAAAGAACATGCCCGCAAGAACGGCATTTCAATTCCATCATGTCCAAATGGACGGCGGTCAAACAGCCCGGTTTCTGGAGAATCTACAAAGAATTATGTTGTCCAGGTTATGAATTTGATTTTTCGAGTGTAAGGAAATTGCAGTGCATCATCGAACCATCGTCATCGCGCAGGTGGAACGCACCACCGGCACAGTAGTCCCACATGCGGCACCGTGCGCATTCACCAGTTTTCATCCAGCGACGGTCACGCATTTGCTCAAAACGATTATTCCAAACATCCAGGAAACTATCTTCATAGATATTGCCTTGCTTATAGTTGGCACGAATGCTCATGCAGCCCGAAATGTCGCCATTGGCAAGTATTGAGGCTGTCATGATACCGGCATCACAGCGAAAACAATGGTCTCTCACTCTGGTTTCGTAGTCGCCTAAAAAACCTTCACAGCTATATGACAAATCAATTTGCCCCTGCTCACGAGTTTCAACGATGAAATCCATCACACTGCGATACTCGGCAGGAGTCAAGAATAATTCAGGGTCAAGTTTGGCGCGACCTTGCGGAAATATTGTGAATATGCGCCACTTTTTCACACCGGCCTCAATCAAGTATTGACGTAATTGAGGCAACGACGCAAGGTTGCGACGATTCACACAGGTAATCACATCCCACAACAAATTGCGAGTGCGCGTGAGCAGCCTCACGGCCGCCATAGCACCGTCAAACGAATTGCCACGCAGCCAGTTATGATGACCCTCCAGTCCATCAAGGCTCACGGCAAGGGTCCCCAAACCGGCATCAATCATGCGCCGAAGCGTGGTCTCGGTGAGTAGCACGCCATTGGTCACAAAACCCCACAAGAAACCGCGTCGCGTAATCTCACGGCCACACTGTTCCAAGTCGGGGCGCACCAGCGGTTCTCCTCCCACCGTATTCACCTGCACATCGGCAGGATTCATGGCAGTAGCAATTTCATCAAGTACGCGAGTGAAGTGCTCCAAGGGCATGTCGGGCACTTGCGATATCTTTTTGCAGTCGCTTCCACAATGCCTACATGCCAAGTTGCAACGCAGTGTGCACTCCCAAAACAACTGACGCAACGGATGATGCTTCTCAAGCATCATCCTATCACGGCGCATCTTCTCAAGTTCAATAAGTTGTTTCGTCTTCATCAAAAAACCGGATTATATCCAATCGGTCAAATTTGATTAATTACTATCCGGATCAACAGTCACCTCGCCTTTTGGCTCGGGCTCGACTATGACCGGAGGCCCGTAAACATCTTCAACAGGTAAGATGGTATCCTTTACTATATCTCTCCTCATCACAGAAGGTGGACCATAAACAAGGGGCTGAGGCTTAGGTGGCCTATTGGGCTCGGTCGAGGGTTGAACAGGCTGCGTTGGCCGTGTCGAGGGATCGGTTTCAGCAGTCTTCGAAGAGTGGCATGCTACTAAACCAAGAGCGCCCCCAAGAACCACGAAAGCACGCACCAACCATTTTTTTACTGAAAAAGCAGTTTTTTTCATATTCATGAAATAATAGTGATTAATAGTCATTATTGCTTGGGAGGAATTTCGGCAGGTTCCTGCGGGTCGACGATAACAGGCGGACCATAGACATCGACAACAGGATCAATCTCAACGGGCTCTGCTCCGTTCACTTCTCCGGGAGGCGGACCGTAAACACATTCTATAGGCTCCACTTCACTCTTCTGACCGGGGCTTATTGAGGCTGATGAAGAACGTTGCGTTACAGAAGAATTGCCTCTACTCGCTCCGCTACCTTGACCATTGCTTGAAGTGGTACCCACGTGCTGGCAAGAGGCAAATCCCAATACACCACCCACAGTAACGAGCATGCGTATAATCCATTTCTTGACAGTGAATGATGCTTTTTTCATGAGATTATATATTTTTAAAATTCAACTTACAAATATATAAAATATTTATTGAAAACACAAAAAATATGCGATTTTTTCAAAAATCAGTCTTTAAAAAACAATTTATTTAGGTGCGTTCCACTTCTTTCACGCCTTTGAGTGAGCGCATTTTCTTCATCAGTTCATCGAGATGGTCAAGGCTGTCAACACTTATCACCAAATAACCCTCAAACAATCCGTCGAGAGAATTGATGGTAATGTTGCGCAACATGGCATTACCTTCCTTGTTGATGAGCGAGGTCATGTTGGCCACAATGCCTATGTCGTCCTGACCCACGACACGCAACGTAGCCACAAACTGCTTGCCCATACGTCCCGACCACTCCGACTTGATGATGCGATAAGGATACTTTTCTTTCAGGTGTTTCAGGTTGCCACAATCGCTGCGATGTATCTTGATAGCACCGTCGCTGGCAATGAATCCCATGATTCTATCTCCATAAATGGGATTGCAGCACTTCGACAGTTTGTAATTGATGCCTTTCACATTTTCACCTATCACCAGAATGTCGTCACTTTCTTGTTCATCGCTCTTTTTGCTCACAAGCACGAAATTCTCGGCTGTCTCATGACTGCTGACCGTCTCGGTTTGGCGCTTCATGAACTCAACATACTGGTCAATCGTGGCAACCACATCCAGATTCCTGTCGTGCAGTTCCACATAGAAGTCGTTAATGTTCTTAAAGCCCTGTTTCTTGATGAACTTGGCAAGCATCGCGTCATCTGAATCCACTTTACGGTTCTTCATGCGACGCGTCAGCATCTCCCTGCCTATCTCGGCCTTTTTGAGGTTGGCCTCGTTGATGGCCTGCTTAATCTTATTGCGGGCTTTTGAGGTAACAACATAGTTCAGCCAATCCTGACGCGGCACCTGGGTTGACGATGTCATAATCTCAACCGTATCGCCACTCTTGAGCACATAATTGATTTTCTGTGTCTTGCCGTCAATCTTTGCACCCGTGCAACGGCAACCTATCTTGGTGTGAATGTGAAACGCAAAGTCAAGCACTGTGGCGCCCTGACGCAACTTGAACAAGTCTCCTTTAGGAGTGAACACAAACACCTCTTTTTCATACAAGTTCATGTTCATGTTCCTGATGAGTTCCATTTGCCCGTCAACACCGGCTTCAAGCACTTCGCGCACATTATTCATCCACTGATCAATCTCGCCTTCACTCTTCACGCCCTTGTAACGCCAGTGAGCAGCAAGACATCGCTTCCACACTATTCAAAGCGGTGATTCCGGAAGTGGAAAAAAGCAATTTCTATGTATCTTTCGCCACTATGGCGCCCACCGACAAGCCCATCATCATCACCCAAAGTGAGTATATGCGACGCATGAAAGAGATGGCTCAGTTCCAGCCGGGCATGAGCTTCTATGGTGAGATGCCTAACGCTTACAACCTTACGCTCAACACCAACCACAATCTCATCACCAGCGTCATTGAAAATGCTGAAAAAGCACTCGAAAGCGAACTTAAACCAATCAATGAAGATTTGGCTGCTACGGCTAATGTTATCAAGGCTATACGAGACCTGAACAAGGACGGAAAAGGCGTCCCCGACGACAAAAAGAAGGACCTTGAAGACAACGAAGCGCACGAGCGTGAATTGCGTGATAAAAAGACGGCTGCCATCACACGCTATGCCCAAGACCAAGACAAGGTGAAGCAGCTCATCGACATTGCGCTTCTCGGTAACGGACTGCTCAAGGGAGAGGCACTAAACAACTTCCTGCAGCGCTCTATCGACCTGCTATAAACTCGCAACGCTTCTGAGGAGCTATACAAAATAAATAAAGGTGTGCTTTTCCTGCACACCTTTATGCGTTTTCATAACCTAATGTCACCTGGCTGCTATGCACTCTATTTCAACAAGTGCGCCTTTTGGCAGGTCCTTCACAGCAAAGGCTGAACGTGCAGGATATGGTTGCCCGAAAAACTCTGCATAAACCTCATTCATTGGACCAAAGTTAGCTATATCCGACAGCAAAACAGTCGTCTTAACCACATTACTCAAGTCCAATCCGGCCGACTCCAGAATCGCTTTGGCATTGAGTAGAGACTGCCGTGTCTGCTCCTTGATGCCGCCATCCGGGAATGCGCCTGTTGAGGGATCTATCGGTAGCTGACCCGACAAGAAAATCATGCCATTCACTTCAATTCCTTGACTGTAAGGTCCAATAGCCGCAGGGGCATTGTTCGTGTTCAATACGTTTTTCATCTTTTTTCTTGGTTTTTCGTTGTTTGTTGTTTAGTTCTTTACAAAATTACAAATAAATTCGTGCTTAATAATCAATTCGAGTAAAAAATAGTCTCATCATGGTAATTATTTGAGAATTTATGTATATTTGCAAAAAAAAAGCTATGATTATGACTATATTAAGGTTTTTTTTATCCATCGCAATCACTCTTGTCGCCTCTACGGCTTGGTGTGGCACCCGCAGCGCACTTAATCCCATGCGCATGGCTGCCATGAGAGTGTTAAACTCTTCCCGAAATCCACAACTTGTGGCAACTTTACCAAACATGGAGGTCTACGAAAATAACAATGGCGGATTCGCCATCGTTGCCGGCAATGCCACGTCGCCCAAAGTACTGGCCTACTCACCCTCGGGTTCATTTCAGCAAGCCGCCGATAACCCCGGTTTTAGTTGGTGGTTAAAAGCTGTCGGCAACGCCACGCTCAAAGAAACCCCTAAACCCGACACCACAAGGTTCGCGCCTTTCATTGCTCCACTCATCACCAGCAAATGGGGGCAAAACGAACCATGCCGTTACATGTGCCCCTTTCTTGAATACAATCCCGATTTAAGCAAATACGGCATCTACATCCCCGACAGCACACACAATGCGGTGGGTTGTGGACCCGCTGCAATGGCTCAACTAATGTATTACTATAAATATCCACAGCATGGCACCGGTAGTGCTTCGGTAGTAGTTAAATACGACCAAGCTAACGTAACGCTCAACGTCGACTTCGAGAGTGCGGCCTATGACTGGCAAAACATGCTCGACGATTATAGCGGAACATACTCTACCGCCAATGGCATGGCTGTGGCACAGTTGTGCTACCACGCTGCTGTTGCAGCCAAAGCAAACTGGACGCGACTGGGTGGCGCTACTTTCGACGAAGACATCCTGAATGCTATGATCAACCACTTCAACTATAACGATAGTGCGCGTTTTATTCCACGACCTCTCTACCAAGACCAAGAATGGATGGATATGCTCTACACTATGCTCAACAACGGGCAACCGGTTTTGTATTCCGGTAAGGATATCAACTTCCAAGTTGGCATCCTCGTGGGGCATAATTTCATTATCGACGGATATGACGAGCAAGGCCTCGTGCACGTGAACTGGGGATGGCACGGCAGTCAAGACGGATATTTCGATATTGCTACGCTCACAACGGGCATTCTTTCGTTCGACGACTGGCAGGGCATGTATGTCGACCTGTACCCCGAGGTACAAACAATCGCCGGTGATGTCAATGGCGACGGACTGGTAAACGTGATGGATGTTACTGCCGTCATCAACCACATTTTGGGCGACACACCCACACATTTCAATTCTCAAGCCGCCGACATGAACAACGACAACAGCATTAATGTGATTGATGTCACTGCAATCATTAACCACATTTTAACAGGACTATAAAAAGTTGTCATTCTTTTGCAACATCGGCCACTTAACCGCTCAGGTGCGCTGCACTTCTTTCACGCCTTTGAGTGAGCGCATTTTCTTCATCAGTTCATCGAGATGGTCAAGGCTGTCAACACTTATCACCAAATAACCCTCAAACAATCCGTCGAGAGAATTGATGGTAATGTTGCGCAACATGGCATTACCTTCCTTGTTGATGAGCGAGGTCATGTTGGCCACAATGCCTATGTCGTCCTGACCCACGACACGCAACGTAGCCACAAACTGCTTGCCCATACGTCCCGACCACTCCGACTTGATGATGCGATAAGGATACTTTTCTTTCAGGTGTTTCAGGTTGCCACAATCGCTGCGATGTATCTTGATAGCACCGTCGCTGGCAATGAATCCCATGATTCTATCTCCATAAATGGGATTGCAGCACTTCGACAGTTTGTAATTGATGCCTTTCACATTTTCACCTATCACCAGAATGTCGTCACTTTCTTGTTCATCGCTCTTTTTGCTCACAAGCACGAAATTCTCGGCTGTCTCATGACTGCTGACCGTCTCGGTTTGGCGCTTCATGAACTCAACATACTGGTCAATCGTGGCAACCACATCCAGATTCCTGTCGTGCAGTTCCACATAGAAGTCGTTAATGTTCTTAAAGCCCTGTTTCTTGATGAACTTGGCAAGCATCGCGTCATCTGAATCCACTTTACGGTTCTTCATGCGACGCGTCAGCATCTCCCTGCCTATCTCGGCCTTTTTGAGGTTGGCCTCGTTGATGGCCTGCTTAATCTTATTGCGGGCTTTTGAGGTAACAACATAGTTCAGCCAATCCTGACGCGGCACCTGGGTTGACGATGTCATAATCTCAACCGTATCGCCACTCTTGAGCACATAATTGATTTTCTGTGTCTTGCCGTCAATCTTTGCACCCGTGCAACGGCAACCTATCTTGGTGTGAATGTGAAACGCAAAGTCAAGCACTGTGGCGCCCTGACGCAACTTGAACAAGTCTCCTTTAGGAGTGAACACAAACACCTCTTTTTCATACAAGTTCATGTTCATGTTCCTGATGAGTTCCATTTGCCCGTCAACACCGGCTTCAAGCACTTCGCGCACATTATTCATCCACTGATCAATCTCGCCTTCACTTTTCACGCCCTTGTAACGCCAGTGAGCTGCAAGGCCTCGCTCCGCAACCTCATCCATGCGTTGCGTTCGAATTTGAACTTCCACCCACTTGTCTTCAGGGCCTCGCACAGTGATGTGAAGCGACTCATAACCATTAGATTTGGGTATTGTAATCCAGTCACGAAGACGCGACACATTGGCCATATAGATATCAGTCACTATCGAGTAGGCAATCCAGCAGGCCTTTTTCTCTTCGTCAACAGGTGTATCTAAAATAATGCGTATCGCAAACAGGTCATACACTCCGTTAAGATCCACACCCTGCTTCACCATCTTATTCCAAATGCTATTAATCGATTTTGTGCGACCTTTCATCTCATATTTAAGGCCGCTCTTGTCAAGTGCCTCCTTAATGGGTTTCACAAAATCGGCTATATACTTATCGCGGTTCACTTTCGTTTCATTCAGTTTCCGTGCGATTTGATTATAAACCTTGCGATTCAAGTACTTAAGCGACAAGTCTTCAAGTTCTGATTTAATACCGTACAGACCCAGCTTATGAGCCAACGGAGCATAGAGATAGCGCGACTCGGTTGAGATTTCACGCACAAATTTTTCATCTTCGTGAAGATTAATTTCACGCATCAAGGCAAGGCGGTCAACAATCATGATAATCACCACTCTGATGTCGGCGGCGAACGACAATAGCAACTTGTGAAAATTGTCATCCTCAACCGCAGCCTGCTTGCGGTAAAGCTCCGACACATTAACGAGCCCCTTGACCAGTTTGGCAATGTCTTCACCAAACAGCTTACGCACATTTTCCACTGTCACATAGCCGCTACGAGCCAAGTTGAACAATAGCGTCGCTATCACCATGCTGCGGTCAGGAGCAATATTTTCAGTCAAAGTCAACGCAGTGCGCAAGAATCGCACCACCGGATTCAAACCATACTTGTCGCGAACGTAGTGCCCATTAGACACCGCTCCCCGCAGAATGCGGTCTACCTGATTCACATCAGCCACAGTCAACTGGCTGTCCAGCATACGGATAAGTCGTTTAATCATTGACTGAACCTGAGCAAGTTCTTCACGTGTGAAATAGGGGTGATTCATATATTTTTTTAAAGTATTTGTCATTTTCAACCTCAAAATTAAATTATTATTGCTAACTTTACAAAATAATTGCCACTTCTTTGAAATTTTTAATAAAACGACATACACCATGTTCAACGAAAAAGACCTTCAATTACTGCAACAAAAAGGCATCTCGCAAGATACCATTCAGCAGCAGCTTCGACGATTTGAGAAAGGTTTCCCCTATCTCAAGATTGAGTGTGCCGCTACTCCCGGCAACGGCATAACAGTTCTCACCACCAAGGAGTTCAATGCCTGCACCGAACTGTGGCGCAACTATCGCGCAACCGATGGCTCCATCCTCAAATTCGTCCCGGCGTCGGGCGCTGCCAGCCGCATGTTCAAGGACATCTTTGCTTTCATCACTGCCGGAAAGGCTCAACCTGAAACCGACTTCGAAAAACAATTCTTTGCACAGATTCAGAATTTCGCCTTCCACGACTTGCTCAACCAGGCTTGCCAGCGACTGCACGGAAAGTCCATACAGCAACTCATTGACGACGGCCGATTTACCGACGTGGCACAAGCCTTGCTCTCGCCCGAGGGCCTCAACTATGGTGCCATGCCCAAGGCCCTGCTCCAGTTCCACAAAACCACGGTTAAGGCTACACGCACGCCTCTTGAAGAGCATCTTGAAGAAGGCGCGCAATATGCCGCCGACTGCAACCGGAATGTCAACATCCACTTCACCGTTTCGCCCGAGCACCGCGATGCTTTCCAACGGCTCATTGACAAGCAAGTGCCCCGGCTTGAGAAGGTGTGGGGCGTCAAGTTCCACGTCACCATGAGCGAGCAGATGCCTGCCACCGACACTATTGCCGTCGACATGAACAACGCGCCTTATCGCGACGATGACGGCAACCTGCTCTTCCGCCCGGCAGGGCACGGTGCGCTCATCGAGAACCTTAACGCACAACCCCAGCAAGTGGTCTTTGTTAAGAACATCGACAACGTAGTGCCTACACGTCTGCGCGCCGAGACCATTCGCTACAAGAAAGCACTCGCAGGCTACCTGCTCATGATTCAGAACAAAATCGCTTCATTCTTGAACACGCTCGAACACGGCACTCCATCGCGCAAGCAGCTTGACACCATGCTCCACTTCCTCGAGAACACATTGAGCACAAAATTTCCCGCAACCGCACAGATGGACGACAAGCAACTTGCCGACTATCTGTTCAAGAAATTCAACCGCCCCATCAGGGTGTGCGGCATGGTCAAGAACGAAGGCGAACCCGGTGGAGGTCCCTACCTGGCCTACAATCCCGACGGCAGCTGCTCACCGCAGATTCTCGAGGCCGCCCAAATCAACCCCGATGACGCTCGCTCAGTTGACATCATGCGCTCCGGCACACACTTCAACCCCGTTGACCTCGTTTGCTACCTGCACGACTACAAGGGACAGCCTTTCGATCTCAAACAATTCGTCGACCCCGACACAGGGCTCATCAGCCTCAAGTCAAAGAATGGTGTCGACATCAAGGCGCTTGAACTGCCCGGATTGTGGAACGGCTCCATGAGCGACTGGAATACCGCCTTCGTCGAAGTTCCCGCAGCCACATTCAATCCGGTCAAGACGGTCAACGACCTTCTGCGCAAGCAACATCAGTAATCACCAAACCTAAAAATTATCACATCTTTAATATTATCAACATGAAGAAACTCAGCATCATCGCAGCACTGCTGCTCATCACAACCACCGCCACCTGCGCGCAAAAGCAAGACAGCAAAACCGTCGCCACGCAATCAGCTAACGCGACTGAACAAACGGTCGATGCCAACGCCGGTAAGGTCGTTGAAATCGACCAGCAACAGTTCAGCCAACTCATCGCCGACATCAATGCCGACGACTGGAAATTCTTGGGCAAACGGCCTGCAGTGGTCGACTTTAACGCCACTTGGTGCGGACCTTGCCGTCAGCTCGCTCCCATTCTCGATGAACTGGCACAGCAATACAGCGGACAAGTCGACTTCTACAGCATTGACATCGACAAAAACCGCGAACTCGCGCAGGCTCTTGGCATTCAGGGAATACCTTTCCTCATCATTTGCCCCACCACGGGCGAGCCAAATGCCATCGTAGGTCTCCAGCCAAAGGACACGCTTGAGCAAGCCATTCAGGGCATTATCAACACAAAATAATCTGAAAATAATCCCGCAAAATTTGCACAATCCACAAATAGTCACTAACTTTGCACCGCTTTTTGCAAAATTAGCGACTATTTTTATTCATTTTATTAATTTAAATTTTTATGAATCATTACGAAACCGTTTTCATTTTGACTCCCGTTTTGTCTGAACCTCAGATGAAGGAAGCGGTAGAAAAATTCAAAGGTATCCTCACCGACAATGGTGCTACCATCGTTAACGAGGAGAACTGGGGCATGCGCAAGCTCGCTTATCCCATCCAAAAGAAGTCAACCGGCTTCTACACACTCATTGAATTCGATGGCGAACCCACCATCGTTAAAACCCTCGAAACCGCGTTCCGCCGCGACGAGAAAGTGCTCCGTTTCTTGACTTTCCATCTCGACAAGTTTGCTCACGAGTACGCTATCAAGAGAAGAACCCTCAAGAAATCGGCTCCTCAAGTAGTCGAGCAGCAGGAACCCGAGGCCGCTCAAGAGGCTGCCCCCGAAGCTCCCGCACAGAACGAGGCTAATGAACAAGTTGAAGTTAATAACGATTAATCATTAAGGAGGATTTTATCATGGCACAGACTCAATCTGAAATTCGCTATCTCACTCCGCTGTCAGTGGACACCAAGAAGAAGAAATATTGCCGTTTCAAACGCAGCGGCATCAAGTACATCGACTACAAGGACCCCGAATTCCTCAAGAAATTCTTGAACGAACAAGGCAAAATCCTGCCTCGTCGCATCACCGGAACCTCGCTCAAGTTCCAGCGCCGTGTGGCCAAGGCCGTTAAGCGCGCTCGCCACCTCGCTATGCTTCCCTACGTGACCGATTTGATGAAATAACTTTAATTTTTGGAGGAATACATCATTATGAAGATTATATTGAAAGAAAACGTCACTAACCTTGGATACAAGGACGACGTCGTTGAAGTTAAGAACGGATACGCTCGCAACTACCTCATCCCCCAGGGGAAAGCTATTCTCGCTACTGAGTCTGCACTCAAGGTGCTTGCCGAGAACCAGCGCCAGCGCGCTCACAAAATCGCTAAAATCAAGGCCGACGCCGAGGCTATCGCTGCTTCGCTGCAGGATGTCTCGCTCACCATTCCCGCCAAGACCAGTGCCACCGGCACCATCTTCGGTTCTGTGGGCCCCATCCAAATCGCTGAAGAGCTCGAGAAACTCGGTCACAACATCGACCGCAAGATTATCATCATCAAGAATGCTGTCAAGGAAGTGGGTAACTATACCGCTACCATCGACCTGCATAAAGAAGTTAAGGTAGAAATTCCATTCCAAGTAGTAGCAGAATAAGTCTGGGGAGAATTTATTACAATGGAATTTCTCGTGGTGCGCCGGGACTCCGGCGCACCTTTTTTTACCCTACCCCAAGACTCTACTGCCATTTTGATCCGATTTGCATGAATTCTGAGGGCGTTGCAAAGTTACAAGTAAATTTCAGCAGGAGTGAAAAACACTATACTGTCGCTGTTGAAGTTCCTCAATGTTGAGAAAAGCTTCAATGCTCTTCGAGCACCGCACACCGGCCTGGCGGCCGACTCATGCTTTGAAGTTTTCTCGAGCACTTTGTGGTTCGAGGCACAACCATAAGTCGCTGTTTTTGACCAAGCTGCGCACCTCTTCGAGGTTGCAATGTTGGGGTGAGTGTTGATGCCTAACGGCACCGCACGCCACTTCGTGACTCGTGCTTCAACATCACCCCGAGCACTTCGTGGTTGCATGGTCTTACGCACAAGGTCGGGTCTCCGACCCGCTTGACCTCATCGAGGTCATTTTTACTTTTGATACAGTTTCTCTTTGACTGTGGTTTAGCAACCGTCGCTCGCTTTTTCACATCTATAATGCCATCAGGCATACACCTACCATAACCCGACCACCGAAAACCGTTAAACTTTACTAAAATTACAAGAAATTTAGACTAAACACACCTATAAATAATAGGAAATCAGTAATTTTGCTTGATTTTTTGCGTAATTGACATGAAGTGCTAACCCGGCAGATAGAGAAAAGTGATTAGTATGACATGGTGCAATTTATGAATAAGCAAAAATCAAACCATTAACAGATAATCATAACTAACTGAAATTTAATAATTTAATAATAATCTTATTTTTTTTACGACAATGAGAAAAGCTACTTTCTTTGCGATGACCCTCATCATTTCGATGCTTGCCTTCGCCGTGCGCGCGCAAGCACCGCAAGCCGGTGTCTATCGCATTCAGAATGTCGGTGGCAACAGCTATGTTAAAGTCACCGGAAAGTACGATGCCCAGCTCGTCTCTTCTCAGTCTGCCGCCAGCTACATCAGCATCGGCATCGAGAAGAAACTCCCTGACGGCACCTACAAGGTCAACTCATTGGCTTCGACCTATGGCGACGAAAACACCCCCGTCGAAGTCTATGACTACATCACCAAGGCTCTCACCCTCGGTGAAATCGAACTCCGACGCGAGCTCAGCACCTCGTCCGAGGAGCATATCCAGCAAGCTATTGCCCGCATGCATGAGCTCGTTCAAGAAAACGCATTCATGCGACTTGGCATCGTCGACGGACAAGCCGACACCTACTATGCTATCGCTGTCCTGCCCACCATCCCCGATGACGTGGTTGCAGTTTGGAAGGCAAAGAAGAACCCTGACGGCAAATATGTGTCAACCGTCACTGGTGGCAACACCATGTGGGACTGGTGCATTGACATCGTCTATCGCTACCTCGATGAGCACAGCGGTGTAGGCGGAACCAATGCCGCTCTCGCCTCCAAGATTCGCAACAACCTCAAGAACATCAAGGAGGGACACACCTACATGCTCACCGTTGATCCCGACGGCTCGTTCGGCTACATCGACACCGAAGGCGCTCTCACCAGCACCAACAACCGCGCTTGGTGGAAGCTCACCCCCAAGGTGAACACCGACAACGTGAAAGACGGTACTTACAAGATCCACAACCTCGGCACCGACAAGTGGGTCTCCATCAAGAGCAAATACTACGCTAAACCCGATGCCGAAGAGGCCGCTGCCAGCGACATCCGCATCACCTTTGACGGCGAAGCCTACGGCGGACAGAAGATCATCAACCTGGGCGGAACAGCCCCTGACGGCACCAACATCGACATCTATGAGTATGTCAAGAAGGCCATCTTCATCGGCAAGACCGCTATCTACAACGTTCTCACGCAAGGCAACGGCGTTAATCCCGCCAGCCCCGAAAACATCGCCTACGCGCAAGACTTCATGGAAACCTTTGTCAAGGACAACGCCTTCATGTGCATGAAGCCCGTGCCCGACAAGGACGACGCGGTCTACGCTTACGCTTACATTCCTCACATTCCTCAGGAAGTAATCTATCAGATGAAGAGCCACGGCGCAATCGACGATGAATCTGAAGAAGCCGCATGGCAGTACGGCGTGAACTACGTCAAGCAATACCTCCAGGGTGGCACCGACAACACGCTCAAGACTTACATCCTGGCCAACATCGACAAGATTCGTCCGGGTGTTACCTATTACCTCAGTGCTCATCCCACCGACGGCACCTTCGACTTCGCACCCGAGACCGCTACCGACGCTCAGGCCGCTGCCGACCTCACCGACAAGCACTTCCAGTGGGGCTTTGATGTGGAAGATGTTGAGGACGACAACCTCACCTCGGGCACTTACAAGGTGCGCAACGTCGAGTACAAGAACTACGTTCGCGTCACCGACAAATACTACGCTAAACCCGATGCCACCGAGGAGGAAGCCTCCGAAATTCACATCACCTTCGCCGGCAAACTCGATGACGGCTCTTACAAGGTCACTAACCTCTCCTCAACCTACACCGATGCCAACGGCAAGGAGCAGGTAGTTGACATCCGTTCTTACATCGACAAGGCCATCAAGCTCGGCAAGGTCGCCATCGCTGCCGTTCTGAGCGGCGAAGACCCCCATGTTCACGTGGCTGATCCCGATAACATCAAGTATGCACAGCAATATCTCGAAGACTTTGTCAACGAGAACGCCTACATGCGCATCATGCCCGTGGCCGGCACCAACTATGTCTACGCCATCGCCACCATCCCCGAGATTCCCGACGAAGTGGTTGAGCAAATGTACAACCACGGCGCTATCACCGCGAATACCAAAGAGGCCGCTTGGCAGTACGGCGTTGACTATGTCATGAACTACCTCAACACCCACGGTACCAACAGCACCCTCGCCAGCTACGTGAGAAACAACCTGCCTAAGATTAAGCAGGGTCACACCTACTACCTGAGCGAGGATTCCGACAACACCTTCGGTTATGTCGATGCCGAGCAGTTCTCGACAACCGACCGCACCATCCAGTGGGGCATTGACATCGAGCAAGAAGACCAGCCCATTGAGAGCGACTTCTACAAGATTCACAACGTGGGCAACGACCGCTACGTCAAGATTGAAGGCAAGTACTACGCTCGCCCCAATGTTGAAGACAAGGAAGACGCAACTCCCATCTACGTCACCTTCGACGGACAACTCGAGGACGGCTCTTACAAGATTACCAACCTCTCAGGCGACAACCAGGATATCCAAGAATACATCCAGCACGCCATTGAACTCGGTGAGGGTGTGCTTCGTGCCGCTCTCCCCAACTCCAGCGAAGCCAATATCAACAGGGCTATCAAGGCCATGACCGACTTCATCAACGAGAACGCCTACATGCGCGTGCGTCCCGTCCCCGGTGAAGACTCGGCTTATTACGCCTATGTCGTGCTGCCCACCGTGCCCGACAACATTGTCAACGAGTGGCGCAAGAAATATCCCAACTACAACGGCACCATGCGCGATTGGGCAGTCGAGAAAGTAAAGGAATATCTCAAAGAGCCCGGCAACAACACCAACGGCAAACTCAAGGCAATGGTGCTCAACAACATTGACCGTCTGTACGAGGGTCACACCTACTACCTCCGTGCCGATCAGGACTACACCTTCGGCATTGGCGACGCCACCATTGGCGAGGTCGACCTCTCTAACCGCTACTACTGGTGGGGCTTTGCCGACGCTATTACCGGCGAACCCGCTTCTGGTTACTACCGCATCCGCAACGCCAAGGGCGTCGGCGACAAGATGTATGTCAATGTAACCGGCACCTTCCAGGCTAAACCCGACAAGACCATCGACGAGGCCAAGTCTCTCGCCGGTTCGGTCATCTACGTGGGCATGGGCAAGTCAAATAAGACTACCGCCTTCCCCGTCGACACACTCCGTTCGCAGGGTGTCAATGTGGGCGACTACATGCTGCTCTTCAACGACATTCTCGCAGTTATCGCCGAGACCGGCACCGAGGTCATTACCGACAAGCTTGAGAACGACCCGGCATTTGCCAACTATAAGAAGTACGCCGGCATGGTTGAGCCTCTGGTACAGACACTGCTCAGCTCCATCGACCTCACGCTCTATAGCCGCTCAACGCTCACCGCTGAGGGCAAACCGGCTTACACACTCGAAGTCAACATACCTGACCTGGCTGAGTATTGCGACCTCGCTAACGACGCGCTCACCATCATGGGCAAGTCCAAAGATGAACTCGTCAACAAGCTCAAACAATTGGAGGCCAGTGCCACCGGTGGAATGAAAAAAATCTATAACATCGCTTGGCGCACGGCACAATACCTCGACGATCCTCAGGAAATGTGGAACAAGCTCCGCGAGAATGCGAAGCCCTACATCCAGAGCTACTTCATCGACCAGGGTCTCGCTCCTTCACTCGGACAACTCGTTCTCAACAGCATCGACCGCATTGACTACGGCACCACTTACTGTCTGAAGCAGGATGCCGACGGTTCATTCGGCTTCGACAGCAAGCAGAACGTGGGCAATGACGATGCCGCTAAGTGGGTGCTCGAGCCCTTCAATGAGCAGGATCCCAACTACGACGCTGAAACTTATGTACCCTTCTTCGTCAAGGCCGACATGGATCAGGCTACTGTTAGCACTACCGGTGACCATGGCACAACCGGCAATACAACGGCCGGCGAGACCTACTACTACACCACCGGTTACTTTGACTTTGATGCACAGATTGAGAATAACGACGATTTCAGCATCTACACCGTTTCTGAGACTAATCGTGTTGACCACGCCAACACCGGTTCAAACACCAATAGTCCCTACTACGGCAAGACTTTCGTCTACTATCTCGCTACGCTCGCTCCGGTGAGTGGCGATGTGATTCCCGCTCAAAC
This sequence comes from uncultured Bacteroidales bacterium, assembly GCA_946412245.1. GTDB lineage: Bacteria > Bacteroidota > Bacteroidia > Bacteroidales > Muribaculaceae > Sodaliphilus. The sequence goes on from CAMKGM010000004.1 coordinate 53,904, forward strand.
GCCCGTTGTCATCCGTTGCGCCACCGCACCCGCTGAGGCCGACGAACCCGGATTCAACATCAATATCCGACCCATCGGCAAGCCCGAGCATCCCGCTGTGGAAACCGGCGACTTCTCTGAGCTCAAAGAAGAGATTAGAGCCCTTCTGAGACAGAAACTGGGTCTTGACACCAATGTTGCAGGTGCTCCCCGCCGTGTCATCTCCAATACCACCGACAACAATCTATTAGTAGGTTCATTCCTCGGCGATAAGGTTGAATCTGGTCAAGAGAACAATTATCTTGAATTGTCGAACAAGACCAAGACTGAGGATTTGGAATCAGGAGATATTATCCTCAATATGGGCGGCCTCGGTATGTGGAAGAACAATGTGACTGAACTTGAAGGCAATAAGGCTTACTTGAAAGGTGTTGAGGACAACAAAGTCCAAGCTAATTTCCATTACGATACCACCTTTGAAGAAGGTACCGTTGGCGATGCTCCCGGCTACATCTTCCAGTTCGAAGATGGCACCATGACCGCTGTTAAGGACATTACTGCCACTAAGACAGTCAAGTCGGTTCGCTACTACAACGTGGCCGGCATCGAAAGCACACAGCCCTTCGATGGCATCAACATTGTAGTAACCACATTTACTGATGGCACCAAGTCTACAGTAAAAATACTTAAATAAATTTGCTTATCATTAACACAAGGGTAGGCACATATTATAGCCTACCCTTGTTATTATATTGTTAAAATGAAAAAACGTTTTTGTATATTAGTGTGTAATTGTGCTTTCACTATTATAGCAAGCGCAGCTATTAATAATGGTTTTTATCGCATCCGCAATGTTAATGCCAGCAATGAATATCTTAACATTGTTTATGACTCCATCAATGCTCAAACCATTGTAGGATCTGCATCAAGTCTTGCAGACGATAAAGGAGAAGCGGCAATGGGTAGAGTTGGCACTTTTCTTGACATTGACATCAAAACCATCAAGCCAAATTCAGTTTATACTGCACCGGGATCTATTATTTATCTTGAACAACAGTCGGGATCGTCTAAAGACTTTGATATTATAGGTCAAGGTGTTGGATTGAAATATATTTCTTATTGTGCATATGTTGGTACTAATGCAGGAGCATATGTTCTTGATGGTATTCCTGCCACTTTAGAAGAAACATCTTCGGGTAGTAATATTTATACAGCAAAAGTCACATTAAACAAATCTGTTCAAGGGTATACAATTAACCAAACACGTTATTTAGGAGATGTCAATAGCAAATTGTCATTGTCAAAAACAGCTGATACAGGTTATCAATGGTACATTGAGCCTTTAAATATTACAGACAATTATTTTGCTGTTTCTCCGATTTCGCAATATACCCAATATGGAAAATACTATACAACTTTGCGCACTGCTTTTTCCTATAAGGTTCCTGAAGGTAGCCATGTCAAGGTATATAAGGTTACAGCTCTTCCATCTACAAATGGAGGAGTTGCCACACTTGAAGAAATTCCGCAAGGTAGTGTTATACCGGCAGGCTTACCCGTTATTATCGAAAGTAGCTCGCTTAATTATTCCGACAACAAATTAGCCCCCTACTATAATAGTTCTACAGCTCCTATTGTGAGGTCAACGGCAAATGCAAGCACTTCCGGCTGGCTAATTCCTAGAATTTCATCAGCTTCAATAACAGTTACAGGTATTACTAATAGTAATGTTTTATATAATAATTATGGCAGACATGGTCATGACGCTTACTTGGCAGCCACTCACACTTCTGGTTATGGCGCTAATTTAAAGAATGGTTGGGCTCCAGAAGGCGACAACATCGGATTTTTTAAAGGAAAATGTCCGGCAAATAGAGAAATCTATAAATTGGGCATTAAAGACGGACAAGTTGGATTTTGGGATCGAGTACAGACCAATGAAATCATCAATGGAAATGAAGCTTATTCTCCTATCCAATGCGCTCTATTTCCCGTTCAGGAGGCAGAACTGAAAACCATTGTCAAAGATGGTTATGAAAATTCACCATATACTGTCTCCGACATGCTTTATGGTGTAAAAGTAGCTGGCGGCAAACTCTATGCCAAGGACAACAATCAGTATGCCACCCCCAGCGAGAAGCCTGCTGACGCTATTGACTATATGGCTCATGCCAACCTTCAAACCGGTTATGACCAAAGCAACTGGGTAGCCCTCAATGTGGAAAATCCCGGTTCTTATGTCGATAAAGACCTTCAGGTTGTCGGTTCGTTGCTTCGCAAACCCAATCCGGAGATGACTGTTACCAAGATTACGGCCACAGCTCCTGCTTCATCAGGTTACACGCCCAATGTCTACATCCCCGCCAACTTCATGGGCGAAACCCAAACCAGCACAGTGGGCAACCAAAACACCTACTTCTTCGTGACGCCCAAGCCGCAAGAATATGCACACATCTCTTGGGCCGTCTATGGCGGTGATGGCAAGTTCTATGTCAACGCTCCTGAGGGATCATCAAACTTGGCTCACATCAAAGGCGGTTTCATTGCCAACGATGAGATGATGCCTGCAGGCACGAGCCTCAGCCACTTTATTGTGGGCAACAGCTACGAGTTCAATGCCATCATTCAGCGTGCTTCCGCAAGCAACTTGTCGCTCCGTGCCACGCCTTACACCGACGGTGGCTTCAGCACCGAGTGGGTTGTTTACCCCTTGGAGGCTCCGGCAGGAACGCCAACCGCAGTGACCGATATCTTCACAACCAAGTCGGTTACCGGTATCAAGTACTACAACTTGGCGGGCTTGGCTAGTGATGTGCCTTTTGACGGCATTAACATCCGCGTGACCACCTACTCCGACGGTACGCGCCAAGCTTCGAAAATCAGGTTTTAACCTCGCTACAATAATGGGTGTGCCACGCATGTGACACACCCATTTGTTTGATTTGAGTTAATTTGTAGGATTTCTCACGCGACAGCGTGACTCCTATTTTTGAGGCTTGTTCAAGAACATTATATTGATTAGAATATTTATGAACCGTTTACTATCCATAGTTCTCGCAACACTCCTCACCACCACCCTGCTCTCAGCGCAGCGTGGCGACGTCAATCGCGACGGCACGGTGAACGTGAGCGACGTGACCACACTGGTCAACATAATTCTGGGCGTGCAGCAGACCGACTCTGCCACCGCCGACGTGAATCAGGACACACACATTAACGTGAGCGATATCACCGCACTGGTCAACCTCATCCTGAATCCACCAGTTCCGGAGCCGCAAGACAGCATCTGCTTCATGCACATCAGCGACACCCACAGCACCGACATCACGCTCAAACCCATGATTGAGATGCTCGATACGGGCGACTGCGCCTTTGCCGTCATCACGGGCGACCTCATGCCCACCACCGCTATGCTCAACGAACTCAAGGCTGCCACAAAACCCATCTTCCAGATTCCGGGCAATCACGATTCCTGGGACGGACTGGGACAACGGGGCTTCCACGAGCAGGTGCAGCTCGCCACCAATCAGGACTACGACATCCACTATGGTGCCGACGATGCCTGCTATTTCTATGCCGACGTGCGTCAGAACAACCGCACCCTGCGCGTCATTGGCATCGACCAGTACGAGATTGAGACGGTGGGACCCACCCACACCAACAGTGCCATCGTTTACTCGCAAAAGCAGATTGACTGGTTCATAGACGTGCTGGAGCATAGCGACGAGGTCGACGGCATCATCATCCTGGCGCATGCGGGCTTTGGCAACCATGCCATTGGCGCGCGCGACATGAGCTACGTCAACGAGTTCGTTTCCATCAACGCATGGACCTTCCTGTTCGGCTACCTGCACGACGGCATCAGCAATCCGCAGATGATTCCCGAAATCGTTGAGGCCTTCAGCACAGGTGTCAATCTGGAGAATGTGCGCTACTGCAACGGCATTGAAGGCGATACTATCACCATCAACACCCATTTCACGGGGCCACACAACTCCTTCATCGCGCACTACGCCGGCCACATTCACTTCGACATCGTCGAACCCCTGCCCAACTTCCCGCAACAGACCATGGCAATCATCGCCTACGGCGGTAAGGGACGCGGCAACGACTGGAACGACCTTGTCAAACCGGCTACCGGCGAGCAGTCCTACACCATTAACCGCAACACGGTCAATTTCACCACGCGACAACTCGACATCACGCGTCTGGGTTCAACGGAGAAAATCGACGGCACCTTCCGCCGACACATCTCCTTCCCCCTCCGCCCCTAACCCACGTTAGGGACAGCGCATACCCTATCCACCTCTCCGAGAACTCTGAGAACTCCGAGAACTCTGAAAACTCTGAGAACTCCGAGCATAGAAAAAGAATAATTAATAAATAAAAAAAACGCTTATGAAAAAGATTCTCTTACTACTGACCCTCGCCTGGGCGTTCACATCTCAGGCCACCTATGAGGTCACGGTCACGACAGCTTCCAATGACTCTCATGAGCACTACTATGCCAAGGAGCCCAATGGCCCTGACATGAACGTGCACACCAAAATCGGTCACTACAAACTCACCGATTCTATCCAAATTCGCTCCTTCTTTGTCGAGGCCATGGTTCTGCCCGGTGACCTGGAGGGCATGCCACTCAACGCCAAGTTCACCGGCATTGAACTCGACGGCGCATCGACCAAACCCGGCAGCGCCACCTGCTTCAACTTCAAAGTCTACATCAAGAAACTCACTCCTGAAGTCATGGTGAAACCGGGTGGCGAGTGCTACACCGGCGGCTACGATAGGGCTGTCACCTACTACGAGGGCGAGGAGCCTTACTTCGACGGACAAGCAATCTTTGACGACATTGCTGCCGAAGGGGGACTCGGCACCATTTGCGATGCCAACTTCAGCCGCCCCTATACCTATAAGGGCGACTCGCTGCGCATCGGCCTTGATATGGACATCCCCGACCCTATGCACTTCTACTACAAGCAGACTTCGGCACAAGTTGCCGACGCGGTATCCTATCACGTTTCTAACTTCGTGGCGATTGTCAGCGACGTGCCCATGCCGCTGAACAATGTCTGCTTCTACCCTTCCAGCCTCTTGGCTTCATACGCCAACCGTTTCGGCATGGCGTTTACGCCCAATATGCTCCCCGCATTTATCATCAATTATTATACCAACGATATTACGGGTACCTACAATGGCGAGAACGAGGCCACCGTCACACTCATGGCCGAGGGCGACACCATTGCCACCGCACAGGTGAGCAATGGCGCAACCTTCGCCTTTGAGTCACTTGACACGGAGCGCATTTACACCCTGTATGTCAACGACGAACCCGTACAGGAACTCACCTTCGCCGAACCCGACCAAGACATCAATCTTGAAATCAACGAAGAGACCTTGCTATTGGGTGACGTGAACCGCGACGGCGCCGTGAATGTGAGCGATGTCACCGCGCTAATCAACATGATTCTCGGCGTTACCGAGAAAGATATGGAATCGGCCGATGTTGATGGCAACACGCTGGTCAATGTCTCTGACGTTACTACCCTTGTCAATATCATTCTCGGCATTATCTCTTAATTGTCAAACCACTTAAAACATATCCAAAATGAAAACTTTCAAAACTATTCTTTTGGCAGCTATGATGCTGGGCATCAGCCTGCCTGCCACCGCCGACTTTAACGGCACCGGCTACTATCGCGTAAAAAATGAAAAATATAGTCGCTATATTTCTGCGGCAAACGATGATGGAGATTTCACTACATCTATAGCCATGATAAGCAACCCCGATTCAGTGATATTTGATGCCGGTTCTGTCATTCATCTTGAATATATTGATAGCCTTGGAGGTTATGACCTAAGAACACAAGGCTTAAGCACCGCTGAAATGTCACGAATACTTTTCCTTCAGATGTTTGGTGTAATGCAAACCGTACCTGTGATAATCAACCATATTTCTGATGATGCTAATGGGGTGCCTCTGTATAATGCGTCAATCACTGTTACTGATGATTCTGACCCAGAGTATATAACATCAGTTACAGCATACTTCCAAGATCAAGGCGGGCTTCCTGGTGGTTTTATAAGCAATGATTTTGACATTGCCATGACAGGCAATGACCCCACAACGCGCTGGTACATCACCCCCGTCGATGCTGCTGACAACTACTTCACCCCCGCCCCAGATGAGGATGGCAACTATGTGAACGACGGCACCTACAACTACGCCACGCTCTACGTCGACTTCCCCGTCTTGCTCCCCGCCGATGCCGAAGCCTATATCGTGACCACCGACGAGACTAACTGCGTGAAGATGGCTGCCGCCGGCGAACTCGTTCCGGCCAACACCGCCATGCTCCTGCGCTGGAAAGTGGGCACCACCCTCAAACTGAATGCCGTCGTCCCCACCGACGAGCTTCCTGTAGTCACTGTTCCCGATGGCAACCAGCTCTACTGGTGCGGCACCTACTTCGGCAAGAACAGCCAGGTTGATCCTGAGGGCTACTATGAACTCGCTGTAACCGACGGCAAAGTGGGCTTCACCAAGCAAATTGAGGAGTGGAAGAACAACACCGTCTATATGCACGGCGCTACTGAGCTCGTTTGGCCACAGGAAGCCGGCATTCGCGGTGATGCCAACGGCGACGGCGAGGTGAATGTGAACGACGTCACGGTTACCATCAACTTTATTCTGGAAAAGAACCCCACTGAGTTTGTCTTTGCCAACGCCGACGTGAATGGTGACGGTGAAGTAACCGTGCTTGATGTTACAGCAATCATCAACCTCATCCTCAGCGCCCCCACCCGCTAACCCCAAACACCCGGCGGGTGCTCTCCGGTTAACCCCCAGTACCACTACCATAGTGAGCGCAAGCGAACGGTGATAGCGGCACTGGGGGTAAATTATTTAGCTGTCAGCCATTCCGAGATCTCCGAGTTCTCAGAGATCTCCGAGTTCTTGGAGCTCTCCAAAACTGACAACTGATAACTGATAACCGTCATCTGATAACTGAAAAACTGATAACTGAAAACTGACTTCTGTCATCTTCTTTTTGACTTTCTCAATAAAAACCGTTAACTTTGTAGGTTAACACGACGCTAACTGAATCATACAAAGTCAAAACTCATGAAGACAAGCAGAATACTCACCCTCATCTTCCTGCTCACAATCGCGTTCAGGGTCACGGCCGACACCGAACCCACCGTCAGCGTGCAGGCACAGTACCAGCCGGGCGAATCGGTCACCATCAACTACGCCAATTTGCCGGTCGGGGCCACCATCATGCTCTACAAAGACCTCTCGCTGCAACCCATGCGCGAGATGCTCGAAGTGAGCGATGAACAAAGCGGCGTCTTCACATTGGCTAACACGCTGGAGCCGGGTTCCTATGAGGTGCGAAGCATACTCAATGACACGCAAGTCGCCGAACCGGTGAGTTTCATCGTCAGCCAACCACCTTTCAAGCGCGACGACAAAAACATACTGGTTCTGAGCGACATACACGTCATGGCGCCCGAACTGCTTGAGGCCGACGGCGCTGCTATGGCCGACTATGTGGCAAGCGACCGCAAGATGATTAGGCAAAGTGCTGAAATCTTCACCACCATGGTCGACAGCATCATTCATCTGCAACCTGAGCTCCTGCTCATCAGCGGCGACCTCACTAAAGACGGCGAACGCCTGAGCCACGAATACGTTGTCAACGAACTCAATCGCCTGCGCGACGCAGGCATCAGCACCCTGGTCATTCCGGGCAACCACGACTGCAACAACCCCGCAGCACGGTACTTCAACGGTAGCGAGACCCGCTATGCCGAGACCGTCACTCGCGACGAGTTTGCCGACCTTTATCACAACTACGGATACGGCGAGAGCTCTGAACGCGACCCCAACTCGCTCAGCTACGTCTGTGAGCCTTTTGATGGCCTCGTAGTCGTGGGCATCGACAGCAATCGCGACGAGGAGAATCTGCTCACCTGCCGAGGCGACAGTGCCGACGTGGCACAGGTGGGTGGACGCGTCAAACCGGAAACCCTCGACTGGATTCAAGAGCGCATGAAGGAAGCAAACGCTGCCGGCAAACGCGTCATTGCCATGATGCACCACCACCTCATTCAGCACTTTGACAAAGAGGCATCCCTGCTCAAGCCCTACATCATTGAGCAAAACGACTCAGTGCGCGACTTGCTGATGGAGGCAGGACTCCAAGTGCTGTTCACAGGACACCTCCACGTGCCCGACATTGCCCGATGCCGACACTCAAGCAAAGCCGATACGCTCACCGAGGTATCGAGCGGCGCACTCGTGGGTTACCCCCACCCCTTCAGAGTGGTCACGCTAAACACCGACAACACCGTGATGAGCATTGACGGAGGCCTGCTGCGCTCCATTCCTTCCATGCCCGACTTGCAGCGGCAATCTAACGCCACGCTACAAGCATGCATCCCCTCGCTCATCAGGCGACTGGCGGGTATGTACTTCGACAAAGTTATAGAGAAAGTGGGTGAAATGATTGGTGACACGGAACTCATCTACGGCCTATGTGACATCCCCGAAGACACCGACGAACTGGCCGACATCGTCAACGGCTATCTCGGCGATCAGGCTAAACGCAGCTACCTGCTCATGGCCGAAGGCAACGAGGGCATGAAATTCACCGATGACCTGCGCGACGAGGTCTTTGAGGGCGTTGACAACCTCTTCTATCGCATTGTCTTACCCGAGTATGCTCCCATTCTGCGCGATGTCTATCTGGGTTATGCCTATCCCAAACTCGACACACTGTTCGTGAGCGTTTACAACGACATCAACAACTTGGGCAAACCGTTCGAGACCGTTGTCAATGATCTCTATACCACCCTGAACCTGGGTAGCCAACCCATCAGTGTGACTCAACCTGTGGCCGATGCTAATCACGCATTACAAGTAGTGCCGACAGTCACTACGGGCCCTGTGAGCATCACTTCGTCAACCGAGGGACTCATTGAGATTTATAACCTGAGCGGTCACCTCATCTACAGGCATCCATGCCGGCCCGGCGAACCGCTACCCTACCATTTCAACACCGGTGGCATCTATATCGTGAGAGGCAGAAATCATGCAGTCAAGGTCATCGTTCACTAATGCGAAAAGATTATTATTTATGGCAGTATATCTTCAAGTCGAGAATTTAACTAAATCGTTCGGTATCAACGTATTATTTGAAGACATCAGCTTTGGCATCGATGAGGGTGACAAGATTGGGCTGATAGCTAAGAACGGCACCGGAAAATCAACCCTGCTCGACATCATAGGCAATGATGCTCAGTACGACAGCGGCACTATCACTTTCCGCAACGACCTGCAGGTGGGCTACTTGCAGCAGAGCCCGACCTTTGACCCACTGCTCACCGTCATTGACGCTTGCCTCGTGGGGAACGATAGCCGAAGTCATGCCGTGAAGGCCTACGAAGATGCGCTGAAAAACGGCAACAGCGAGGCGATGACCACAGCCATTGAAGCCATGGACAGCACGAACGCATGGGACTACGAAAGCCGTTTTAAACAGATTCTCACAAAGCTGAAAATCAGCGATTTCAATGCGCAAATCGGCACCCTTTCAGGCGGGCAAGTGAAACGTGTGGCGCTGGCAAAGATTTTGATTGATGAGCCACAACTTCTCATCCTTGATGAGCCCACTAACCACTTGGATATCGAAATGATTGAATGGCTGGAAAATTTCCTGAGCCACAGCACGCTAACAATACTCATGGTGACGCATGACCGCTATTTCCTCGACAAAGTGTGCAACAAGATATTTGAACTCGACCAGCAACATCTCTACACCTACGACGGCAACTACGATTACTACCTGGAAAAACGAGCCGAACGCATCGAAGCTCAAAACGTGGCCGTGGAACGAGCTCGCAACCTGCTGCGCACCGAACTCGAGTGGATGCGACGACAGCCACAGGCTCGCATGCACAAGGCGCAATACCGCATTGATGCCTTCTACGATCTGCAAGAGCGTGCGCGACTGCGGCGCGACGATGGCGATGTGGAACTCAATGTCAAGTCTACCTATATCGGCAAGAAAATCTTCACCGCCCACCACATCAGCAAGCGATTTGGCGACAAGGTGATTCTCAAGGACTTCAACTACATCTTTGCTCGCTATGAGAAACTGGGCATCGTGGGCGATAACGGCGTAGGCAAATCCACTTTCATCAAGCTGCTATTAAACGAGATAGAACCTGACGAAGGCCACTTCGAGATAGGCAAAACGGTGCAGTTCGGCTACTATAGCCAAGATGGCATCGCCTTCAATGAAGACCAGCGAGTGATTGATGCCGCACGGGATATAGCCGAATACGTCTACTTTGACGAGAAAACGCACTACACTGCCGCGCAATTTCTGAACCTGTTCCTGTTCAGCGTCAAGGATCAGCAGAAACTCATTGCCAAGCTGAGCGGCGGTGAGAAACGACGCCTCTACCTCGCCACCGTGCTTATGCGCAAACCCAACTTTCTAATCCTCGACGAGCCCACGAACGACCTCGACATCTCTACCCTTGAGATTCTGGAGGACTACCTGGCCCACTTCAAGGGCTGCGTGATTATCGTGAGTCACGACCGATTTTTCATGGACCGTACCGTTGACCACACCTTTGTGTTCCAAGGTAATGGCGTGGTGAAAGATTTTCCGGGCAACTACAGCGAGTATCGTGCCTGGAAGGACTACCACGAGCAACTCGCCGCGCAGGAGACCAAAGCCACTGCAAAGCCCAAGGAGAAGCAACAATATAACGTGCGCGACAACAGCAATAAGCTCAGTTACAAAGAGAAAAAAGAACTTGAGCAGCTCACCGCCGATATTGATGCGCTCAATGCCGAGAAGGAGCAACTCGATGCCCTCTTTGCCAGCGGCGAGACTATCGACGACGTAGCGACCCGTGCCGCGCGCTACGAAGAAGTGAAACAGCTACTCGACGAGAAAGAGCTACGCTGGCTCGAACTCAGCGAAAAAGAACAATAGTAAAGAACAATAAAAAAGCAAAAATGAAAAGTATCGTATTATCAGTTTTATGTGTGCTGGCCACCTGCCTAAGCGGATTTGGCCAGATTCCACAAGGAGCCATCCCCATTATCTACGATGGTCACCTCTACATGAAAGCGACAGTAGTCGACACGATTCCTGTGACACTCATCTATGACACTGGCGCCGACTTCCTGTATCTGGACAAAGACTACATGGAGAAGTCGACCCTGAACAAACTGCCGCTGCACAAAGGTCAGGCGCAAATGGGTGGAGCCGGCAACAGCGAGGGGAAGAAGGTGACTATCATCGTCTCTCCCATCAACGTCAAGGCCGGGAAAGTGACCCATCAAGAGAATATAACCCCCATCATCAATCTGCGCGACATCGTGGGCTGCCATGCCGATGGTATGACGGGCAACAACATGATGCTCAAGAAGGCGCTGATGATTAACTATAACGACGGATATCTGCTGCCGCTTGATGTGGTAAAACCCGAAATGCTTGAGGGATACACCAAGCTGCCGGCTCAATTTGCCGATAACCGCATCTTCGTTGACTGCGAACTTACCATCGACCCCACGCAGACGCTCAAGGGGCAGTTTGTGCTCGACCTGGGCTGCGGAAGCGGTGTGGTACTCACTAATGAGACGCTGAAGACGCTGAATCTGGAAGCAAAGAACAAGGCCTACTCCTTTATGAAGGATAGCGGATTTGGCGGAGATGGCCGTGACGTGACCTTCAGAGCCGACACCTTCAAAGTGCTCGACATCTTTGAGAATGTGGTGATTGATGCCTCCCTCAACACCGAGGGAGCACTGTCGAAACGACCCTATCTGGGCCTGTTGGGCAACGACATTCTGTGCCACTACGACCTGATTATCGATGCAAAGAACAAGCAGATCTATGCCAAAAGGAATAACAGCGAGGACTTGTCTTATCAGCACAGTTCGCGGATGCACATGTCGTATGTGAACCGCACCGACACGGGCGACGGTTGGATTGTGAGATGCCTGTATGAGGGCGGCAAGGCTCAGGCCGCAGGCATCGAGATTGGCGATGTCATCATTGCCATCAATGGCCGTGCTGTGAAAGGGATGTCATGGGAAGAGGAGCGCGACCTGAAGCTCAAAGGCACCACTATTTTCACCATCAGGAAGAGCGACGGCACCACCAAGGACTACACGGTAGACATCACCGACGAAATCATATAATCTCCTGCCCCACTATGCCAGCGATGTCGCGGCAAGGGCAACAAAAAAACTCCGGCTTCAGAAGCTCGGAGTTCTTATGGCTTTGCCTCAGAATGCTTAGCAGCAGATAGGCTAAAAAACATGTGTTTAATCAAGAAAAAAGTTAGTTAATGTTGTTTGAAGCTTTATTTATTGCAGCGAAAAATATTTTATTGTTTACTTTAAAGACTATATAAAACTTAAAAGGTTTAATAAACTTCCTTTATTTAACAACCATTAACAAACATCTTGAATTCAACCAAAAAGATATTGAAAAGCCTCTTCCACCTTAGCCACCTCTATCAACTTGATTTTAAGAGTATTCACCTTAATACCCTTGACATTGTTTTTGGGAATGATAATGCTGTTAAACCCCAATTTTTGTGCCTCACTAATGCGTTGGTCAATGCGAGTCACTTGGCGAATTTCGCCAGAGAGACCCACCTCACCGGTCATGCACACTCCCTTGTTGATGGGCATATCTACATTACTTGACAGTATTGCACAAATAACGGCAAGGTCCAGTGCCGGGTCGCTCACCTTAAGACCTCCGGCAATGTTGAGGAACACATCTTTCTGAGCGAGTTTAAATCCCACCCGCTTCTCAAGGACCGCAAGCAGCATATTCATGCGTCGCTGGTCAAAACCTGTCACTGAGCGTTGAGCAGTACCATAGGCGGCAGTGCTGACGAGCGCTTGCGTCTCGATGAGGAAAGGCCTTGCTCCGTCCATAGTTACTCCAACAGCGGTGCCCGAGAGCGATTCATCGCCTTGCGAAACGAGCATCTCGCTGGGATTGGTTACCTCACGCAAGCCATCCTCCTTCATTTCATAGATGCCCAATTCGCTGGTATTGCCAAAACGGTTCTTAATGCCGCGCAAAATGCGGTAGAGGTAATGCCTATCGCCCTCAAACTGCAACACTGCATCCACAATGTGCTCCAGCACTTTTGGACCAGCAATTGACCCTTCCTTGTTGATGTGTCCGATTAGAATAACGGGAGTATTCGTAGCCTTGGCATATCGCAGGAAGGCCGCGGCACACTCACGCACCTGGCTCACACTTCCTGCAGCAGACTCAAGCGCATCGCTGGCGACTGTCTGTATGGAGTCAACAATGATGAGTCCGGGCTTGTCGGCATTGATTGAGGCAAAAATGTTCTCAAGCGAAGTCTCACACAACAGGTAACATTCGCAGTCCATGTTGCTACCGGCAATGCGGTCAGCTCGCATGCGCAACTGTTGCGGACTCTCCTCGCCCGACACATACAGCACCTTGCGTGAGCGAATGCGTAGCACATTCTGTAGCACAAGTGTTGATTTACCAATTCCCGGTTCACCACCTATCAAAACTATTGAGCCCGGAACAAGACCTCCGCCCAATACACGATTGAGTTCAGAGCTGGGCAACTTGATGCGAGGCAAGTCTTCAGCTTTGATTTCGTTTATTTTAACAGGTTTTACAGTCTTACGGTCACCGGTTTCTCCCAAAAGAGAGCCTTTGGTCGACTTGGGTAAAACGGGTTCTTCAACGTAGGTATTCCATTCGCCGCAAGCAGGGCATTTGCCCACCCACTTGGGCGACTCAGCTCCGCAATTCTTACAAAAGAACATGGTTTTCAATTGTTTGGCCATGGTTCAATTTATTATAGGGTCTTTAACTGGTTCCGTTTAAACTCACTAATGGCGATGGCCGCAGCCACACCCACATTGAGCGATTCACTCACAGCTCCTGCATGGGGAGCGGCAGGAATCAGAAGCCGATGTGTAACCTTGGCCGCAACCTTAGCACCTATTCCCTGCCCCTCGTTTCCGAAGATAACAAACCCCCTCTCAGGCAGTTGCGCGTTGTAAATATTGTCTCCATTAAGAAATGTACCGCAAGCAGGGAGGTCGCTATACTCATCGAGCAGAGCCTCGAGGTCTACATAGTGAACTCTCACACGAGCAATAGCACCCATTGTAGCCTGGACGACCTTGTGATTATAAACATCTACACTGCCAATGCCGGCAAAAATGTCATGGATGCCATACCAGTCGGCAATGCGCATAATGGTACCCAAGTTGCCGGGATCTTGAACATTATCGAGCACGATACTCAAATTGTCGCGCACTGCTTGAGGGTTAATCTCACGATGCGGCATCTCATAGACAGCAATCACATCGCTGGGATTGGAAAACTGTGACATGCGCGCCATCTGTTGATTGTTAGCCAAAACAATATTAGGGTGCATTACGGCTGTTGCCAATCTATCGTGCCATGCTCGAGTACAAATGAGCCAACGACACTTAAATGCGCCATAGGTATCGCGCACGCACTTGGTCCCCTCAGCCGTGAAGAGTCCTTCGTCATCGCGGTATTTTTTGACTGCCAGTGAACGCACCGTCTTTATGATTCCTTGATTGATGTCTATCATTTCTTTTCAAAATTCGTGTAAAACAAGAATACAAATTTACATCAAATTTCGGAGAATCGGTATCATAATAATAAAAAACTATTGACCCCGCGTGCAATTAAATAAGCACACAGGGTCAAATGATTCTGAGCAAAGGGTTAAACCGGTTTGGCGATTTGTCAGCCAATCAGGTTATCACCCATCGTGTTACTTGTACTCTTTAGCTACACGCTCGCCACGCAGCACGGCATTAGCGTTGCCGGCAAGTGCACCCATCTCGTCTTCGCCGGGGAAGCAATAGGTAGGAGCAAGGAAATCAATGCGCTTGCGCAGTTCGGCAATGAGATATTCTGAGTGAGCCATACCGCCGGTGAGCAGGATAGCATCAATCTTGCCGCAAAGCACTGCGCTCTCAGAGGCGATTTGCTTAGCCACATGATAAATCATAGCATCCAGAATGAGTTTGGCATGCTTGTCGCCATTCTCAATGCGCTCTTGAATATCAATAAGGTCGGTTGTGCCCAGATGTGCGTTCAAACCGCCTTTGCCGGTAATCAGTTTAAGAATCTCTTCTTTAGTATATTTACCGCTGAAGCACAGACGCACCAAGTCGGCAGCAGGTACGGTACCGGCACGCTCGGGAGTGAAGGGACCTTCGCCATCGAGTGCATTGTTGGCATCAACGGCCACGCCATGTTCGTGAGCAGCAACTGAGATACCGCCACCCAAATGGCAAATAATGAGGTTCATCTCCTCATATTTCTTGCCAATCTCGCGAGCAAAACGGCGAGCAATGGCGCGCTGGTTGAGCGGATGCCAAATGCTGCGACGCTCAATCATGGGAATACCGCAAATGCGTGCATAGTCGTTCAGTTCATCAACCACGACAGGATCGGCGATAAAACTACGGCAACCGGGAATCTGCTTGGCAATCTTGTCGGCAATGAGGCAACCCAGGTTACAAGCGTGTTCACGAGTAGCATTACGAGTATCCTCAAGCATTTGCTCATTGATTTCATACACACCACCGGGCACGGCTTTGCCCAAACCGCCACGACCAATAACGGCCTTGAAGTTAAAGTCAACATTGGTAACCTTTATTTCGTTCATCACCAAGTTGTAACGGAAGTCAAACTGATCAAGAATGGTCTTGTAGGGAGCCAGTTCCTCGGGTTTGTGACGAATGGAACGAAGCAGTAATGGGGTCTCGCCTTCGTAAACGGCAAACTTGGTTGAAGTAGATCCAGGATTAATTACAAGAATACGCATAGTTGTTTATATAATTAAAGGTATATTTAAAGTATTCGGGATTAAAATCAAATGGTTGAAGCCACTGCAAGACTATAGAACTTTGACTCAATGGTGTCACCACGGCTGGGGAGAACCACAGGTACTTTGGCACCTTGAAGCAAGCCTGCAGTTTGAGCCTTGCATAGCAACGTGATAGTCTTGTAGAATACATTGCCACTCTCAATTTCGGGGAAGAGCAGTGCGTCGGCCTCGCCATTGATGGGAGACTCAATGCCCTTGTGGTGCATACTCTCATAGCAAAGTGAGCACTTCAGGTCAAGAGGCCCGTCAACAACGCACTTTCCAAACTCGCCTTGAGCGGCTTTCTCCTTGATTTGCATATAATCGGCGGTGCAGGGGAAGTGACGTTCGTCAACCTTCTCGCTACAGTGGATAAGTGAAATCTTGGGTTCTTCCATGTGGAGGGCATGAGCAATCTTGGTCACATACTTCACTTGCTCAATGCGCTGTTCAACAGTGGGGCATGGAAGCACGGCTGCATCGGTGAAGAGCAGCAGACGCTGAAGCTCGGGAATCTCAGCAACAGTGACATGAGTGAGCACATTGCCTTTAGGCAGAATGCCGGTTTCCTTATTGAGTACGGCACGCAGCAGGTTGTCGGTGTTCAGCAAGCCTTTCATCAGCACGTTGGCACGATCCTCACGCACCTCGGTCACAGCCTTTGCGGCAGCATCATCACGATCAGTAGCATCAATGATGGTGAACTGGCTCTTGTACTGAGCAAAACGCTCGTCGGCCTCAATCTCCTTACGGCAACCAACAAAAGTTACGGTGATAATACCTGCCTCAAGGCCTTTCAGAACGGCGCTACGAGTCACGTCATCTTCAGCCCAAACTACGGCAACTGTTTTTTTCTCTTCCACACTCTGAAGGTGGGAAATAATGTCTTGAAACGATTTAATGGTTTTCATGCAATTTAGTGCGGTAATAAAATTTATATCATTTAAGTTGTTATCGTTAACGACTTGAGCGATGTACACAGGCTTCAACAAGGGTCCTCGTGCTTGTCGCCCTTTTATGACCACAAAATTAATAATAAGATTTCACTATCCTATAGTAATAGCTGTAAAAAATTGTTATTGCCGGCACTTTTTATCTCCCCGATGCATCATATTGAACTATGCCTACATTTTTATCGCTTTCATGATTGTCTTTTAGGAAATAATTCACTACCTTTGCACTTGTAAATAAATTATCCTACCGATGAAAGCAACATTATATAACGAAACTTCACAGGCTGTAGAGCCCATCGACGAGCATAAACTTGCTGTAGCTGACCAGAAACCCGACAAAGTTGAACCGCCTCGCCAGAGCTATTATATAGTAGACTACAAGACGCTCGTGAAGCCCACCATCATTGCGCTTGTTATATTAGCCATTTGGGCAATTCTTACAGCCGTTTTATAACTGATTGATTCACAGTTTAGTAAAAAATTAGTTAAAATTTTTTCTAATTTTTTCGCAAAAAAGCATTGCCATGTGAGAAAAAGTGCTTAACTTTGCACTCGCAAAACAAAAACAATGGCCCCTTAGCTCAACTGAATAGAGTGTTTGACTACGGATCAAAAGGTTACAGGTTTGAATCCTGTAGGGGTCACAAAGCGATCAGAAATTTCTGATCGCTTTTCTTTTTTAAATTGTTGACGAAAAGTACTTCTTGTTCAGACTCACAAGAATTTATGCCTGCCACCACTAATTTTCCGCTGCGCCACCACTAATTTTCCAGTTAAGCGTGATAGCATAACCGATGTATTGCGTTGTCAGTCATGCGTAAGCTTCTAAGGGGTCAGCGGATTCCTTCTAAGCGTCAAAAAAAGGTCCGCAAAGAGCGGACCTTTAAATGTTTCTATGCAAGAAATATTACTTCCTTACCTTAGCGACTGACTTAGAGCCATCGGTGTAGTTGGTCACAACAACATTGATACCATCGAAGGGCTTATCGCTCTCAACACCATTGAGGTTGTAGTACTTGACACTGCTGATGGTCTTGGCATTGACGCCAACAACTCCGGTTGAGGTACCGGGCACAATGAAAGTCTGTGCGTTGTCACCTTCACTGGGTGCGGGAGTGGTGGTTTCCGGAGCCTTGATTGCGGGAACGGCCTTTGCACCATTGGTATTGAAATCATAGGTGGGCAATTGAATCTGAATGAAGACTTCCTTGCTGTTATCGCAAACATAGCAGTTGCCGGCATAGTCGAAGCAAATGTCGTTAAAGCCGTTAATCAAACCTGAGCCGTTATACTCACAAAGCAGTTCAAGTTCGGGACCTGCAGCGCCCTTGTTCACTTGATAGAACTTGAGATGGCTAGTTGAAGAAGCAATTGCCAGAACATTAAAGTCCTTGTCGTAGGCACAACCGCCACGCACCATGTTCACAGCATCGCTGTAGTCAACTTCCCACTCGCCATCCTCATTCTTGCTCACGTGCTTGATTGAGGGTTGAGCTTCACTTGGGGTACCACGATACTGGCACCACCAGATGTTGCCATCCTGGTCATAAGCCACATTCACAGTCTGGGACGAGATGGTCCACTGGAAGCCCAGAGGAACGACCTCATCTTCCATAGCGGCTGCTTGATTCCATGATGTAGCAGTACCGATGGGATACTCATAGGTTTGATAAGCACCATAAGTAAACACTTGACCGCGTGAGCATGAGAGGTTCACCATGCGCAGGTCTTCGCCCTCGCCACACACGTCAAATGCAGCACTGAAACCTGCCACGAAGTCACCATCTTCAGTGAAGAAGTTCCAACTGGGTGTTTCTGCTTCTGTTTTTGACTGAAGGCCCTGGAAGAAAGGAGTCCATTCGTTGAGGTTATCGGGATTCACCTCATACATGGGAGCGTTCTTCACGTCGAGTGTGCCCACAAAGATGCGGCCATCGTCGCTAATGCGCACCTTCTTCGGACCGAACGTGGTGGAAGTACCGCCAGTCACGTCGGCATAGGAATAGTTCTGGAAGCTGACGCCACCATTCCATCCATACTTGCCTTCAGAACTCTCAATGCGGTTAAACTGCGGGTCATAGGCATAGATACCGGGACCCACACCTTGTTGCTGAGCTGAGGTCCAGTAGCTGTTGGGCAGCGTAGGCTGGCACTCGGTAACAAGAATGCGGCCAAAGTACTCACTCTGGGGGTTCTTGTCAATTGCGATGCCATAAGGGCTCCAAAATGTTTCAGTAGGGCCCACCTTCACCGGTGCCTCAATAGCAGCACCTGTTACGGTCATTGACCAAGTGTATTCCACATTAGTAGTAAGTCCCTCAACTGGAACAACGACCTGATGTTCACCGGCCGTGAGGTCTTCTGCACCCAGCACATAAGTGTCGGTAAGTCCATCACCGGCAAGGGGCATAAAGTTTATCACCGCACTCTGAGCAGGGGCATTCAACGAATAAGTGAACGTAACACTTCCATCATTTACTGCCGATGCCTTGAGGCCATAAGCAAACGGATTCTGAGCCGATGCCATGAGAGTCATCAGTCCAAATCCGACAAAAAGTAATAACTTTCTCATTGCGTTTTGTTTTGGTTAATAAATATAATGAATTATAAATGATATTGTAGGTTATCAGCAACTAACTTTAATTTACCCCTCAAATTTAGCAAATATCCTTTAAAAATCAAAAATTTTTCAACAAACTATTATTATTAATGAACCTATTAAACCATTTTCGGCCTAATGTCTGATTTAGGTTAAAACAAAAACCAAAGAACGACATTCACAAAAAAAACCTGCTCATCGTGTCAAAGGAATGAGCAGGTCTTATATTCTATTAAAGGGTGTTTACTTATTGAGCGCTTGCGCCACGTCAACGGCCACAGCCACGGTGCAGCCCACCATAGGATTGTTGCCAATGCCCAGGAAACCCATCATCTCAACATGAGCGGGAACCGAGCTGGAACCGGCAAACTGTGCATCGCTGTGCATGCGGCCCAACGTGTCGGTCATACCATAGCTGGCGGGACCGGCTGCCATGTTGTCGGGGTGCAGGGTACGACCCGTACCGCCACCTGAAGCTACGCTAAAGTAAGGCTTACCGGCCAACACACGCTCCTTCTTATAGGTTCCGGCCACGGGGTGTTGGAAACGGGTGGGATTGGTAGAGTTACCGGTGATTGACACATCCACTCCCTCTTTCCACATGATTGCCACACCTTCGCGCACATCGTCGGCACCGTAGCAGTTCACCTTGGCGCGATCTCCGTCGCTATAAGGAGTGCGGGCAATTTCTTTCAGTTCGCCGGTGAAGTAATCAAACTCAGTCTGAACATAGGTAAAACCGTTGATGCGGCTAATAATCTTGGCGGCATCCTTACCCAGACCGTTCAGAATCACACGCAGAGGTTCCTTACGCACCTTGTTGGCCTTGCCGGCAATCTTGATGGCACCCTCAGCGGCGGCAAACGACTCGTGACCTGCCAAGAAGGCGAAACACTTGGTCTCCTCGCGCAGCAAACGAGCTGCCAGGTTGCCATGTCCGAGACCCACCTTGCGATCGTCAGCCACCGAGCCGGGAATGCAGAATGACTGGAGTCCGAGACCTATTGCCTCAGCAGCATCAGCAGCCACTTTGCAACCTTTTTTCAGAGCGATAGCGGCACCACACACATAGGCCCACTTGGCATTCTCAAAGCAAATAGGCTGAGTTTCTTCACATGTCTTATAGGGGTCAATACCATACTGGTCGCAGATGGCGTTGGCTTCTTCAATATCTTTAATGCCGACTGCATTCAGAGCAGCAAGAATCTGCTTCATGCGGCGGTCTTGTGATTCAAATTTCACTTCTCTTATCATAGTGCGGTCCTCCTTATTCTTTACGTGGGTCAATATACTTAGGTGCATTCTCGAAACGTCCGTAGTGGCCTTTAGCGTTTTCCAGAGCCTCTTCGGGGCTCATGCCTTTCTTGAGGGCATCAGTGAATTTACCCAGGCTCAAGAACTCATAGCCAATCACTTCGTTGTTCTCGTCAAGAGCCATGCGTGTGCAGTAGCCCTCTGTCATCTCCAGATAGCGAACGCCCTTGGCACGAGTGCCATACATCGTGCCCACCTGGCTGCGCAAACCTTTGCCCAGGTCTTCAAGAGCGGCACCCACCACAAGGCCTCCTTCGCTGAAGGCGCTCTGAGTGCGGCCATAAACAATCTGCAGGAAGAGTTCACGCATAGCGGTGTTGATAGCATCACATACAAGGTCGGTGTTCAGCGCCTCGAGAATAGTCTTGCCGGGAAGAATCTCTGCTGCCATAGCTGCCGAGTGCGTCATGCCGGAGCAACCGATGGTCTCAACAAGACATTCCTCAATCACTCCGTCCTTCACATTGAGCGAGAGCTTGCATGCGCCCTGTTGAGGAGCACACCAGCCAATGCCGTGCGTGAAGCCTGAAATGTCCTTGATTTCTTTTGATCTAACCCACTTTCCTTCTTCAGGAATCGGTGCTGACGGGTGGTTAGCGCCCTTTGTTACGCAGCACATGTTTTGTACTTCATGAGAATAAATCATTTCAAATACTTTTATTAGATAGTAAACTGTAATATTTTTATAATTGCAAATTGATTATTGCTGCTGAGTTGCGGCAGGTTGCTGTTCGGCTTCAGCCTTCTTGCGGAACAGAACTGTGTTCTTGCCATCGGCAGCAGTGAGAGTAAGAGAATCTCCCTGGAACTTCATGCCATAAGCCACCTCCTGATCGGGAGTAGTAGTGCCGTTAGCCGTGACATCGGCAATGAAAGTGATGGTATCGTTAGCCTCATTCACACTCCAGCCTTTAGGAGCAAAGCCTTCAATTCCGGTAAGAGTTGCCTCGCCCGACTCATCGAGAGAAAGTTCCACGGGAGCCTCAGCATTGTTGTTACTCCACTGACCTATGATGGTGTTTTGCTCTTGTTCAACAGCACGCATGGTGTCGGCATTATCGGTACGGCCATTACTGCTACCACAAGACGAATAAGCAAATGATAAACCCACAAGGGCAATTACTGCAAGTAATAATTTCTTCATAACTTTAAGTCTTTAAATTTGTACATACAAGACTGCAAAGTTACAAAAAATCATTGAGAAATCCCAAGTATTTGCCGTTATCCTCTAAAAAAGTATGCAAACCTTTGCATCAACCTATGACCCTCAATAGCACATACATCAAACTGCTGATTATCGCGTACCGCATCAGCAAATATTTTACTATCATGCCAGGCACCATCTTGAAGACCAAAAAGGTGAGAATCGCTAATAGCAAATTTTCTACAAAGTTCTTCATAAACTAACCTATTGAATGATTAATCACCACGGAATCAAGTACTGCGCACCATCGTGTGGCTGAACACCGGCAGGAGTCGACACCGAGGCACCCAGTCCGCCAATCGACAACGAAGGACGATTCACGGCAAGCGACATCACCGTGCGCCAACCTTGTGTCTTGTTGCGAATGGTGAGTTTTCCCAACCCCACAAACTTGCCCGCCAGTGCCATCACAAAGCGGACCACGTCATCAACAGATGTAAAATTATGCTTTTGAACTGAAGCGAGCACGCCGCCCTGAGCTTCAAGAGTGGCCATCACTTCATCGGTTGCATTGAGTCGGTTGTCAGTTGTCATCGTTTTAAGAATTTAGTGTTGTCATTGTTTTTACACTGCAAAGTTCGTTTACAATAATGCCACACAATTGCACTACTACTTAAAACAAAGTTAAATCAATAGGAATCACACATAATTTGAATTTTGACGGCATTTTTTATGTGTAACTTTGTTCACACAAAACCACTCAAGATGATGAAACAACGCATTGTGATAATAGGCTCAGGTAATGTTGCCACAGCACTGGCTGTTGCAGCTGCCTCGAAGTGCGACATCGTGCAGGTCTATAGTCGCACGTTGACTCATGCGCAGCAACTGGCTCAACGTGTTCACTGTCCTCTCGCTACCAATCGGTTAGACCGTTTAGAAAAGGATGCTGACATATACATCATTGCTGTATCTGACGATGCCATCGCGCAAATCGTGTCACAAGTGCCTGACAATGGAGCTCTGTGGATACACACGTCGGGCTCAAAACCCATCGGTTTGTTCAGCGGTAAGCGCAAATGCTTTGGCGTGATGTGGCCCATGCAATCGTTCTCCAAACAGCTCTCGGTAGATTTCGTCGAGGTACCTCTCTTCATCGAGGCATCCTCGCCCGAAGCCCACAAGGCGTTGCACCGTTTTGCCTCCACCTTGAGCCACACTGTGATGGAGGCCGACAGTCACCGACGCGCACGGCTACACCTGGCTTCGGTTTTTGCCTGCAACTTCAGCAACCACATGTACACCCTTGCCCAAGAGGTACTCGACGAGGACGGGCTTCCATTCGATGTACTCAAGCCCCTTATCCGCACCACGGTCGAGAAACTCCAAAACCTCTCCCCCACCGAGTCACAGACGGGTCCCGCTGCACGCGCCGACCACCAGGTAATGGAGCGCCAGGCTTCTATGCTCACTGGAGATAAGCAAGCCATCTATCGCCTGATTTCGCAAAGCATCATGGACCGTCATCATACCGACAAATAAAACGAAAGCATCATGATTGAATATGACCTGACCAAGATAAAAGGCATCGTCTTTGATGTCGACGGAGTGCTCTCGGCCTCAACCATTCCCCTGTCGCCCGAGGGCGAACCATTGCGCATGGTGAGCGTGAAAGACGGCTATGCCATTCAGCACGCCGCGAAACACGGACTGCGCCTTGCCATACTGAGCGGAGCCGACACACACGCCATCAGAGTGCGATTCCAGTATTTGGGAGTCCAAGACCTGATGCTCAGCGCAGCGCGCAAACTACCCGTGTTTGAACAATGGCTCGCAAAAAACGACCTAAGCCCTGAAGAGGTAATCTTTGTAGGCGACGACATCCCCGACCTGCCCGTGATGCGTGTCGCCGGTCTGGCGGTGGCTCCTGCCGATGCCGCTCCCGAGATTCTGGAAGCAGCCCACTATGTGTCGCCTTGCGAGGGTGGCCATGGCGTGGCCCGCGACATCATCGAACAGGTGCTGAAGGCACAAGGCAAGTGGCTCGACGATGTGCACGCTTTCGGATGGTAACAACACACATTTAATATATATATCAAACACACGACTATGCTCGACAACCTCAAAAAATATGATGTGGTGCTGGCAAGCGCCTCACCCCGACGCCGCGAACTGCTGGCCGGCCTGGGAATTGACTTCAGAATTGAAGTTATCAAAGGCATCAAAGAAACCTACCCCGACAGCCTGCCCACCGACAAGATTCCCGAATATCTATCACAGCTCAAAGCTCATGCCTACAAACTCACGCCGGGCGAACTCCTCATCACTGCCGACACCGTGGTGGTGCTCAACGGCGATGTCATTGGCAAACCCTGCGACGAGGCCGATGCCTGTGCCATGCTGCGCAAGTTGGCGGGCAACACCCACACGGTGATTACGGGCGTAACGGTGAGCACCTTAGAGCGTACAGTTTCATTCAGCAGTCACTCGCAGGTAGAATTTGCACCGCTCACCGATGACGAAATCTCCTATTATGTCAGCAACTATCACCCGCTCGACAAAGCGGGCTCCTATGGCATTCAAGAATGGATTGGCTATGCCGCCGTGAAAGGCATCACCGGCAGCTTCTATAATGTAATGGGGCTGCCCATCCAGCGCCTCTACACCGTCCTCAAATCATTCTAAAGCAACTTGTTTTCTTTTCAATTTTTCTCGAGTATTCGATTATTCGACTATTTGAGCACTCGCATCTTCGATTTCGAGGAAAGCGGCAAACTTCGTCACTCCTTCCTCCACGGGTGTGAGATACAACCGTCCGCCACGCAACTTACCCTCATCAATCTGCGGCTCAGGACCTTGTCGCACGATGCCAGCAGGAGCAAACTCGGTCTTGAAGCGCCCCACTCTGCCCGGTGCCAGTACCCGTTCGCCAAGTGCCCACGCCACCATGCCCATGGTATGCCGCAGGTTCACCTCCACGCAAGGAGCCACACGCTCCACGCCGGCCTTGTCGCGATAGAGCATCATGTCCACACCCAGCACTCCCTCGTAGTGAGGTGCAACGAGTTGCCCCACAGCTTCAACCAACCGCCGCTGCACCTCGTCAAGATCGGGGCAGCGCGCCAGTAGCCACAGGCGCAATTCATCGTGCGGCATCACCAGCGAGCCACCAAACTGATGATGCTCGTCGGTCATGAACACCGAGTAGCCTGTCACCATCACCTTTCCTGACTCAATTTTCAATTCTATGGCAAAGTCGAGCGTGCGGTCAAGAGCCCGCTCACACATCACAGAGCCCTGACGCTTGATAATGCCCGAAATCACTGAGGCAAAATCGTTCACCGAGGCTGCAGCCACATGAAATACTCCTCTGCCGCTACCCGACCACGGTGCCTTTACAAAGCACTCGCCATGCTCTGTCACATAACGCTCCACCTCACTAAGCGAACACATCTCCTGCGGACAAGTGCCCACACCTTCGGGCTCACCCATGGCATTAAGCATCTGCATGGTGAGTCGGCGATGCGACAAGCCTCGCCAACATTCAAGTTGCGCTACAGTGGGAACATTCACTCCCCATAGTGCCAGCCGGTGACGCAGGCTCAAGTCCCAGCCCCACGGCTCTATCAGGCAATCTTCGCCCCGCTTGAGCAGTGTGGTGAATGTGAATTGAGGCAGTAGGCGGCGTTGCCAGTCTTCGCCCAGAATGGCAGCACACCGGTTTGCCCACAGCGCATCGGCCGACGACTTGTCATAAACCAGCACACGACTGGCAACCGGGGCATACCACAGCGGTAGCCACTGCAGGTCGAGCAGCAACTGCGATACCTGGGCATTGGGCACATAGTTGATTCGTCCGTGGGCCAGCGCCAGGTCATGCTGGGCATTAAATAGAGCTATTTGAGTCATTTCAACCACAAAATTACAAATTATCACAAAAAAAATTGCAAAAAAACTTGCCATATCAGAAAAAAGCATTACCTTTGCATCGCATTTGCGAATTGTCCTGTGGTGTAATGGTAGCACATCGGATTCTGGTTCCGCTTGCGAGGGTTCGAGTCCTTCCAGGACAACTAATTGAAAGTGACCCGTCTAAAAGGTCACTTTCATTTTGTAAAAACTTTTATAACTAACAAATTTAAACTAATTCTATTTAGAGTATGGCAACTAAAATCAGACTGCAACGTCATGGTCACAAAGACTACGCGTTCTATCCCATTGTCATCGCCGATAGCAGGGCACCACGAGATGGTAGATTTATTGAAAGGATTGGTTCTTATAACCCAAACACTAATCCTGCTACAATAAGTTTAAATTTCGAGAGAGCTCTCTACTGGCTCAACTGTGGAGCTATCCCCACCGACACCGTTCGTAACATCCTTTCGCGCGAGGGCGTGCTCATGATGAAGCACCTCCAGGGTGGCGTGAAGAAGGGCGCTTTCTCACAAGAAGAGGCTCAAAAGCGTTTCGACGCTTGGAAGGCTGAAAAAGACGCTAAGATTGAGGCCGTTCGCAACGAAGTTCGCGAGAGCAAGAAGAACGCCAACAAAGAGCGCCTGGCTGAAGAAACCAAGAAGAACGAAGCTAAAGCTGAGGCTGTAGCTAAGAAGAAAGCCGAGATTGCTGCCGCTAAGGCAAAAGCTGAGGCTGAAGCCGCTGCCGCTGCTGCTCCCGCCGAGGAAGCTGCTGGTGAAGAAGCTCCCGCCGCTGAAGCTCCTGCTGAAGAGGCTCCCGCTGCCGAAGCTTAATCAACCCGCTTCATTCACAAAGCCAATAAGCGATGGGCACTACATCTGTAGTGTCCATTTCTTTTTTCTAATCGCGTCTGCACATCGTTTATCATGGGTATTATTTGGAAAATTCTGCACCGCTCATTAACTTTGCGTCACTAAAACCAAACTACTTATGAACAACCTGACTTTTATTGGCATCATTCCCGCAAGATATGCCTCTACCCGATTTCCGGGCAAACCTCTCGCCATGCTCGGCGGTAAACCCGTCATTCAGCGTGTATACGAACAAGTGAGCTTAGTACTCGATAATGCTGTGGTGGCCACTGACGACGAACGCATTGCCCACGCGGTTGAATCTTTCGGAGGACGATATGTCATGACACGCACCGACCACAAGAGCGGCACCGACCGATGCATGGAAGCCTACGAGAAGAACAATGGCGGTGAAGATGTGATCATCAACATACAAGGCGACGAGCCTTTCATACAACCCGATCAACTGCGCGCCATCATGGCATGCTTCGACGACCCGGCCACCGACATCGCAACCCTGGTCAAACCCTTCGACCCATCGCTGCCCGTGACTGACCTGCTGAATCCCAACGCGGCTAAGGTCGTGATTGACAAGAACCGTAACGCTCTCTATTTTTCACGCTCGGTCATCCCCTATCTCCGTGGCATTCCGCAAGAAGAATGGCCCGGCAAGCACCAGTACTACACGCATCTGGGCATGTACGCCTATCGTGCGCACGTGCTGCAATCCATCACCGCCCTACCTCAATCGCCGCTTGAAATCGCCGAATCGCTTGAGCAGTTGCGCTGGCTGGAGAACGGCTTGACCATCAAGGTGGGCATGAGCCACACTCAAACGATTGGCATCGACACCCCTGACGACTTGAAACGCGCCGAACAACATCTCAAAGCCCTGACCGACAAAGCTTAACACAACACCACCACACTCAAACTCAACGCTATGCCCACATCACTCAAACGCCCCGTAATTCACAACTTCCCTACACTGCGTCTCAATTGTCCCTCACCTATGCGACTCGCTAACGGCATGCAGATGTGGGTAATAGGCAATGGCGAAGACGAGATTAATCGCTTCACCCTCATTATGGGCGGCGGCGCCATGCACGAAAGCAAGGCTATGACGGCCTACATCACCGCGGCCAATGTGCTGCAAGGCAGCAATCGATTCAGCCCGGAGCAAGTGGCACGACTTCTTGACTACTACGGCGCATGGAAGGCTTCACAAAGCCATGACTTTTGCTCAATTCTCTCCATTTCATCGCTTAACGAGCACTTCGAGAAGATGTTAGACCTCTTCAAGAGCTGCGTGACCGAGCCTTCGTTCCCCGACGACGAACTATCCGTGCTCAAACAGCGACTGGCCGGCAACTGCGCCACCTCCCGGCAACAAGTGGCCACGCTTGCCGGCGATGCCATGAAACAACTGTACTACGGCCCCACTCATCCCTTGTCAAGAGTCACCACGCCTGAAGGGATTCTTTCCATAGACCGCAACGACATAATGCAGTTCTACACTCAGCACTATAACGCGTCAAACGCCCGAATTATTCTTGCAGGCAAGATTGGCGACAAGGAACTGGCCACCGTGGAACGCGTTTTCGGGTCGTGGACCGCCAATGGGCCGGTTGACAACGACGACGAGCCGCCCATCGTGCCGCAAGACAAGATGCTGCAAATCGTTGACAAACCGGGGGCTGTACAGTCAGCAATCAACATCACATTGCGAGCCATTCCTCGCCGCCACCCCGACTACAATAAACTGCGGATACTCATCATGGCACTCGGTGGATACTTCGGCAGCCGACTCAATCAAAACATTCGCGAAGAGAAAGGCTACACCTATGGCATAAGAGGATTTCTGGCCGGACGCAAAGCCGATGCCTACATCGGCATCAACACCGAGTGCGCCACACAATACACCTGGCGCATCATTGATGAGGTGAAGCTGGAAATGCTAAAGCTACAAAACAAGCCTATACCAAAGGTAGAGCTTGACGTAGTCAAACAACACATCATCAGCGACTTGGCAAAAACATTCGACACCCCGTTCACCATGGCCGAATATGTAAACGGAACACTCCTGAACGGAACATATCCCGAATACTTTAACGACCAAATCGACACGCTGCAGACTGTGACTGCGACCGAACTGCAAGAACTCGCGCAGCGCTATCTACTTCCCGAGAAAATGCGCATCGTCATCGCCGGCGACGCCCAAGCCATCCACCACCTCAAACCATAGGTAAACACCGGGAAGGCGAGGAAGTGTATCGTCCTGAAAAAAGTTGACTCGGGAAAAGTTAATAATATGTTAATTCAA
>CAMKGM010000005.1 GCA_946412245.1 uncultured Bacteroidales bacterium
ACCCAGCCATGTGAAGGAGGTGAGACTCGATTGCTTCTCACTCAACTCAGCAAGATGGGGAGCTGCCACAGTAACTTTGTAGTATTCGGGCGAGGAGAGGCCGCCAAAAGTGTAGTTGTCGTTATTGGTCGCGCTCACGGGTATGGTGGGAGCGTTTGAAAGCAAGCCCACGAGCATGCAGGTGTTGCTGCCGTTCACCACATAGCATCCTGCACCCGAAGAGAAGTCGTTGGCGCCACGGCCATTGGCACTGATGCCGCTGAAGGCCGTTGTGAAGGTGGTGGAGTTGAATGCCGACTTGGCTTCCATGGTCGATAGCACCAGCGATGCCGAACGCATGCCCGAGAAAGTGTTGCTATAGACCGTTGGGACGCGCTGGGCGGCATAGTTGAACTGCGCCATCTTCGAGGTGTTGGCAAAGGCGTAGTTGCCAATCGTGTTCACCGAACTGGGCAGATAGACGTAGGAGAGCGCCGTGCACCCGCTGAAGGCCGAAGTGCCGATGGAGGTAACGCCATAGCACACCTTGAGCACCGAGATTGTGGTGTTGCCCGAGAAGGCGCTGGAGCCCACATTGGTCACGGTGTAGGTTGAACCGCCATATTCAATCTTGCCGGGGATGTCAATCTCGGTGGGGTTGGCACTCTGGCCGGCACTCGACAGGCCCACACACTCCAAAGTGTAGGCATAATCGTCGGTGATATAATACTTGAGATTACCTATCGACAGATACTGCGCCTTGGCAGTAACTAGAGTGAGGGTAACGATTAGAAACAGCAATAACTTTTTCATAATGATTATGTTTTAGTTTTCAGTTTTTAGTTTTTAGTTTTCAGTTTTCAGTTTTCTAGATTCTCTAGCCCTGCTAGACATATAGAAGGGCTAGAGGGCACCTGAGCCAATCATCATCATAGTCCGAGGATAATATTCACCAGGGCGGTGACGTCGGAGACATTGATTGCGCCGTTGCCGTCAATGTCGCCTCGCTCCAGATCCTTGGGAATGACATTCAGAATCATGTTCACCAGCGTGGTGACGTCGGTCACATTCACAGCACCGTCGCCGTTCACATCACCTATGAGACCGCCTTCCTGTTCAATGTTCAGAAAGTCTTTCCATTGGGCGGCTTTCTTGTAGAGCTGGAGCGAACCTCTAGGCACATACAGCTTGCAGGTATTCTTGGGCACACCATAGAACACATAGTCACCCAACGTGACATTAGCGGGATTGGTGATTAGTGTGTGAATCTCACTCAGTCCGGCACAATCACTGAAAGCCTTTGTGTCTATTATAGTCACCGACTCGGGAATTATGATGGTAAGCAGGGCTGTCATAGCAGCAAATGCCTGTTTCTGAATTTCGGTCACGCCATTATTGATTTCTATGGATTTCAACACTGTGTTGCTGTCAAAAGCATTGGCACCCACCACCTTCACTGTTGCAGGAAGTTTCACCACTTCAGCTCCGCCCATCGAGCAGCGCGGAGGGCAGGCAATCAATCTTGTCTTATCTTTGTTGTAGAGAACACCTTGATAGGCCGAAAACAGTGTATTGCCACTGTTTACCGTGAAATTAGCAAGTTTGCTCGCTCCTTTAAACGACAACGCATCACATTCTATCATGCTAGCGGGTATGGCTATCGAAGTCAAAGCGGTATTTCCAAATGCGTAGTTCTGAATTTTGTACACGCCATTAAGGTCGATACTTGTAAGCGCTGTACAGTCATCAAACGCCCACTGATCAATCAAGGCATTGCCTCCCATCTTCACCGTGGTTAGATTGGTGCATTCTTCAAATGCACTTATTCCCACTTTCGTCAGATGAGTAACTTCACTCAAGTCAAGAATCTTCACCTTGGTATCAGCCACGGCGCAGCTGTCATTAATCTCAGTCACATTATAGTAGGTTCTATATGTTCCACCTTCATATACTGAATTATTCGGTTTTAATGTTCCTGTGGTGTTGGAGGAAGGCGACTGGAAACTGATAAGTTTTGCCTCGCCGTAGTCTCCATTGAGAGTTTGGCCCTTTGTTATATTATAGAAACAACCATCGGCCATCGCAATGTCGGCTGCAATTGAATTCCACACAATCGACGAAAACTGCGACGATATCTCATATTTATTCTTGCATGCATTTGCGCCACGGCTTGTTGCTACAACCAGTTGCGTGTTACGGCTCATTCCCTCGAAACTGTAGGAGGTGCAAAAGAAAGGTTTCTCTCCTGCATAACCCAGCATACCTATATTGGTATCACCCGAGAATACAGCAATACCAAGGGTTGACACAGAACTGTGCAACCATACTGATCCAAGATTCTTACAGTTCCTGAACGCATAGTTGTTAATCGATTCCACACCATAGCACACATAGGCCGAAGTGACCTGTGTCTGATTCTCAAATGCTTTTGATGCAATGCGCTTCACCTGATAGCGTTTCTGCTCACTGGCGTTCCACACCTGTCCGGGCACGTCTATGGTAGTAACATTACCGCTTGCCGATGATGTGAAACCCTTGCACTCCACTTCTGTGGAACTGATGGTTGTAAACTTATAGTTTCCATATTCAAAATCTAGGGCACTGGTAGTAAGTGCCGTCAGTATCGTTACAAAAAGTGTCAATAGCTTTTTCATTATTATTATGTTTTAGTTGTCAGTTATCAGTTTTTCAGATGCTCTAGCCCTGCTAGACATATAGAAGGGCTAGAGGGCACCTGAGCCAATCATCATCATAGTCCGAGGATAATATTCACCAGGGCGGTGACGTCGGAGACATTGATTGCGCCGTTGCCGTCAATGTCGCCTCGCTCCAGATCCTTGGGAATGACATTCAGAATCATGTTCACCAGCGTGGTGACGTCGGTCACGTTCACAGCACCGTCGCCGTTCACATCGCCCGTAAGAATAAAAGGAAGATCTTCCCAACTGCCGCTTGTGTATTGCTTGGGCATCCAACGCTTGGCTCGAGCAGCGATAATCTGTGCATCGGTAATCTGGTTGCCTTCAGCAGAAGAACTATTAGGCTCATAAACACCTAACAAACCTTCATTCTCCGATGTGGGTATTGTGCGAAGGCTACCGATGAGCGAGGTCATCTCACTGTCCTTGATCTGGTTCTTCTGAATGCATAACTCTTGAAGAGCTGTGCAGCCCTGCAACGAGAGCGAAGCGAGCTTGTTATAGGATACACGTAACGTTTTCAGCGCGCTGCAATCGGTGACATAGAGTGATGTCAAGGCATTATCTGATGACGCCAGGGTTTCAAGATTCTTGAGACCTCTCACATCAAGGCTGGTGAGTTGGTTGCCCCAGCAATTCAGTTCCTTCAGGGCTGTGCAGCCGCTCACACTCAGCGTGGTCAGGCCATTGTGGTAGCAATCCAGCCTGGGGAGCGATGGATTGTTGGCTACATTCAGAACCTGCAGCGCGCTATAACTTATGACCATACCGAAGCCAAGATTGTTGTTGTCGCAGATGAGTGTATGCAACGAATTGGGTATAGAGGGCAGTTGGCCGAGCCGATTGAAAGAGGCATATACCATCTTCAGCGATGTGCAGGTGGTTAAGTTGTCAAGATTAGTCAGCTGATTATTCTTGCAAGTGAGTTCGGTCATTGCTGTGCAATTGCTTACATTGAGACTGGTCAGGGCATTGTTGTCGCAATTGAGTTTGGTCATGCTTGTGTTGTCACTGACATTGAGTTCCTTGAGGGCACTCTTGCCGTTGATGGTCAAGGTTGTGAACTTGTTGTTGCTGCAGTTAATCGACTGAATGGCACTGGGCAGGGTACTGAGTGAAGTCAATTGATTGTTGTTGCAATTCAGGTTCTTCAGGGCTGTGCAGCCCGACATATTCAGCGAGGTGAGTTTATTGTTGGGGCAACTCAAGGTCTGCAGATTGGTTTTATTCGACACATCTAATGATTCAAAATTGTTGTTACCGCAATAGATTTCCTGCAGTGAGTTGGGCAGTGAGCCGAGCGACGACAGTTGGTTGCCCCAGCAATTCAGTTCCTTCAGGGCTGTGCAGCCGCTCACACTCAGCGTGGTCAGGCCATTGTTCTGGCAATTGAGTTCTGTCATGCTCGTGTTGTTCTGGGCATAGAGATTCTTGAGGTAACTCTTGTTGTTGATGGTCAGGGTTGTGAACTTGTTGTTGCCACAATAGAGTGTAACGAGTGAATAGGGAATCGACATTGAGGCAAACTGATTGTTGCTACAATCCAGCCATTCCATAGAGGATGGTATGTTTAAAGATGCGAGCTGGTTACTGCTACAGTTCAGCGACTGGACTGAATTGGGCATATTAATCGAGGTGAGTTTATTGCTGAAACAACTCAAAGAATTGAGTTTGGTAAGTTTTACGAGATACAAATCAGTGAGATTGTTGCTCGAGCAGTTAAGTTGTGTGATTTCGGTAAAGTAGCTAATGCCTGTCAGACTGGAGATGCTCTTGGCTGAAACATCGAGTGTTGTGCGGCTGTTCACATCGCTGGTGGTGAGATAGCCCTTAGGGTAGAGATTTAAAATCGCATTGCGGAAGTTGACATCGGGGAAGTTGCTCGAATTGATAATAGCCACATAGTCGTCGCTGATGTAGATGGTCTGGCTGGTGACTTGACTGCCCGACGATGAGTAGATGGCACTGTTGCTGTAATAGGCACCGTAGGGCGACAGCACAGTCTCTTTGCCACTAAAAGTCATTGCCACACTGCTCACGCTGGTATTTGAGCCATTGGAATAGATTGTCAGGTCAGCGCCTTCGTAGAAATCCGCCTTGAACGAACTCAAGGCCGACCGTTTGGCACTTTCTACTGTCACCTTCGCCCCCTTGAAGTACACATTTGTCGAACTCGAACCCTCACCTTTTATGGCCTCGTAGCCATCTTGGTTTGATACAACATTCAAATTTCCACTGCCCTGAATAGAGTAGCTGTAGCTTTTCAGATTCACAACGATTCTTGCCGAAGAGTATAAAGTGGTGTTACTGCCTGAGAGCGCCTCTAGGGTCGTGCCTCGCTCAAGCTTCAAGGCATTATCGGCACATTCCACATCACAGGAACCTGAAAACACAATCTTCAGATTGTCGCACTTGCGGTTGTGGATGCCGTAATTGTCTTGCCCTGTACGATAAATCTTGAGGCCGTAGCAAGTGAGGGTGTTTGAACTCGCATCATACACTGCGTATCCGCTCTTGATGTCGCCACCTGTGATGCGGCTGCAGTTGTCGCTGGTCACTTCCACACCAGCAACATTGATTTCATACTTGGTGGCAGCACTGGCCATCATGCCACATGTGGCTATAGCCAAAATCAGTGTGAGTAATTTCTTTTTCATAATTGATATGCTTTTAGTTTTCAGTTTTCAGGGTTTCAGTTTTCAGGGTTCCAGATGCTCTAGCCCTGCTAGGCTATCTAGAAAGACTAGAAGGGCTAGAGGGCATCTGAACCAACCATCATCATTGCTTGAGGATGATGTTGACCAGGGCGGTAACGTCGGAGACATTGATTGCGCCGTTGCCGTCAATGTCGCCTCGCTCCAGATCCTTGGGAATGACATTCAGAATCATGTTCACGAGCGTGGTGATGTCGGTCACGTTCACAGCTCCGTCGCCGTTCACATCACCATTGGCATTGGGACCAGAACCTTTCTTTATTTCGACATGGCCTTGATACACTTCGTGGTCCACAAATATGCAACCGTTGTCGGTGTATCCACCCTTGGGGTAAGCCACATAGCAGTCGATGAGCGTGAGGGCATCCTGGCCGTTATGGTCACCGCCCACATTCAGGTATTCACAGGTCACATTGGCATTGTTAATGGTAAGGCCTTCCTCGTAGTCCTCGCTTATGATGTCATGTACGCTCAATGTGCAGTCCTTGATATAGCTCATGGTGCACTCGTTGGTGATGTGTTTATAGGCATCAAGGTAAAGTGCGCCGCCGCACGTGAGCTTGCCTATGCCATTGATGGTGAAGCCCTGCGACTCGCCAATATTGATGGCAATTTTGTAATCTTGCGCCATGATGGTGTTGTTGGTGCCAGTAGGAGTGATGGTGAAGTTCGGAGCACCGCCATAATCATAGTTGATAGCGTTCTCCGACAGATTGGTGATGTCAATGTGGGCATCTTGTAGCGTGAGTTGGTTCAAGGATGGTATGTATCTAATATAGCCAGTAATGCCCTCGCCAGTAATATGGTCCTTGTTGCGTTCGGTGACCCTCACGCCGGCTATCGTCAGGGGGTATTCCATTTCGTCGACATGAATTATATTGTCATAAAGACCCGAGGAAACCTGGAGATATGCACTTCCCGAGAGGATGGTTCTAGAACTCTTGATTCTATGGAATACTCTCAGCTCTTCGTCAAAATAGTAGAAGTCGTTAGATGCCGTGGGGGCGACTGTGGCCGATGCACCTTCTACGCCTTTAAGCATATTGTTGCTCCCATAGGCGGTTGAAACGATGGGAAGTCGATATATTTCTCCCATTTTGCCTTTCAGCAGCAATCCGAAGCCGGAAGGAGCATAACCTGTTTTGGTGGCTGCGATGGCTTTTCCGTCATTAATGGTTCCGATGTAGTAGAAGGTACCATTTGAGGGCAACTCGATGGGTCTGAAGCAGGAGATGGCTGTCCAGCCATAATTGGGTATCACATACGGCATAAACTGATTTTTGGCTTGTGTGCCGTTGCTGTTGGTCCAGTCGGCCCAAATATAAATATTGTATAGGTTGGCCAGTGGCACCCAGCACTTGAAGTTGCTGGCATTGTTCAGGAAGAATCTGCTTCTTATAGCGGTGTTCTTACAGTACAGGAACAGGCTGTTAAGATTGGAGCAGTCGGCAAAACAATAGTTGCCGAGCAGGCTGACCTTAGCCGGGATGATAATCTCGCCAGAGAGCGAGGTGCAACCGTAGAATGCACGCACTCCCAGAGATTCCAGTTTGTCTCCAAAGTCGATAGTAGACAGGCTTGTACAGTTGTAGAAGGCAGAGTCGCCTATCTGCTTAACGTAGCGGAAGCCGTAGTTGGTGAAGCCAGAGCAGCCGTAGAATGCCATTGCGCCAATCTTCTTGATACCGTTGCCGCCTTTCATGCCGGTGAGCTGCTTGTTGTTCACAAACGCGCGTTTCTCAATGGCCGATACGATATAAATGTTATCGTCAATGTCTTTGATGGTTCCAGGAATGGTCCAGGTATCGCCTATGGTGCCATGAGTGTAGGCTCTCCATCCAGGCACTAATGTGGCTTGCCCAGCAGCAGGAGTGCTCATCACGTCGTTGTCGGTATAGCTGCCCACACTCTCAATGCTGTAGTAGAGCTGGTTGGTGTAGATGTCATAGGCACCATAGTAGTAGTTTGTGAAATTGTTCCATTTGTTTTGGCTGTGATAAGCTGAATAGCAGCCATAAGGTATGTTCACTGTCTTGCACTCGGGATTGAGGTTGCTCAGTTCAACGCTGGGTGGCGTCTTGAGATTGATGTAGATGGTCTCGATGTTGGTGAGATTGTTGAGCGCATCTGATGCGAGGTTGGTGACCGAGCTGGGAATCTTCACGCTCTTGAGATTGGGCATTTTCCCAAATGCATTGCCTTGAATCTTGGTGACTCCATAGTGCACTTCGATATGGCTCACTTTTGTGTTGCCATACCAGGCATAGTTCATGATGGTGCGGCAGCCGGCAATGGTGTTGCTGATGGTAGATGCGCCACCCACCTGATACAGCAGTAAATAGCTTTTGCTGTAAAGCGCACCGTTCGACGATGCCCTGAAATTGGCGTTATTGGCGCTGACGGTGAACGTAGTAAGATTCGGGCAGCTGGCAAAAGCGCCAATGCCATAAGTTTTTAGATTCTCGGGGATATGTACCTCGCTCACACCTGTGTCTAAAAACGCAAATGATCTGAGGGTGCTGATGCTGGTCGACTCGCCAGCGTACATCAGGTCGAGGGTGGTGAGTTTGGTGCAATGTGCAAAAGCATAAGAGCCAACAGTGAGGTTAGAACCACAGAGTTTCACGGTGGCGAGATTCGTGCAGTACCTGAAAGCATAGTCTTCGATGATGTCTGCTTTGAGGTTGGTAACATAGACTGCGGTGAGATTCGTTTTGTTTTCACAGGCACTGTTTCCCACCTTGTTGGTAGAAGAATAGAATGCAGTCCCTCCGCCATAAATCTGATTGGTGTAGTCGGGCTCGTTCGAAGCAATAGTTAAACTGGTCACATTGTCGGTGATGCCCACCAGCATGTTTTCGGCATTGCCCGATGTGGCCGACACGGGACTGGTGTAGACGTAGCATCGGCCGTTGTTGTTAAAGTCATTGGCGAGCGAGCCGTCGTAACTCACTTTGCCGTCGCTATCAATATTTTGCCAGATGCTTATGGCATTGTAGGCCGATACATAACTGTAGCATGAAGTCACAACGGAGCATTTGGGTGAATCGTCGAAGACATTGCTTCCCAACGTTGGAGGCGTTGCGCTGGAAAGTCGAAAACTGCTCAAAACGTTGCAGTTTGAAAAAGCGTTCGACTGGATGCTGGTCAGTGAGCTTGGCAAGGTCACATTGGCCAGTCGGGTGCAGTTTCTGAATGCTCTTTCACCTATGGTCTCGATGCCCCAGCCTAATCGCACGCTCACAATATAGATGTCGTTGATAAAAGCCGAACTGGCCACCGACGACACGCGATATTCGGTGCCGTTGTAGGTCACACGGCCAGGAATTGTGAGCGAAGTTAGGTGCTGGGCTCCTGCGGTATTGTTCCAGCCTAGACATGTCACAGTGCCATTGGACTGAGTGGTGTAGATGAAATTCCCCACCTCAAATGTGGCAGCATGAGCCATTATGAACCCTGTCATGATGCACACGAGTGTAAATAAATGTTTTTTCATAGTCTATGATATTTTGAGTTGATATTCTGCTCGTTACTGTTTATGGTAGTGTGGGCATTAGGTAATTTCAATTTAATCTACAAATTTACAAAAAAACTTAAAAAGTAAGATAATTTAGTGTATAAAAAACGATTTTTCCTCGTTTTTGGGGGTAAAATATTTTAAAATGTTATGTTGGGGTGAGGTTAGAGCGAGGCAGTGTAGGTGCGCCACTTCTCGATGAGTTGGGTCATGTCGTCGGGCACTTCGCTGTCGAAGTCCATCTGCTGGCCGGTGACGGGGTGCACGAAGCCGAGGGTCTTGGCGTGCAGGGCCTGACGGGGGCAGGTCTTGAAGCAGTTTTGCACAAACTGCATATACTTGCTCGTGGTGTTGCCGCGCAGCACCTTGTCGCCACCATAGCGTTCGTCGTTGAACAGGGGGTGCCCGATGTATTGCATGTGCACCCTGATCTGGTGCGTGCGGCCAGTTTCGAGCTGGCATTGCACGAGTGCTACATGGGCAAAGTTTTCAATGGTATGGTAGTGTGTTACAGCATGTTTGCCCAGGTCACCGTCGGGAAAGACGCACATGAGCAAGCGGTCGCGCAGGCTGCGCCCAATGTTGCCCTCAATGGTACCGTCCATCTGCTTCATCTGGCCCCACACAAGTGCCACATACTGGCGCTTGGTGGTCTTGTTGAAGAACTGCAGTCCGAGCGAGGTCTTGGCACGCGGTGTCTTGGCCACTACGAGCAGGCCCGAAGTGTCCTTGTCGATGCGGTGCACCAGACCCATGCGAGGGTCGGTCACATCGTAGTCGGGATTGTCCTTGAAGTGCCAGGCTAGTGCATTGACCAGCGTGCCATCATAATTGCCGTGCCCGGGGTGCACGCACATGCCTGCAGGCTTGTTCACCACAAGCAGTTCGGCGTCTTCGTACACGATGTTGAGCGGAATGTCTTGTGCCACAATCTCGTTCTCATAGCGAGGGCGGTCCATCACCACGCTGATGAGGTCGCCAGGATGCACGCGGTAGTTCGACTTCACGGGGGTGCCGTTCACGCGTATGCACTGCGCCTCGGCGGCGTTCTGGATACGGTTGCGCGAAGTGCCCTTGATGCGCTCCACCAAGTACTTGTCGATGCGCAGCAGCACTTGCCCTTTCTCAACCTCAAAGCGGTAATGCTCCCAGTAGTCGCGCCCGTTCTCGTCGGTGAAGTCGGGGTCACTGAAGTCGGTTTGGATAATATCTTCTTCTTCGCTCATGTGGCCTGCGGGCTATTCTTCAGTTTCCTCGTCAATCTTGATGATGCCTCGC
The DNA here is from genome assembly GCA_946412245.1 of uncultured Bacteroidales bacterium. Taxonomy (GTDB): domain Bacteria; phylum Bacteroidota; class Bacteroidia; order Bacteroidales; family Muribaculaceae; genus Sodaliphilus. Next base: position 10,188 of record CAMKGM010000005.1, read on the forward strand.
TTAATTTGGTCCTGAATGAGCGAGTCGCGGTCAATGTCGGTGAGCGGGTCATATTCCATGATATCCATGCTGCCGTCGCCAATGGTGAGCTTGATGCGTGCGTTCAGCGGTGCCTTGAAGCCCGGTTGCACCTGACGGTTGTTGACCGAGACGGCCATGATGAGGCCGGCTTTGTCTGACGGAACGGTATCGGTAGTCACATTCTTGAAACCGAGTGACTTGAGTGTGGTGATGCCATCGCTGCCTGCCATGTCGGTGAGTTCAAGCGGCAGTTGCACCTTGGGCGGGGTGGTCATGTTGATGGTGAGCATGACGGGCCTGATTGACTTGACCATGGAACCGGCTACCGGCACTTGGTCAATGACGATGCCGGGCTTGTAGTCTTCGTTATAGATGGAGTCAACCTCATATTCCAGTCCGGCGGCTTCAAGCTTGTCGATGGCTTGTTGCAAGGGCATGAAACTCACGTCAGGCACCTTGACTTGTTCGCCGTGGTTGGTGAAAACGTCGGTAAGCAGCAAGCAAGAGTAAATGCCGGCAAGCAACACGATGAAAGCCAGAATGCTGTGGAACAGCACAGGATGCTTGGCTTTGAAGTTATCTAAAAATTGAAAAGTTGCCATTTTTTTGAGTGTATATTTGGGGCAAAGTTAATGAATTGCGTTGTGATTGCCAAAAAAAGCGCATAAAAAGGCATCGTAAAGACTATTTAGCAAAATAAAGTGGGTAATTAGGATTAGCATTTGATTTCTTTTTTATAATTTTGCAAGTTGGTAACAATGCATTATTGATTATGAGCATGTCAAATATCATAAGATTCGGCCTCGTGGGGGCATTATGGCTCGTACTGTGCTACTTGCTTGTGTCGCGCATGCGCGAGGTGACGCTGTTGAACCTATTCCCGATTATAGCGTCAGGAATCATCATATTTGTGCCCATGTACAAGAAATATATCAAAAAAGACCATTAACCGTCCTATGTCAGATACCGAATATATTGAACAACACTGTGAGCTGCTGAGTCACATTGATTCGCCGGCCGACTTGAAGAAACTCTCTGAGGACCAGTTGCCTCAGGTGTGTGCCGAGTTGCGTCAGTTCATCATTCACGAAGTGTCGCGCAACCCCGGTCACTTTGCCTCGAGCATGGGAGCCGTGGAGATTAACGTCGCGTTGCATTATGTTTTCAACACCCCCTATGACCGCCTGGTGTGGGATGTGGGCCATCAGGCCTATGCCCACAAGATTTTGACGGGTCGTCGCGACCGGTTTGTGACCAATCGCACGCTGGGAGGCTTGAGCGGATTTCCTAATCCTGAAGAGAGCGAGTATGACACGTTCACCGCCGGGCATGCCAGCAACTCCATCTCGGCGGCGCTGGGCATGGCGATAGGCTCTGAACTCGCTCATGAAACTGACCGCAAGGTGGTGGCCGTGATAGGCGACGCATCCATTAGCGGCGGCTTGGCTTTTGAGGGCTTGAACAATGCCGCCACGATGAAAAATAACCTGCTGATTGTGCTCAACGACAACGATATGTCGATTGATGCCAGTGTGGGCGCGCTGGGCAACTATCTTGCCAATATGAGCATCTCGCGCGGCTATAACAACCGCCGCTACAAGCTCTATCAGTTCTGCAAGAAGCATAACATCATCAATGATAACCGCAAGGGCTTGATTATGCGTTTCAACAACGCCATGAAGTCGCTCATTACCGGTCAGCAGAACATCTTTGAAGGTTTGAATATTCGCTACTTCGGGCCGTTTGACGGTCATGATGTGAAGAAGCTGGTGAAGGTGTTCCGCCATGTGAAGGACATGACGGGTCCCAAGATTGTGCATCTGCACACGATCAAGGGCAAGGGCTATGAACCTGCCGAAAAAGATCCTGCAACGTGGCATGCTCCCGGTGCGTTCGACGAAGAGACCGGTGAGCGCCTGACGGGCAGCAGCGACGGCAAGGCACCCAAATATCAGTATGTGTTCGGCAAAACCCTGGTGGAACTTGCCAAGGCTAACGACAAGATTGTGGGCATCACGGCTGCCATGCCCGGCGGCACGTCAATGAACCTAATGCTGGAGGAAATGCCCGACCGCACGTTTGACGTGGGCATCAGCGAGGGCCATGCGGTTACCTTCTCAGGCGGACTTGCCAAGGAAGGCCGTCACCCGTTCTGTTGCATTTACAGCTCATTCCTGCAGCGTGGTTACGACCACATTATTCACGATGTGGCCATTCAGCATCTGCCGGTCACCTTCTGCCTGGATCGCAGCGGCATCGTGGGTGAGGACGGTGTGACGCACCACGGCCTGTTTGACCTTGCCTATCTGCGTTGCATCCCCGGCATGGTGGTGTCGGCCCCCATCAATGAGCACGACCTGCGATGCCTCATGTACACCTCGCAACTCGACAAGTATGCGGGCCCATTTGCCATCCGTTATCCGCGCGGTAGGGGCGTTTTGCCCGACTGGGAATGCGAGTTCAGTGAGTTGCCGGTGGGCAAGGGCCGTTGTCTGAGTCGTGGCAAGGATGTGGCGATTCTGTCAATAGGCCACATTGGCAACAATGTGATCAAGGCCGTGTCCATGCTCCGTGACAAGGGCATTGAGGTGGGCCACTACGATATGATTTATCTGAAACCCATTGACGAGGAAATCTTGCGTGAAGTAGCTCAGAACTATCGTGCCGTGGTGACCGTAGAAGACGGAACCACCATTGGTGGACTGGGTGGAGCCGTGGCCGAGTGGATGACCAGTCATGCGCCGCACATCCCGGTGTTGCGCAAGGGCATTGACGACGTGTTTGTGGAGCACGGCACGGTAGCGCAACTGCATGAACTGTGCGGCATTGACGCGGCTTCCATCGCCGGAGATGTTGAGAAAGAATTACAATCTATTAAATAATCAAAGTGTGTAGATATGAAAATTGTGATAGCAGGAGCAGGCGAAGTGGGCACGCATCTGGCCAAGATGCTTAGCAATGAGGAGCAGGACATCGTTATCATGGATACCGAGGAACGCAAACTCGCCATGCTCGAAAACTACAATCTGCTCACTTATCATGGCAGTGCCACCTCGTTTGCCGTCCTCAAGGACGTGAAGGTGGGCAGTGCCGATATCTTTATCGCTGTCACCCCTTACGAAGCCCGCAACCTGCAGGCTTGCCAGTTGGCCAAGAGCATGGGAGCCAAGAAAACCGTTGCGCGCATCGACAATGCCGAGTATTTGGGCAAGAAACCGGTGGCCTACTTCAGCCAGCTGGGAATCAGCGAACTCATCTATCCCGAGTTCCTGGCGGCCGGCGAGATTATGGCGTCAATCAAGCGTCCGTGGGTGCGCAACTGGTTTGAACTGCTCAACGGCGAGCTCATTCTGGTGGGCGTGAAACTGCGCTCCAATGCCCCCATCATAGGCAAGCAGCTCAAGGAATTGAGCAGTTTCTCGCAATACCTGCACGTGTCGGCCATCAGGCGCAATCGCGAGACCATCATACCGCGAGGCGATGACCGTCTGCTCGAGAACGACATAGCCTATATCGTGACCACTCACAACCGCGTGAACGACGTGATTGAGGCATGCGGCAAGGTCTCGTTCACCGCCGAGCGAGTGCTCATCATGGGCGGTAGCGAGATTGCCGAGCAACTGGTGATGCAGATTGGCGAACACTATCATGTGAAAATCATTGAGGAAGATCTGAATCGTTGCAACGAACTTGCCGAGCGTCTGCCGCACTGCAACATTGTGCATGGCGACCCGCGTGATGCCGATCTACTTGAGGAGGAGGGCATCAGCGACTACGACGTGTTTGTGGCACTTACCGACAGTAGCGAGGCCAACATCCTGGGCTGTATGATGGCCAAGGAGCATGGCGTGCGCAAGACCGTGGCGCAGGTTGAGAATCTGCAATACGTCAACGAGGCGGAGTCGCTCAACATTGGCTCCATTATCAACAAGAAACTGCTGGCATCGAGCCGCATTGTGCAAATCATGCTCGACAGCGACCTGGATAATGCCAAGTGTCTGGCACTGGCCGACGCTGAGGTGGCCGAACTCATTATCAAAGAAAAATCGCGCGTGACCCGTGCCGATGTGATGGACCTTCACCTGCCGCATAGCATGACCATAGCAGGGCTGGTGCGTAACGGAGTGGGCCAATTGGTGCGAGGCAATACGCGTCTGCAAGCGGGCGACCATGTAGTGGTCTTCTGTTTGGCAGGTTCTATTCATAAAATCGAAAAAGCCTTTAGCTGATGTCGACCACGCTTTCACAAGATATCAATTTCCCCATCGTGCTGCGGGTAGTGGGGTGGCTGCTGATGATTGAGTCGCAGTTCATGCTCTTGCCTATGGGCGTGGCGTGGTACTATGGCGAGAATCAAGTGGCGCTGGTGTTTCTGGTGACGCTGTTGGCGACCCTGGGCGCCGGTGCCGCCATGGCCTATGGCATCAAACCCTCAACTCGATCCATGCGCAAGCGTGAAGGCTTGTTGCTCACATCACTGGTGTGGATATTCTTCTCCATCTTTGGCATGATACCGCTACTTGCCACCGATTCGGTTCCAAGTGTGACCGATGCGTTTTTCGAGACGATGGCAGGTTTTACCACCACAGGCAGTTCGGTCGTGATTCCCGAGAATTTGTCGCATGGTGTGCTGTTGTGGCGCTCGCTCATGCAATGGATTGGCGGCTTGGGAATCATCCTGTTCACGCTTGCGGTGCTGCCCATGCTCAACTACAAGGGCGGCATAGCGCTGTTCAATGCCGAGGTCACGGGTATCACACACGAACGAATGCGTCCCCGGGTGAACCAAACAGCTAAGAGCCTATGGGCCATTTACCTGGTGCTCACCATTGTGCTCGGATTCATGCTTTACCCGGCCATGGGCGGCTTTGATGCCACTTGTCATGCCTTGTCGACCATCTCTACTGGCGGATTCTCCACCAAAAGCAATGGTCTCATCTTTTGGCGCTCTTATTATGTGGCCTATGTCGTGATGGCGTTCATGTTCTTGGGTGGTATCAATTTCTCGCTCATCTACTTCACTGCGCTGGGCAAGTTCAAGCGATTGTGGCGGTCGAGCATTTTCAAGTGGTATGTGTGCATTATTTTCATAGCTGCCACATTGATTTTCATCAGAGCATTGCATCAAGGCTATTCCGATGATTTCTCTGAGCCGGCTCTGTTCGCCATCTTTGACACGGTTTCAGCAATCACATCAACCGGATATATAACAGCGAGTTATGAGCCAACCGGGGAGTTTATCTCCATGATACTCATGGTGCTCATGTTCTTTGGCGGCATGGCGGGGTCAACCTCGGGCGGTGCGAAGCTCGACCGCTTTGTGGTGCTGTTCAAGAACTGTAAGAACGAACTCTACAAGGTGCTGCATCCCAATTCAGTGACCGCGGTGTGGATTGACGGCAAGGCCATGCCTCAGGCTCGCATCAACAAGGTGACGGCCTTCCTGGCCATTTATGTGCTCATTATCGTTGTCGTGGCAATCGTCTTGACCGCGTTCAACATCCCGTTGTTCGACGCCTTGTTCTCCTCCATGTCAGCCATCAGCAATGTGGGCTTGGGCTATGGTGTGACGGGCGTTGACGGCTCTTGGGCCGCACTGCCCGACGCAGTCAAGTGGATTCTGTCGTTTGAAATGCTGGTGGGTCGTCTTGAACTGTTCACCGTGCTGGTGGTGTTCTCACGCAGTTTTTGGGTTAAAGATTGATAAAAAAACAATAGTAAAGAGATAGAATGAAAAATTATGTTTAACTTTATGGGCTAAATATCATTATTAATGAAAGGAGAACATCAAGTGAACAAAGACATTATATATAATCCCGATATTTCAAGCGTAAAAGAGAGCGAAAACTACAAGCGCGAGGAGGCCGCTATCAAGAAGGCTCAAGAAGAAAACCAGTCGGTGTGGCAACGCTTCGCCAACTTTTTCCTGAATGGACGCACGCGGTTTGCCCTGGGCATCATCTTCCTGCTCTTCGGTATCTACCTGCTCATAGCCTTCCTGTCGTTCATCTTCGGCGCGGGAGCACAGGACCAGAACCGCGAACTCTACTACAGCGCGATGGAGAATGCGCATGATCCCGAGCAGATTCACAATGCCGTGGGCGCTCTGGGCGCTAAGGTGTCGCAATTCTTCGTGACCGACGGTTTCGGTCTGGTGGCTTTCATCATTGTGCTGTGGGCGGTGACCGTGGGAATCAGAATGCTCAAGAAGGGCCGCAAGGTCTATTTCTACTCCTATTCGTTGGTGTGCCTGTTCAGCTTGTTTGCATTCTCGCTCATCATCGGGGCTTGCACCTATAACTGGACTCCCACCTTCTACCGTCTTGGAGGCAACTTTGGCCATCAGGTGAACGAGAGCCTGATGGGATTGCTGGGGCTCTATGGCATGATTGCCGTCAATGTGGTTGTGGCGCTGGTGTGGGTGCTGATTTGCTACAAAACGCTCCACGCTATCTATGAAAACGTCAAGAACAAGATACCGGCTTACCGCAAGACTTTTGGCGGCGACAAGATTGACGACGAGGACCAAAATGCCGCTGAACTGCAACCCGCCAGTTTCCTGGGCGACCAGCAGTCGCAAGTGCAGCCGGCCCAGCCCGTTGAAGAACCGGTTGAGCCTGTAAAGCCACTCAAGAAACCGCGTCGTGATCGCGTGGCTAAAACCGCCGAACAACCTGTCGAGGCCGCCTCAATGAAACTCATTGACACCACCAAGTCGGTCACTAATCCCGCTGACCCCACAGGTGAATACATGCATTACCGCTTCCCCACGCTCGACTTGCTCAAGAACATCGAGATGAAGAAGAACAGCGTGGATGTAGAGGAGCAGGAAACCAACAAGCAACGCATCACCGAGACACTCGGCAACTATGGCATCCAAATCAAGAAGATTGATGTCCATGTGGGCCCCACGGTGACTCTGTTTGAAATTGTTCCTGCCGACGGTGTGCGCATTTCCAAGATTCGCGGTCTGGAAGACGACATCGCGCTCAGCCTTTCGGCCATCGGCATCCGCATCATCGCGCCCATGCCCGGCCGCGGCACCATAGGCATCGAGATTCCGAATCGCGACCCGCAGACGGTGCCCATGCGTCAGGTGCTTGCCTCCAAAGCCTATCAGGACTTCAAGGGCGAGCTCCCCATGGTGCTGGGCTGCACCGTGAGTAACGAGGTGTTTGTCGCTGACCTGGCCAAGGTTCCGCATCTGCTTGTGGCAGGCGCTACCGGTAAGGGAAAGTCGGTGGGCCTCAACACCATCATCACATCGCTGCTCTACAAGAAAGGCCCTTCGGAACTCAAGTTCATCCTCATTGACCCCAAACGTGTGGAGTTCAGTGTGTTCTCGGACCTTGAAAAATATTTCTTTGCCAAAGCTCCCGGTGAGGACCGCGCCATTGTGACCGACACCAGCCGCGTGGTGCACACACTCAACTGCCTGGTGCAGGAAATGGAGAACCGCTACAAGGTGTTTGAAGACCTGAAGGAACGCAAGGTGACTGACTATAACCGCCTGTGGCGCGAGAAACTGCGCAATGTGCTTGACGAGGACGGCAACAAGAAATACCGATATATGCCCTATATCGTGTGCATCATCGATGAGTTCAGCGACATGATTATGACAGCCGGTAAGGAGGTGGAAACTCCCATTGTGCGTCTGGCACAGAAGGGCCGTGCTGCCGGCATCCACATCATCATTGCCACGCAGCGACCCTCGGCACAGGTCATCACGGGCCTCATCAAGAGCAATGTGCCGGGCCGCATCGCCTTTGCTGTGGCGCAGATGCAAGACAGTCGCATCATTCTCGACCGTTCGGGTGCCCAGCGACTCATCGGTCGTGGCGATATGCTCTTCGGGCTCGACGGTGAGGTAACGCGTCTGCAATGCCCGTTCGTGGATACCCCCGAGGTGGTCAAGATTTGCGATTATATCAAGGAACAGGAAGACAACGACCTGGACGTGAACCATGAATATTGCTACGAACTGCCTGAGTATGTAGCACCTACTGACGATGCCGGCGGCGGTCACGGCAGTGATTCGGTGGGTGGTGGCAACCCAAATGAGCGCGACCCGCTCTTTGAAGAAGCGGTCAAGTGGATTGTGCAGAGCGATATTGCCTCAACTTCTTCGCTGCAGCGCCGCTACCAGATTGGCTACAACCGTGCCGGGCGCATCATGGACCAGATGGAGGCTGCCGGCATCGTCGGACCCTCGCAGGGAGGCCGTCCCCGAAAGGTTCTGCTCACTCCCATGGATTTGGAGCAATTGTTTACATGATGTACCATGCACGTTAAACTAACTTGATTTTTTGAAGTCAAAACAGTGATGAAAAAGTATCTTTCGACAATCGTCATGCTATGTGTAGCCGCCCTGTGCCAAGCGCAGACGGCGACCGCTATATTCGACAAGATGGTCTCTACCTTCAAAGCGAGTGGCACCGTGAGTGCCTCTTACTCCATGAACGGCTCCAAGGGAACCATCGTGATGCAAGGTGCGAAATTCCGCATCCTTGCCGGTGATGTCAAGTCGTGGTTCAACGGCAAGACCCAGTGGACCTACTCTAACCAAACCGGCGAAGTCAACATTATTGACCCCACGTCGCAGGAATTGCAAATGACTAATCCGCTCGCGGCAGCCAAGTCGATTAAAAACGCGTTCAAGATGGCCAAACTCAATTCCAAGACGGGCTATGCACTCAAGCTCACACCCAAAAAGAAGAGCAATGTGAAGTCTATCACGCTCTATCTCTCTAAGGGCTATGTGCTCACCGCCGCCGACTATGTGACCACTAACGGCACCTACAAGCTCAAGCTAACTAACTACAAGAAGCATCAGAGGTATCCGGCCTCAACCTTTGTGTTCGATAAGAAACTGGTCCCCGCCGGCACCGAGGTCGTCGACCTCCGTTAACTGACAACTGACAACCGACAACCGACAACTGAAAACTGAAAACTGAAAACTGAAAACTATATGGAACAAGTAAAATGTCTCATCGTGGGCTCAGGCCCGGCCGGCTACACAGCCGCAATCTATTTAGCGCGTGCCAATGTCAAGAGCGTGCTTTATAGCGGTATGCAACCCGGCGGACAACTCACACAGACTACCACCATTGAGAATTTTCCCGGATTTCCCACAGGTGTTGATGGCAACGAACTCATGGAACTGATGCGCAAGCAGGCTGTGAACGTGGGTGCCGATCTGCGCGACGGCATCGTGACGGCTGTTGACCTGTCGCAACGCCCATTTGCCGTAACCGTTGACGGCAACAAGCAACTGCTGGCCGACACAATCATTGTGGCAACAGGAGCGTCGGCACGTTATCTGGGTCTGGACGACGAGAAAAAATATGCAGGCATGGGCGTGTCGGCTTGTGCCACCTGCGACGGCTTCTTCTACCGCAAGAAAGTGGTAGCAGTGGTGGGCGGCGGCGACACCGCCTGCGAGGAGGCCCACTACCTGAGCAATATGGCCTCGAAAGTCTACATGATTGTGCGCAAACCCTATCTGCGCGCTTCGGCTGCCATGCAACGCCGTGTCGAGGAGAAAGAGAACATAGAGATCCTCTATAATACTAATACGGTGGGACTCTTTGGCGACAATGGCGTTGAAGGGGCTCATTTGGTTAAGTTCCTGGGGACTGAGCAAGAGGAACACTTTGATTTACCTATCGACGGATTCTTCCTCGCCATCGGCCATAGTCCCAACACCGGCTTCCTCAATGGCCAGGTGGCTCTGGATCAAGGTGGATTCATTGTCACTGATGCCAAAACCACCGCAACCAGTGTTGAGGGTGTCTTTGCTGCAGGCGATGTGGCCGATCCGCGTTACCGCCAGGCGATAGCCGCGGCGGGCAGTGGCTGCCGAGCCGCACTCGATGCCGAGAAATTCTTGGCTGCGCTCGAGTGATTGAAGCTCCGAAATGCCTCTTCTTTGCTCTCTCACTTGAGGGATGCGAATTTATCGCTTTGAGACCATGCATTGTTGCAATTTGGGCGTTTTTTTGCGCGAAATAAAAAAAGTTGGAAAAAATTCAAAAAAAAAGGCGCAAAACTTGTTTTAATTAAAAAATAATTTATACCTTTGTCAAATAAAACGTGCATAGTGCACTTGTTTTTAGTGAGTGTTTGCACGTATATTTAAATGTAGAAATTAATTATTATTTCATTAATAAATTTATTAACTGTTTAAAATCAATTGATTATGAAGATTAAATCTTTACTCATGACTGCTTTTGCAGTTTGTTCATTGGCTGCTTCAGCTCAGCTGGCTGAAACCACCAATATGTCGTATGCTGTTACTAACGAAGGCGGTAGCGTAAATCCCGGTGAAGTTGCTTATGTAGCTCTCACTCTTACCAACCCCGATGCTGAGTATTCTTCACTTGAAACTCACCTGATTTATCCTGAAGGCTGGACTGCAGTTGAGTTCTCACAGGCTGACGCAGGTATTGGCACCAAGACTAAAAAAGATTGGACTCAGATTATTCCTGATGGCCGTGCCGATGAGACCGACAACCACGATCCTATGTCAGTAAGCGGTGCTATTCCCGCAGGTAAACCCAACGAATTTGGTGTTGTTGTGATGAGCCTTAAAAACGAGAAAATGGAAATGGGTGACGATGCAATCCTCGTGTTTGCAATTCAAGTTCCCGAAGATGCTACTGAAGGCGACCACGCTATCACAGTCTTTAACCAGCACCTGTCAACCGGTGTCCCCGGTGGTGTAGGCGACGGTGACCTCGAAGACACTACTTTCAACATTCAAGTTGTTACAGCTGTTAAGGACATCAACACTAACAAGGCTGTTGCAGGTGTGAAGTACTACAACCTGGCAGGTGTTGAGAGCAATGTTCCCTTCGACGGCGTGAACGTAGTTGTTACTACTTACACCGATGGCACTAAGGCTGCTAGCAAAGTTATCAAATAAGTAAATATTTGACAACCTCTCATAAAGGCTCTTGCTCAAGGCAAGAGCCTTTTTTGTATCGCTATGGAATGACACGATGAGCCTGTTTTGTGAAAAATTAACGCGATTGCGAGTAAATTTCTCCGTTCTGTTCTTGAAAAATGAAAAAAAGGCATTATTTTTGTAGTTATATATATTAATTAATGTGTAATACTGGCTAATCAGGTTTTGAAACGCTATATTAAGAACTAATAAGACATGGAATATTCTTATATCGCTAATTCAGGCATTCAACTCCTTTCGTTTCCCATTGAAATCGATTCACAAGACATCTTCAAGAAGTGGTTCCGTGAATGGTATGACAAGGAGCAGGGCATTTATCATCTTGATGTGCTTGAATGCATCGACGATGACGGACGCTCAATCTTCTATTCGCAGAAAGATTTGTATGACAACGGCTATATGGCTAAGGGTGTGAAGAAACTCGATGCCGCACAAATTGAGCGCGATGGTTTTATCAAGCCCATTGCTGTGGACTATGGCACGGGAGAGTTGAGCGAGGAAATCTACAAGATGTCGTTCAGCGACACCTCAAACAAGTTGAGCAACCTCATCAACGTGTGGTTGCCTGTTCCGTATTTCAAACTTCGCACACCCGAGAATTTTGAGATGGGGCCTTTCAATTGGGTCCGCTGCAAGTTCATTCCGCGGGGCGAGGAAGAGGGAAAGATGAAGTTTGTGGTCATTCTTGCCATTGACACACGCGTTGACTATAATGCAGGTAAGTATGCCGAGTCGCCGGTTTTCTCCGACAAGTTCCAGGGCGAAATTGAGTTTGAGGTGTGCTCTAACGATATTCTGCTCACACAATATTGCTCGGCATCGAACGAGAAGTGCAACTACATTGACGACTATCTGCGACGCCTTGTGCATCCGGGAGTGCGCAGCGTGGGTGCCATTCGCAACGAGAAGCACCGCATGTCGTACGTCTCTTCTTACTTCTATCTCATGAGCTATGTGGCTCAAAAGAAGAAATTCCCCAAACTCAAGCTGCTGCGCGACAATGATGTGGAATGCCGCAACGTTGACATGATTGTTGACATAGGCAATTCACGCACCACCGCATTGCTTGTCGAGGGACCGCGCCGTCAGGACTTCAAGTCTATTGACCGCTTGAAACTCCAAGACTATACCCGCCTGATTACCGATGGCGACAATCCGCGCTTGCTTCAATACGAGGGAGCGTTTGATATGCGTGTGGCCTTCCGCAAAGTGGACTTTGGCGATTGTGGACAAGAGGAGACTCGGCAGTTTATCTATCCCAGTCTGTTGCGTTTGGGTGCCGAGGCCAATTATCTGATTCATGCCAGTGTTGAGACCGAATTGAGCAGTGACTCTCTCTCTACTTATTCCAGCCCAAAACGCTATTTGTGGGACGGAAAAAAGAACAAGCAGGAGTGGGAATATGTGGTACTCAAAGACGAGCGCACGCAGCACATTCTGGAGTTGAAAGGTATCACCGACCATCTGCTTGAAGATGGGCGCGTAGATTTGGAGCATGGCGGCGGCACCCATTATTATTCGCGCCGCTCGCTCATGACCTTCTCCTTCCTCGAGATGCTTGCTCAGGCAAGGACTCAAATCAATAGCCCGGAATATCGCGGCTACCACGGCAAGGTGAGCATGCCGCGCCGCATCAGGCGAATCATGATTACTTGTCCCACCACCATGTCAAAGACCGAGCGCTTTGCCCTGGTCAATTGCGCACGCGATGCCCAGAAACTCATGGCTGATTTCTATCACGAAACTGAGCCGGTGGAAATTGTGCCTCTCTACAAGAACCGCAACGATGAGGAACCCGTGTGGTACTACGACGAGGCCACTTGCTCGCAATTGGTCTATATGTATGCCGAGGTGGGCTATAAGTACAAGGGTAATTGCGACGAGTTCTTCAAACTCTACGGCAAGGAGAAAAACGGCAAGCCATGCCTCACCGTGGGGTCGCTAGACATCGGTGCCGGCACCTCCGACCTCATGATTTGCGACTATGCGTTCGATAAAAATCCGGTCACCACGCTCATCCCCGATCCGGTGTTCTACGACAGTTTCTATTACGCCGGCGACGATATGCTCCGTGCGCTCATTCAGGGCATCATCATTGAGGGTGAGAACTCAGCCATCAGAAAGAATCTGCCCGATATGCCGGCAGAACAGTTCCGCCAACTCATGAAGGACTTCTTCGGCCACGATTATGCCGAGTTGTCGATGCACAATCGCATCATGCGGCGCGATTTTAACCTGCAGGTATCGGTGCCGCTCATGTACTACTTCCTGCAGTTGCTCAGCGACGGCAGTGCCGATTGCACTGTGCATTACAAGGATGTGTGGGAGGGTAACGAACCCAGCGAGATGGTGCTGCGGCGCTTTGAAGAACACTTTGGGCTCGACCTGCGCAAGATGGAGTGGAACTATGTCGCCGACGAGGTGGCGCAAATCGTGACCAACTCGTTCGACGGGCTACTCAAGAAAGTGGCTGCCATCATGTTTACTTATCATTGCGACATCGTGATTCTGTCGGGCAGACCCACCGCGCTCAAACCCATTCGCGACATCTTCCTGAAATACTACACCGTGGCTCCTGACCGACTCATTTCGCTTAACGACTACTATGCCGGCGACTGGTATCCAAGCCGCAATACCGGCTACATTCGCGACACCAAGACTGTGGTGGTGCTGGGTGCAGCCATTGCCTACTATGCCACCGACGGCTCCATGTTCGAGAACTTCGTGCTCGACACTTCGCTCATGGCAAGCAAACTCAAGTCGGTGGTCAACTATGTGGAGACTCCACCGCTGAACAAGGAAAAATATGTGGTGCAACCTAACAAGAACAATGGCGAAATCGTTGTTAAGGCACTCCCCACTTATCTCAATGTGAAGCAGGTTGACATTGATGCCTATCCTGCGCGTCAACTCTATGCCATCGACTTCAACTACGATTTGATGATGGACTCCATCAGGCGACGCATGGAAGACGATGGACTCGATGTGATTGACGCCGCCGTGGTCGCCAAACTCAACGAGGATTGCGACCGTCTGCGTCACCGAATGCCCTTCAGAGTGACGATTGAGCGGGATCCCAATGACCGTGAGAACCTTGAAATCTCGTCAATTACCGATGTGGACGGCAATGACATTCCGCCTCGCGATATCGAAATCACGATTCAGAGTCTGGGAACAGGCGATTGCTATTGGCTCGATTCAGGCGAATTTAACTTCTAATTCCTTAAATAGCGACGATGATGGAAAAAGATATAACAATCAAGAATATTGAACAGCAAATCGCTGTTATCAACGACTCGATAGCTTGGGCCGAGAAATTTTATCCTTCGGCTACCTATATTGACGACTTCAAGGTGAAGCGCCGTCAACTCAAGAAAATCCATTTTGCACTTGAGGAGAATTGCTCGGCGGCTGCCTACGGCGAGAGCCAAGTGGGCAAGTCCTACCTGATGAGCAGTCTGCTCTCGACCAACAAGGACCAGTTGCGCATCTCTGACGGTAGGGGAGGAGTCTACAGCTTTATCGATGACATGAACCCCAGCGGTGGCAATACCAGCAAGGAGGAGTCAACAGGTGTCATTACTCGCTTTACCGCCCACTGCGATAACGAGAAGATGAAAAACTATGTCAAGATTCGCACCTTGTCAATTGTCGATATCATCCTATTCCTGTCCGACTCCTATTACAAGGATGTCAAAATCAATGCCACGACGGTGATTGATAAGAACGACCTGAACGATGCTGTGGCACAGGTGCTTGACACTTGCAAGAGCAGCACGCCACAGTATTATATCACTGAAGATGACATCTATGATATTCAGGACTACTTCGACAAACTCATTGGCAACAATGCCGTGAATGTGATTAAGTCCGACTTCAGCAAGAAGGTGGCCCCGGCTATCAAGTATGTGCCGGTGCAGAATTGGGCGCATGTTTTCGCCTTGTTGTGGAACAAGAACGAGCAAATCACCAAGCTCTTCAACGACATAATCAAGGAATTTGAGAAATTGCGATTTGAGCCGGTCATCTATGTCCCCTTCGATGCGGTATTGCGTGCCAAGGGTACCATCCTGAGCGTGAGTTGGCTCGACAGCGTGTGCGATGCCCGACGTCTCCCTTCTGAAAATGTGGAAACCACCTCAAAAGTGCTTGACAAGGACGGCAACATCCTTGACGAGAACTTCAACAAGGCCTACCTCTCGGCACTCACAGCCGAACTCACCTTTGTGTTGCCCGAGGGTGTCGACAACGATAAACCCTTCCTCAAGAAACTCGATTTGCTCGATTTTCCCGGAGCACGCCGTCGTGAGAGCATCCACGAAGAGAATGTGGGCAAGGAGTTGAGCAACATGCTGCGTCGTGGCAAGGTGGCTTACCTGTTTAACAAGTATTCGCGTTCATTGCGCATCAATGTGGTGCTCTTCTGCCAGCACCAGGACATGACCGGTCAGAGCGAAATTGGCGAGTCGCTCAACGACTGGATTCTGGAGAATGTGGGCCAAACACCTCAATTGCGCGGGCAGTATATCAAGTCGACCAACGGCATCTCGCCCTTCTTCATTGTCGCCACCAAGTTCAATACCGACCTCAAGTGGACCAATGAAATTCCCGGCAGGTCAACCCTGAGCGACCGCTGGAAAACTCGTTTCCTCAAGACGCTTAGCGACGAGGTGATTAAACCCAAAACTTACAGTTGGTTCAACAAGTGGGTAGACGTGGGTTCCGGTTTCAATTCAGAGTTCTTCCAGAGCATCTACATGCTTCGCGACTTCTTCTGGTCGCGTGACCAGCAAATTTTTGCCGGTTACAAGGAAGGCGTGAGCGACGAGTTAAGCGAAATTTTGCCCGACGACTATCCCGATTACCGCAAGGACCTCAAGCAGTCGTTCATCGACTTCCCCTTTGTCAAGGAACATTTTGCTGACCCGGAGCAGTCGTGGAACGATGCCGCAACCCTCAATAACGATGGCTCGAAGGCCATTATCGAAGATCTCAACTCCATCTCCGATACGCTCGATCAGGCGCGCTTCAATAAGTATTTTGCCGAGTTGCAGACGATTAAGTCAAGCGTCATGGGCAAGTTGGCATCATACTATATCCCGGAGGACCAGGTGAACAAGAAGAACTATGCCAAGCGTGTGGCGGGCGAGGTGCGTTTGAGCCTCGACTTCCTCTTTGGCAAGGATGCCTCGGCGCTGGGCATGATTATCAACGAGTTCATGGTGCATCCCATTGAGATTCGCAAGATTGTCTACGACATCGTGGAGTTGCATCGCTATATGCCCGTGGATATGTCGGCCATCAACATGATCAGGTTCAATGCCGGCATTATGCCCACTGAAACGGCTGAAGAGGCCTTGACGAAGTTGATTGACTATTACGGTCTTGACCGGCAGTCTCTTGCCGACAACTTTGAGGCGCAAGGCATCGCCCTTGACGACATCATTGAGGGCAACGAGAACATTCCCACCACGTGGGCCGATGTCATCGTGCTCCACATCTCGCAACTGTGGTTCTCGCGCCTGAACGAGGCGGTGGCGCATCTCGAGGGTAAGGTGAATCATGCCGACCGCATCGCCGTCATGTTGCAAGTGCTCTACAGCGACTTGGGACTCAAGTCAATGCTCACCGACAAGGTGGCAAACTACCTGAGTGCGTTCGAAACCTCGCTCCAGCCCAACGTCATCGGTGACTGCGCTGCTGTCATGCTCAACAACTTTGTGGCTACCGTGGGACATGATTACATGACCGCCGAGCATCGTGCCAAGGCGCTTGAGAATGCCCGCGAACTGAGCATCAGGGTCGATGTCAACGAGGTGCCCGCAGGCGACGTGGATATGACGCTCGGTGAGGCTATGAATGCCTTCGACAAGTCTTCTGAAATCATGCAAGGCCGTGGCTATGCTATGCAAGATATGGCTATTCTGCGCCGACTCCCCTGGTGGGACAACTTCATGCGTTGGAAGAATCAGGTGATGGTGGGGCTCATGCTCATCAGCGAGGTTCCTTCCTACGACAAGGAGGCCAACAATCGCCTCAAATCTATCATCGACAATTGTGACACATTATATAATTAATCATTATGAAACCCTTTGACAAGAAACTGCTGTGCACAACCGACCGCTCAGCGTTCACCGATATTCAAGGCATCGGCAACGACCCGCTCTATATGCGATATGAAACGGTCTCTGCCATCATTGACCGCGAGATAGACCCGCAGTATCGTTCGTTCATCGCCATGCCCATTTATCAGGTCGACGATGATATCATTGAGTGGTACACCCCTGAATGGAACGAACGGCCTGTGAGGTTCAATGACTTGCCTGCCAACGAACAAATCAAGTATAATGCCATCAAGGAGCAGACCCTGGCGCACTACCGGAGCCACGTCATGGCCATGCGAGGTGTAGACAGGAGCATTCTCAAGAGCGTCATCAAATATGTCGACGACGAGTTCATCTTTTGTTTCGACGACAAGGTGGTGCTCGTGGCATGGGGCATGACACCTGACCCCGAACTCTATAGCCCCACAGGAGGCATCTCGGTTCATGTGGGCAAAGAGGCCAATTACTATAAGGTGCAGTTCATTTGCAATCCCGCGATGGCTACGTTCAGAGTGCCCAAGGAAAGTACGCTCATGCGGCGTGAGAACAGTGTAATCTCTACTGTAGACTTACCGGAACTGGTATTGAACGAGAATGTACAGTTCCTGGGTTGGGATCCGCATCCGCAGGGCACTAAGGTGGACCGTGACCTGACTTTTGTGGCGCAGTTCAACAATATTCCCGAACCGCCCAAGACACCCGAACCGCCCGTCATTCCGCCCATACCTGAGGAGCAGGACAACAACTGCACCGTCTTCTTCGATGCCGGTGAACAGGGTGTTCTGTCGGGTAATAACTATGTTACCAAGCAGCGTGGCACCGTGCTGTTGCCAAATGAGATTCCTCTCATCACGCCCAACGAGGGCTTTGAGTTTACAGGTTGGAGCGTCAATCCCGCTAATTTGCTCGTAGACCGTGATATGACCATACGGGCGCAATATCAGCAGCGAAAGAAAGGTTTCAACTGGCTGTGGGCTTTGCTCGCCGTGTTGCTGGGCATTCTGGTGGCACTACTCATCTTGCTCTGCATCAAGGGTTGTAATACCTATCACAATTCGGTGGTGGCTCCGGGTAATGTCTATGGCGACTCGATTTATGCCGGAGGCCCCGGTCGCCCCATTGAGCGCATCGATGGCCCCAACGGCCCTATTGACGACAACCGTCCCGGCCCGGGCTACGGAACAGGCCCGGTCGACATCATTGGCGATGACGGCTCGTTGCCCGACTTCCCCGTAGCACCTCCCAACCTGGGCGATGGCGGCGAGAACCTGCCCATCATTACCACCCCCGACGGACGGCAAATCATTGGCAACCGCGTGAACGTTTTTTTCGAGGATGCCAGGGCCGATCTTGACAAGTTTGTACGCGAGTTCAAGCGTCTCTATCCCGATTCTTCGCAATACAAGATTATCGGTGTAGACAAGAACGTACCCTGGCTACAAGTACAGGTTCCCGTGAATGAGGTCGAGAAGATGTGTCAGGAAATCCCTGCAAAGATTCCCGACCCTGCGTCAATAGCCTTTGACGAGGCCGTGATGATGCGCTATGACAACAACTTGGGCCGTGGCGAGTTTAATGCCCTGCAGCGTCGCACTCAGATGATTCGCGGCAAGGAAGGCTGGCACATTGGCGCCATTAACCTCAAGACGGCCTGGATGATTACAAAGGGCTCTCCCTCAGTCACCGTGGCTGTGGTCGACGATGGACTCGACCTTCGTCATGAGATGTTCACCGGCCGCATCGTCGGTGCCTATAATGTGTTTCGCCGCGACGACCGTCTCGCTACGGGCGAGGGACACGGAACCCATGTTGCCGGACTGGCGGTGGGCAGCGATGCCAAGGTGTCGCAAGGCGTGACGGGCGTGGCTCCCAAGTGCAAACTCATGCCCGTTCAGGTATTTGATAACGGCATGTGCACCATGTCGTCGCTGGTGGCCGGAATCATGTATTCCATCCACAAGGGCGCGAGTGTGGTCAATGTGTCGGTAGGCCCCAGTATGGCACAGCTTCAGGGTCAGCCCGTGAGCCAACTCGAGGAGATTGCGCGAGGCGTGTTCAAGCCTGCCGAGAAGGTGTGGAATCGTATCTATGAGGTTGCGAAACAGCACAAGTGCATCATCGTCTTTGCCTCAGGCAACGAGTCACTGCTCGCTTCCACCTATCCGCAATTGCGCTCCACCGGCACCATCAACGTGGCGGCCATCAACCCTAACAATAAACTGGCGTTCTTCTCTAACTACGGCAGCCGTGGCTTCATGGTGGGCGCGGCCGTTTCAGCGCCGGGCGAGGACATCATCAGCGCTTTCCCCGCACCCAAGAATTATGAAGTGGCCGACGGAACTAGCATGGCGGCACCCATCGTTACCGGTACCATCGCGCTCATGAAGTCAATCAAACCTGACCTTACCACCGCGCAGGCGCTCTCGGTTTTGCGCTCCACCGGCAAGCAACTGGTCACCAATGCAGGACCTATGATTCAGGCCGACAAGGCTGTCATGACCGTGAAGCGGGGCAATGTACCCGCTGACCGCTCTTCGAATACAACCACACGGCCCACTCAACCCTCACGAGGCACCACCACCGCACCGCGACAAAGCACCGGCCGACGTGCCGCTTGACATCAACTGACTGATACACGATTAATCGCATCTCAATACAATGAATGAATTCCTAAAATTCTCTTGGAGCCACATCTTTACCTTTCTGGCGGTAATCCTTTTGGGGTATTTCTCCTTCTTGGGAGCCTCGTACTGGACCGACGGAAACTTTATGGTGGCGGGCATCATCACTGCCGTTATTGTGCTGCTGCTCATTTTCTGGTTTGTGACCGCTCAGATGCTCAAGGGCACCTCGGGCCGGGTCATGAAACTCAAGAAATCCATCGTCTTTGAGCGGGCTCTCATCTTCACCTGTCCGGTGGTTTTCATCCTCTCGCTCGGGCCGCTGTTCCACTTCTGGAACGTGCATAGCCACAACGACGAGATTGTCAGCACCTTCAAGCAGGGCATCAACGCGTCAACGGGCATCTTTACCCACTACGAGCAGTATGCCGAGCAGCGCACGCAGCGTTTCGCCTCAATCTTGGCGCAGGGCAAGACGGCTTCCGCTTCTTCTCTTTATGGCGGCCTTTCGTCTAAGGATGAGCAGGAGCAGATGATGAAGCAGGCGCTAACCGACAAATTGACGGGAACCAAATACCAAGAACTGCGGCAAGAGGCCAACCGATGGATTCAGGAAGCCAATCAGGAACCGAGCATCTGGAACGTCTTCTTGCTTGGCAACATTGACGAGATTAAGAAGTCATTGGAGAAGTGGCGCAATCAGCTCGTGGAGCTCTCCACACCCGTGCTCAAAGCCGAGCAGGGCAGTGGTAGCGATGTGAAACTGTATGACGACGACAAGGGCATCATCAACGGTGCCGTGGGCATCCTGAACCGTCTGGAATCGTACTATGCCAAGATGGAAGCACCCAAGCCCGCCGCCATAGGGCTGGCATTGCTCATCTTCTTCTTGTTGCTCTTCCCTTATCTGCTCCAAGCTCGTCACAGCAAGAGCACTTATCGCCTGCTGGGCAAGCGCAAGTCAATGCCGGGCATGAGCATGGACACCGTTCAGCCAAGCGATGTCGTTTCTGCCAATGACACACCGAACCAAGAAACGACCTCGCAACAATCCGGTTCGTCAACCGACACGACCGACGATTTCGGAATGTTTTCTATTTAGTATTTAATATAAACTCAACATAACAATGCCTTCAGAACAAGCGATATTTGATAACATTGAACAGTATACTGCCGAAGAATTGGTGAAATACATTCGCGAGGGAATTACCTCCTATGAGCGACTGTGCAACCCCACCAACACCTACGGGCAGTTCTCGGCCGACAAGCGGCGTCAAGTGCTCGACATCATGCAGAACAGTGATGAGCCCGACTGGGAGCGAGCCTGTCAACTCAACACCGTGCAGGCTTATCAAGACTATCTTGACGGTCATCAGGACGGCAGTCACCGCGACGAGGCGCGCAAGCGCAAGCAACTGCTCATGGCCGATGTTGCCAGTGAGCAAATGCGTCGCGAGCAGGAGTTTGCTGTCAATCAAAGCGAACAAGCTTGGCTCTCCCTTGACCAGACCGACATCAATGCCGTGCGCACCTTCATTCAGCAGTACCCTGATAGTCCTTACACTCCCCAGGCCAGAGAGGTCTTCAAACAGTTGCAGTTTGAGGAATTCATGGGCGTGGACATTGAGGTGCTCAAGAATCGCATCAAGGACATTGAGACCGACAAGCGCGTGATGCAGAAAGATGTCACCATTGTCTCGCTCATTACTACCGAGGTAGAGAAAGGCCACATCACAAAAGATGACTTCATTCAGGCAGTGAGCCAAGATCACAATTTGGTGAATTCGAGCGTTATGCGCATGCTCTACAACCAAAACTTCCTGGAGCTGAACGACTTCATGGCTATGGGCATTGACCGGGCCTTTATTGAGACCATGCTCCGTGACGAGAAACCCCAGCAGTTCCAGGTGCCTATACCCATCGTGAGCATTAACCGCAAGTCCACTGAAATCTACTTTTGGGGCATCCCCTCAAGTGGCAAGAGTTGCGCGCTGGGTGCCATCTTGAGCGTGGCCGACAATGGCCGTGTGGCGCTGAGCATGGAGAAGGACAACACCTGTCAGGGCTACGGCTACATGATTCGCCTGGCTAATCTGTTTCGTGACGATGGCAACATAGGCGTGCTACCCGAGGGTACCTCCATCTATTCCACTTACGAGATGGGATTTAACCTGCGCTCTGTCAAGAACGAAATTCATCCCATCACATGCATTGACCTAGCCGGTGAGTTGGTGCGATGCATGTACAAGTACGATGCCGGCGAGGGACTCACGCAAGAGGAAGCTGCCGCGCTGAAGACCCTCACCGATGTCATGATTGACAACCGATCGGGCAACCGCAAATTGCACTTCTTTGTCATTGAATACGGTGCCGACGAGCGCAAGTATGAGGGACTGGCACAGCGCGAGTATCTTAACGCCGCCCTGCAATACATCAAGCGCACACAAATCTTCCAGCGCGACACTGATGGCATCTACCTGCTTATTTCCAAGGTCGACAAGGCTAAACTCCATGGCGAGCAGTTGAAGCAGGAACTCAAGCGTTATATCTTTGACCGCTATCAGGGGTTCTATAATGGCGTGAAGGCCATTTGCCAGGACTACGAGATTAATGGCGGTGAGGTGGGCATCATTCCCTTCTCGTTGGGCGACGTCTGTTTCCAAGACTACTGCCGATTCAACGCCAATGCCGCTAACTCGGTGGTTCAACTCATTCTGGAACGCACCGGACGTTCAAGAGCCGGTAATTTTAGTAGAATTCTTAAAATCTTTACAAAATGAGCAAGATAGGTATCAAAATCAACAATATCTCGAGCGGACTGGCTGTCGCTTTTCAAGCCAATGCCGACATCAACAATTGGACGCTAAACACGCACGACACGCGCGACGATTTGCGCTCACTGGGTTTCAGAGATGCCGCCGGCGGCTTCACCCCTTTGGTCAATGCCGGAACGCCGTTGAGCGCACCCATCCTGATGCTCTCGTTTGACACGGGTGGTTGCTATTTGTGCTCCATCAAACTCTCATCAGGCAGGCTCGGCGACCATGTGGCTTCGTGGTTCTACATACCCCGTGAGGCCGACATCAACGCTGCCCGTATGCGGCAGTTGCTCAACTTGGTCAATGACGAGGTGGCAACCGGAGGCGTTATCAACGAGGCTCGACTCAATGGCGAGTTCTTGCGTGATGAGCCCACTCGCCGGGTGTTGCCGGTCTATGCCAACTCCAACCGCAATGCCGGCTATGCCGTGCGATATTATGGTCAAGGAACAAGCATCAGCCTTGATGACCTGCTGGGACGTGATATGTACCAGCCTGAGTATGCCCGCTACAAGGCCGTGTTCCTCATTGACAAGTCTTCAGCACTGGTGTGCAACGGTGCCGCCGACTTGACCACGCATCCGCTGGCGCTCACAGCCACCGTATTTCCACCGGCTCCCAATAATCTAGGCATGGCGGTGTACTGCGGCAATCAGCCGTTTACAGCACCCATCGTGGCCTATCGAGGCTCTACATTGCAACTCACATGGCGTGCCGACGGTTTCAAGGATGTGGTGAAGCAATTCCAGGTCACTGCCGAGCAACAGCAATGCCCTAATCTCAACGATAGCGATGTGCGTTGGCTTGTGCCTTACTCCCATTTCAATATTGTTGACGACACACTGCAGCGCAATGTCACCGGATGCAACATTTCGGTTATGGGACGTCCGCTTGCACTTGGCCAGACCATCGATGTGCCTTTCTTTGAACTCAAGCGGGGCATCAGAGTCAAGGTCTCCAAGCATGGCTATGTGGATGCTGTGGCCGATTATCACGGTAAGCCCATCAAGGTGCAACTGGAGAAGCAACAGCAAAACTACGTCTTCATTTTCCCCGATGGCAGCAAGGTGGCGCTCTCGGGAGACAAGGAGTTTCAACAATCGCCCTTTGCAGGCTATAGCGCCAATAACGATGGCCGCGTGATTCAGGGTCAGAACCGTCTGCACAAGACGAATAATGCCTCCGTGGGTGGCTTCAGCCTTAAATCGATGCTGCTGGGCGCACTGGCAGGCGCATTGCTCGTGGGCCTGGTATGGCTACTTACCGGCTGGCTCCGAGGAGATAAACCCAATCGTGAAGCATCGCTCTCTACTGAGGTTCCGGTTCCCAATCCGTTAGACAACCAACTCGATAAGCCGCAACCGTTACCTCAATTTGAAGTGTTAAATGCACCCGTTTGGAACCGAGATTCGCTTGAAAAAGCCGGATTCAAGGGCTTGTGGGAAGCACTCAATACCTATAAAATCAACGAGGTCATGAAGTTTGATGGCGAGTATCCCGATTTGCGCAAGGTGCCCAACTGGGAGCGACTGGTCAAATCAATTATTAATCTTCAGCAAACGGGTTATACTAACTTTCCCGGCAAGTTCAATAACGATGGCGACATGAACATTACTATCGACAACTACATCAAGAAAATCAAGAAGTTGACATTGCCTACCAAGCACGAGAATGATATTAAGGAGCCTGTTAGCCCAACTAACAAAGCCGATGGCGCGGGCAAGCCAACCCCAAAAAATCAGCATGCCGATCCCGCTAATCCCACGTCTAATACTCCCGCTAACCCTAAATCCATCTAATCCATGAAAACCGGCATCAAAATACTGCTGCTCATGCTGGCCATTGCCGGCGCAGTCTTCGGTGTACTCTACTGGCAAAAGACTCAGGTGGAGCCGCCTAAGAATATCTCGATTGAGGGCAATAACCTTGCTACACTCAAGGCTCATGTTGAGACGCTGAACGCCACACAGCAGGGCAGCGAACTCGATAAGGCGTTTGACCGTACGCTCGACGAACTGAATTTTATGACCGCTGAAGGGCTCATTACTCACGAACAAAGTGATGAGCAACTGCGTGCTTTCGCTCCCGCTTATGCCAACGGTTACACTTCTCAAGCATTGAGCAAACTCGGCTCATCCTGGACGCATGACGACCTCAAAGCAATGGCGCAACGCTGCAAACTGCTGAGCAACCTCACCACTACCGATGGCAGCAAGGTGGTTGACGATAGCGACGTGACGGGCCGAATCACCACAATCAACAAGGTGAATACCGACTATGGTAAGGCGAGTGCCATCGCGTCACAAACGCGTTTCGGCTCGGTGGCGTCGGCAAAACAACGCATCAGCGATGCCGGTCGATACCGCAATGACACCTACCTGCGCCACTGCGACAACCTCGTTACGCGACTGCAGGCTCTGCCCGGCAAGATTGGCGATTCGCACTTCGCCACCGTCAGGGCTGCCGTCAATGCCTTTGTTGGCAATCCCCAGGCTTACTCAGATATTAATGCCAAAAAGAATGATTTGTACAAACGCATCTCAGAGTACTCCGGTATGACTCACCGGTATGGCAGCGACAAGGGATCGGGCGAGTTGCATAGCAAGGTCAGCAGTGTCTCAGTACCTTCCTACTACTATTAACTCAAACTTGTTAGTCTCAAAGGCTGATGATTCCCAAAATGATGTTAATCAAGTAGGTCACATCACTCACATTCACGGAGCCGTCATTATTGATGTCGCCCTTCTTGCCCATTACTGCGGGTAACGAAAAATTTACCGCCACATTGCCGGTGCCTAGCGCTTGCTTGAGTTGCGCCGTGTCGCTGATATGCCCAATGCGCGTATAGGAGTAACCGGTTGAGAATGTTTCGTAAAACACCACAATGCAGTTGTTGCCGTAGAGCATGATGTCGCCCGCCTGAATGGTGCCGGGATTGTCGGCTGCGGTGGGCAGCGTGGTGTTCAAGTAGTGATACTTCTCGTTGCCGTTCAGCTCGTTCATGGTCACTGTCAGTGGCAACAATTCCTTAAACGCACTCGCCGTGGCATTGTCCTCAAGTGTGGCGTTAAACACATAGCTTCCTACGTTGATTTGCATAGTTTCAGTTTCTTGATTGGATGAGGTGGGTAGGTTGATTGCTGCGAGCCACTCGCTCACCAGCGAAGCGGCATTGCTCGTTTGAGCCGACTTAATCCACAGGTTGGGTTCCAGAAAGTTTCCACCGGGAATCAGTCGTTTGGCATCGGTCACCACGCTGCTGATGCCGCTGCTGGCACTCGACACAATCAGCCCTATGTTCTTGCCTGCCATCTCGCTACCGTTGTGGAACAAGAACGTCTGCATCGGGGCTGCCATCTGGCTCCACCACAGTGGCGTGGCTACGATGATATTGTCATAACGAGATAGGTCTACGCTTACCGGTTTAATGGCAGGATAAGAACTGGCGTCGTTGGGGTTGTTGCGTATTGCCGAGATGAGACTGCTGCCCAGCGCGTAATTGTTGGCGGCATAGTCCAGTCCCTCTTCGGCCGGCTCAATCTGAATCACATCGGCACTGAATTGCTGTTGTAGTGCGTTCACGATTGCACTCACATTACCCGTGAAACTATAGTAGACCACCAGTGTGTTGTTGGCGGCTTGTGCCTGAATGTTCACGCACAGTGTCAGAGCGAAGATAAGGAGGAAATACTGATAAAATCGTTTCATAGTTGCATTTTGTTTTTTGTTTTTGCAAAATTACAAAAAAATCATTAGTGTAACAACCGACTTTTGCTTTGCGTTTTTCCCGAGCACTTCGCGGTTTACACAAACTAGCGCCACTCCCATTCGTGAAATTCGTCAAATTCGTATTGAAAGAAATCCGAGCGAAGCGAAGCTTTTCGGAGCATTTTGTCCTTTTTGAGAGAATTTACATAACTGCCTCAGAGAAAGCACTCGGAGGCTGCGTGATCTTTTTCAAAAAGTTGCACCTATCGGTGTCAAAAAGTCTTTACAGCATCAATGGGCTGCGTCTCAGCATAAATCAAGCAAGCTTGATATTCTGCATTCGACTTGCGCCATTGGCCTCGCAAGCTCGGTTTATAATTTTCTGCGACAGCAGACCAATGGTGCAAGTCGAATGGAGGGTGTTGCAAAAGTCCCAGATTTCACCGTTTGCCAAGTCGGAAGACTTGGCCATGTGCTTAACACATTGTGCGTTCCAACTCGGGGAGTTGGGGCGCACTGTGTGACAGAGACAGCCTCTATGAAAGGCATGTCGTAGATATGCCGTTGTAATAATGGTACGACTGCACATCTACGACGTGCAACTGAGTATTTTCCGTGCTATCACACAGTGGAGCGTACACCTCCGGCGTACACTCTACAATGTGTTTCGCACACCTCCAAGTCTCCGACTTGTTCACGCTAGCCACGAACCACAAAGTGCTCGCGACCGAACGGAACCAAATCTTGCTCACGATGATTTTGCAGCACAAGTCACTCGCTGGGCCTAAAAACTGTATCAACTGTAAAAATGCCCTCATTGAGGTCATTTTCAATGATTTTGCAACACCTCGACACCATCGCATAGCACCCGCAAGGGTGCCCTCTGTGTAACACACACTCTTTGAGGGGGCGCCTAACCATAGCATCAGCCGGAGGCTGACCTTTGGGTAACCCCTTTGATGATTGCGGTGCGAGCGATAGCGAGCGGCACAATCATCAAGGGGGGTATTGATGCCCCTTCTCTCTCGTCGCCGGCGGCGACCCCCTCGCTTATCGCACACTAATATTTAATAATTTTAGCGCCGGCACTACTCTCATTCGCATAATTCGTTACATTCGCCAAATTCGCATTGAAAACGCTTCCTGCGAAGCAGGCTTTTCGTAACTTTTTGTCCTTTTTGAGATTATCCTGCAGCGACCAAGCAAATCAGATTAATCAGATTAATCCGTAATTTAATTTTAAGCCCGTAGCCTGTCCGAAGAAATCAGCATTAGTCAGCTTAATCCGTAGTTTATTCACTGTGTGTTATTACCCTCGCCCAGCCCCCCGCTTTCCACTATCTTTGACCCACACCCGCGCTCATTGAACCTCCTTCCCATCCTCCACCTATGTAGAAACTACCTTGGCGGCTAGAGAGGCTGACGCGGCTAGAGAGGCTAGAAAGGCTAGAGTGGCTAACGCGGCTCATGCGAGTTTACCGCGAAGCGCTCAAGAAAACTTCAAAGCATGAGTCGGCCGCTAACGCCTATCGCCGCAGGCGATTACCAAACAAAAAACCCCACCATGATGTGCGAAGCGCGAATGGTGGGGGAAAGGCAACCTCATGAGAGTGTTCCTCGAAGAGCGAACACTTCATCGGCAACGAATGCAGTACGATAACCCACGAACCACGAAGTGCTCGGGGAGATGGTGCAGCACGAGTCACGAAGTGGCGTGCGGTGCCGTTAGGCAGCACCACTCGCCCCAATGCAGTACAATCATCTCCGTCGCAATGTACGGTCGTCACAGGTGACGACCCTACAGCGACACACCATGCCTGCCTACAAATTCTACATTTCCCACATTTCCCAAAAGTTTCACCCTTCCCACCTTTCCCGGAAAGTGTGTGTTTGCCATGCAGGCGAAGAGCTTGTTGTGTGGTAGATAATATTTTGTAAAACAGTGTAATATCGTTTAAACAAAAGGACGCACTTGGGCAAAAAGTGAGTTTTTTGTGAGTTTTTTGTCGTGGCAAAAACTTGACACATAATTAATATAGCCCTAATTTTGCAACGAATTGAGAAGTCCCACACTTTTCCACTCGTGCAAGACGCACTCGTGACTGAATTCAAGCGATAATCAATCTATTGTTTAACTAATATTTATCACCAAATGAAGAAAACCTTACTTTTACTGGCAGGCGCTGCTATGATGGCACTGGGTGCCCGTGCGGCAACCGGCGACTACAAGCTGGTGTTCAGCGATGAGTTCGATGGAACCTCGCTCAACACGCAGGTGTGGAACGTTGAGGTTAACGGCAATGGCGGCGGCAACGGCGAGTTGCAGTACTACACCGCCGGCAACGTGACCGTGAGCAACGGTGCGCTGAACATTACTGCCAAGCGAGAAAACTACGAGGGAAAGCAATTCACCTCGGGTCGCATTAACACGATGGGCAAGGCCGCTTTCAAGCACGGCAAGATTGAGGCCAGCATCAAACTGCCCGCAACCGCTAATGGCTTGTGGCCCGCCTTCTGGCTCATGGGCAACGATATGTCAACCGGTACCTCGTGGCCTTATTGCGGTGAGATGGACGTGATGGAAGCCGGTGGCGCTACCGGTATTGCCAATGGCACGCAGAATCGTTATTTTGCCGGTGCCATGCACTGGGGGCCTTACACGAACGGCAACCACCCCATGTATGCTGCCGACTACACAGCTGCCTACAGTGTGCAAGATGGTGAGTTCCACCTCTACACCCTCATTTGGAATGAGCAAAAGGTGTCGATGTATCTCGACCTCGATAAGTATCCCAATGCTCAGCCTTATTTTGAGATGAACATTGACGATGCTTCGCAAAACAATTCTCCGGGCAACTACTTCCACAAACGCTTCTTCTTGCTGCTGAATCTTGCTGTGGGTGGCTCAGTTCCCGGCATCTACGACGCTAATGCCATTACCGCTATGAACAATGGTAACCAAGTGATGTCGGTCGACTACATCCGCGTCTATCAGATTGAGGGCGAGGAGAATTATGTGACCCACGACGGCACGATGGGCGACGATGAACCCGAAATTGAACCTGACGAAACCACTCAGCTGGGCGCTTATGGCTCGCTCGCATTGGATGAGAATAACCATTCCACCTTCGATTTCGAGAATTCTTACGACTATGTCATCATTGGTGCCAGCACCGGCGTGATGGAGCAAATGGGCGACAAGATTCTTGCTAACTACAGCGTGGACGATGTTACGCATTTCCTCTATATCTGGGATCAAACCTATAATACTGTTTCCACAACTGGTCTGAACTCCTTCGGCCTCAACGAGGGCTGGAATTCCTACACTGTGGGCAACATTGGATGGTCAGGACTTGGTTATGCCTCGAAAGCACCTGGCAAGAACCTCTCTATGATCGACAGCACTTATATCCTGCACTTTGCAATGCGTGCTACCGATCCTCTCATGCACACCAACCACGGTTTCTATGTGGGCAATGCCGGCTTCGGCCTCGGTACGGCACCCTTCCAAGACGGTAATAAGATTCTGCCCGTTTTGGGCGACTTCAAGCGCGACGGACGCTGGTGCTACTTCGACATTCCCGTGAGCGTGCTTTTGAGCCTGAACCCCACACTCTTCGATACTCCCGAAAACTATTTGGGCAATGTTTTCGCCGTGCTTAGCGGTGGAGTAGGGGGCGCACAACTCCAGTTCGATAATGTCTTCTTCTATAAGAACGACAACATGGATGTGGAACCTCCCGTTGAAGACACCACAACAGTTGTGGGCCAGTATGTGACTCCTTCGCTCGACAGCAATGGTCAGAGCACCTTCGACTTCACTGACGGCTACGACTATGTCATCATCGGTGCCAGCTCCGGCGTGATGGAGCAGATGGGCGACAATATTCTTGCTGACTACAGCGTGGACGATGTGACGCACTTCCTCTACATTTGGGATGACACCTATCAGGTACAGCCCACCAGCGGTGTCAACTCCTTCGGCCTCATCGAGGGTTGGAATTCATTCACCGTGGGCACTGTCGGTTGGTCAGGCCTTGGCTATGCCTCTAAGGCTCCCGGCAAGGACCTTTCGATGCTCGACAATTCCTATTATCTGCACTTTGCTATGCGTGGTGAGGATTTACTCGCACACGGCAATCACACCATCGGCGTGGGTAGCGCGCAGTTTGTGGTGGGTAACGCCACTTCAGGGCCCATGATTATTGGTGACTACAAGCGCGATGGCCAATGGTACAGTTTCGATATTCCCTATAGCGAAATCAAGGCGCTTGCCGGCGAACCCTTCAACGGTGACGGCGGTGTGACAGGTTATCTGGGCAATGTGTTCAGTGTCCTCAGTGGTGGCGCACAAGGCACTCCACTTCAGTTCGACAATGTGTTCTTCTACAAGAAGCATAGCGATAGCGGGCAACCCGTGGTCGATGAGGTGCTCGGCAAGTACGGCAGCAAGGCACTTGATGCCAATAACAAGCCCACCTTCGACATTAATGCCAACAAGGATTATGTGCTCATCTATCTCGGTGATCAAGAAGCCGCTCAAATGGACGGCAAGATACTCGCCGACTACCGTGTGAACGATGTCAATAACTTCCTGTGGATTTGGAGCGGCACTTATGCTTCCAATCCTACCGACACCTTAATGAACTCATTTGGCTACAGCGAGGGCTATACCTCACTCAATGTTACCAATGTGGGTTGGTCTGGTCTTGGATTCGCTTCGCAAAATCAAGGCAAAGACCTCTCGATGCTCGATGATACTTATTACTTGCACTTCGCCATGAAAGCAAGCGACGAGGAAGCACACGCAACCCATGCAGTGGGTGTGGGCGACGCACACTTCGCTATCGGTAACCAGCCATTCAACGACAACGGCAATACCTTTGGCATTCTGGGCGACTACTATCGTGATGGCGAATGGTATAACTTCGACATTCCCTACAGTGAGATTCAGGCTCGCGCCAACCCGGTGTTTGCCGATCCTACCAACTATTTGGGCAATGTTATCTCGTTCCTGAGCGGTGGAGTAACCGGCACAGAACTCAACTTCGACGCTATCTTCTTCTATCGCAAAGCCGGTTCGGCTAAACTGGGCGATGTGAACCGCGACGGTGACGTGAACGTGAGCGATGTGACCGCACTCATCAACATGATTCTTGGTGTATTGCCCATTGACGAGGAAGTGGCCAATGTGAACGGTGATGATGGTGTGAATGTGAGCGATGTGACCATGCTCATCAACATCATTTTGGGAAAAGTTTAACCCAAATCGGTCGTTAGGCGACTAAACCCGAATTAGGCTAAACCCAAAGTCTAATGACAAAACCGAGTTGGGCTAAACCCAAAGTTTAATGACAAAACCCGAGTTGGGCTTAACCCAAAGTTTAATGACAAAACCCGAGTTGAATTTATAACTCCAATAAGCATTAAGTAATATTTGTTTCAGGGCCGGCAGCGTGGTGTTGCCGGCCCTGTTTCAGTATGAATCTGCTCCCTGACTCCGCTCCCTGACTCCGCGAATGGGATGCTCTGTGCCATGGTGGGTTGCGCCGGCAATTGATATGAAAGTGAGAGAATGAAAAAAATATGTGGAGATTTTATGTGATTATAAGAATAAATTTTGTATATTTGTGCAAATGTTTAACCCAAATCCTAATGACCGAATTGGGTTTATTGAAAACCAAAATTTCACGAAATAATGAAACTTTACAAACCTGTCGCATTTCTTGCAATTGCCTTGCTGGCAATCCCGTGCTTTGCCATTCAGCGTCAAGCCCAAGTATTTAAGTCTATCAGCATGACCGACGAGGCTCGGCAACAAGCCATCACGGTGACTGCCATTGAGCACGACATCCTCCGGGTTGACGTGGTGCCCATAGGCGCATCCAAAAGCGACATGCCCTCGCTGGTAAAAGACCGTCCGAACGCCCTTGTCCCCGATGTCGAGATTTTGAAAGGTCGCGACACGGAGGTGATGAACACGATGACGGGTTTGCGAGTGCTTCTTGACAAACAAAGCAAGAGCCTCACTGTGATTAGTGGAGGCTCATACGTGCTCACCGACCTGTGCAACCGTGACGACGGCATCCGCCTCTATCATCAAGCAGGGCAGTCGTTCTACGGTGCCGGAGAACGTGGCTATTCGTTCAACCTGTGCGGCGACACGCTCATCAACTACAACAAGCAGAACTATGGCTATGTGAGCGGCGAAGCACGCATCAAGCAGATGGGCATTACCATGCCCTTTGTGATTTCGTCTAAAGGCTACGGCATCTTCTTCGACGACTTCTGCAAATCCTCACTCTATCTGGGCGAGACGGGCATCGAGTACAAGACCACTTCACCACAACCCGTTTCCTACTACATCATTGGTGGACAGGGCCGTGTGGAGAATGTGGTGAAGAACTTCACCTGGCTTGTGGGTCGTCAGGACTTGCCACCCCTATGGACGCTGGGCTACATCACCTCCAAGTATGGCTATCACGACCAGCGCGAGAGTGAAGGTGTGGTCGATACGCTCAAGCGCGAGGGCTACCCGCTCGACGGCATGGTCTTCGACCTCTATTGGTATGGCAAGGAGCAGGACATGGGTCGCCTGGAGTGGGACAAGACTCAGTGGCCCGACCACCGCGCCATGCTCCGCAACTTCAAGAAGAAAGGAGTGAATGTGGTCACCATTTCGCAACCCTATGTGCTCACCAACGGACGCGCCATCGACAACTACCGCGAACTCGACCCCAAGGGTATGTTCTGCAAAACCGATGGCACCGACACCACGCAGACCGTCACCATCTGGGTGGGGCAGGGCGGCATGTTCGATGTCTCTAACCCCGACACGCGCTTGTGGCTGCGCAACCGCTACAAGACGCTCACCGATGAGGGCGTGACCGGCTGGTGGGGCGACTTGGGCGAACCCGAGGTGCATCCGCTTGAAATTCGTCACTACAACGGCCTTACTGCCGAGCAGTACCACAACTTCTACGGCAACGAGTGGAGCCGCATCATCTACGAGATGTTCCAAGAAGAATACCCCGATCGCCGACCCATGATCATGATGCGTGCCGGCACCGCCGGACTGCAGCGCTACTCGGTCTTCCCCTGGTCGACCGATGTGTCGCGCTCGTGGGGTGGATTCCAACCGCAGGTCACCATCATGCTCAATGCCGGATTGAGCGGACTGGGCTACATGTCGCACGACGTGGGCGGCTTTGCCCTCGACCCCGACAAGAAACGCGATGGCGAACTCTACATCCGCTGGCTGCAATTGGGCCTGTTCTCGCCCATGTTGCGCACCCACTCGCAGGATATTGCCGAGCCCTATAACTACAAGGAGTATGGCGACCTCACGCAACGCATCATTCGCCAGCGTTACAACTGGCTGCCCTATAACTACAACCTCGCCTATGAGAATACCACTCAGGGTCTGCCACTGGTGCGCCCGCTGGGCTTCTATGAGAGCGACAACAACATTGCCCGCTACGAGGCCGTCACCGACCAGTATCTGTGGGGGCGCGATGTGATGGTGGCTCCCGTGATGCAGCAGGGTGCCGTGAGCCGCGACATCACCTTCCCCGAGGGCACTTGGGTGGACTACAACCATCCTACTCGCCGCTACGAGGGTCACACTACAGTGAGCTATGATGCGCCCATTGAGGTGTTGCCGCTCTTCGTCAGGGCCGGTGCCTTCATTCCTCAGGCGACTAACAAGATGGAGAATGTGGGCGACTACAACCCCGACAAACTCGAGATTCGCTACTATGCGAGCAATCAGCCGTCGGAATACACACTCTTTGAAGACGATATGCACTCCACTGAGACGCTGGGCAACGGCAAT
Organism: uncultured Bacteroidales bacterium; assembly: GCA_946412245.1. GTDB lineage: Bacteria > Bacteroidota > Bacteroidia > Bacteroidales > Muribaculaceae > Sodaliphilus. The sequence goes on from CAMKGM010000005.1 coordinate 44,261, forward strand.
CACCGCCTCATTCACTTCAGCGCCACTCCGCAGGCAGGCTCATGCGTTATCACCATTCGAGGCGAGGGAACCTTCCCGGGGGCTTCGCCCAAGAAGAACTACCGCCTCACACTGCCCGGCATCACCACCATGCCCAAGCAGGTAAAGGTCAACGGCAAGAAGGCCGGCAAGGTGACCCTTGACAAGCAGCGTGGCATGCTCGTTATCCCGCTCTCTATTCCCAACATCAACAATGCAACTACTGTTGAAATCATTCAATGATAAAACTATAATTGTACTTCAATCTTTTTGCTTTAATTTAATGTTGTTATGAAAAAATTTTTACTGTTAACATTGTGTTTGGGCGCTGCAATGAGCGCTTGGGCATGGAAACCGCTGCTCGTGGGGCATCGCGGTTGTAACCTGGGTGTTGAGAACACCGTTCAGGCCTATCAGAACGGTGTCGATGTGTACGGCTACGATGGCCTGGAATGTGATGTGCGCGTCACCAGCGACGGCTATTATGTCATCTCGCACGACGAGACTACAACTCGTTTGGGCGGCAATCTCACTGTAGCTTCGGCCACTCTTGCACAACTGCAGGCCGAGGATTACACGCAAACCCGCAACGGCATTACCTACACCGGCAAGATTTGCACCGTGGCTGAGTATCTTGACATTTGCGTGGCTAAGAATGTGTTCCCCGTCATTGAACTCAAGTGGACTACCGGCATCAACAACAACGACATGAGCAACTTCCCCGGACTGGCGCAGTTGGTCATTGACAAGGGACTTGCTGACAAGGCCATTTTCCTTACCTCAATGAAGCAGTCGCTGCAGTACATTCGCACCAACTATCCCGACTTCAAGTGTCAGTGGCTGTGCAACGCCAATTGGGAGAGCAATGTGGAGTGGTGCCAGCAATGGGGACTCAACCCTAGCATTGAGGCAGGTTGCTTCGACATTCACACCGTGAAGCGCTTCCATCTGCTCGGACTCCAGTGCGCCATGTGGACCGCCGACAGCAAGGCCAACTATGAGAAGTATGGCAACATGGGTGTCTACATGATCACGACCAACTCCTTCAATTCGGCCGATGCTACCGACATCCCCGACATTGATTGGGATGCTGTGGAAGATGTGCTTGACCCCCTTGAACTCAAGTGCGACACGGTTTTTAGGCATTGCCGTGCCGATGGCACTATGCCCGAGGGTTTCCCTTCAGGAATTGAAGGTGAGTCTACTTTCAAACAGGCTCAGCAGGCTGCCATCAAGGACGGCATTTTCTACACCAATGACTATTCGACCAAAACCGTGGTCTCTTATGACCGCAACGGCCGCATTGACAATCCTTATCAAGGTACCGGTAGTCAGGGAATATGCTTTGACGATGCCGGAAACCTGATTTTGCGCAACGACGGTCTCTCGAACGCACCAAACAAGATTCGCGCCTACAAGAATGGTTCAACGGAACCTGTGGACATCAACTTCTTCCTGAATCATGACGGTCGTGTGCACTTCATCACCGCATCGGGCGACATTTTCTCTGAAGAGGGCGGCTACGTCTATCACTTCCCCAATACTCAGGCCTATGTGGATATGGTCTATATTGCCAATGGCGAGCATGTTGCCACCTACTCGAGCTCGGAACTCTCATTTGCAGGTTCTACTGCGGGCATCGTCTATCCCATCGGCACCGACCCCTGGGAGTTTGTCTATCAGGTGAGGAATAATGGCTATAACTATTACAAAGACGGCGACAAGGGTACTTACATCACGGGTTCGACCGGTACCACCGCTCCGGCGCGCAACAGCAGCTGTGGCGGCGCTTATTTTGTGTTGGCAGGTCACAAACTGTTCATTCACTCTTCAGGTACCAACTACAACGGCGGTTTCACTGTCAAGGATATGAGTGCCGGCTGCACCTCGCTTCTTTCAGTGCCGGTGCTTGGCTCGGGCGGTTACTCTGCTAACCCCTCGGTGGGTGCTTGGTTCAAGGTGGAGCCTATCGACGACAACCACTGCTACGTCTATGAGTATTGCTTGGGCAACGGCTATGCGCAGTACCAGCTCTATGTGGGCGATCCCTATGTGGAACCCGGAATCCCCGGTGACGCTAATGATGATGGCGCTGTGAACGTGCAGGATGTGACAACTATCATCAATTACATCCTGGGCAATAATCCCAGCCCGTTCAACTTCGACAATGCTAATGTGAACGGCGACGCTGAAGTGACCGTGCTGGATGTCACCGCAATCATCAACATCATCCTCGGCATTGAATGATTGCCTGAACAGTTCCCGGCGTCATTTGACCGGAGACTCCGCAATACTAAGGGGGTGGCACACTTTCGTGCCACCTTCTTTTTGATTAATATTGGTTTTATGGGGGGATGTATAGCTATACAATACTTGAGATTCGCAATCATCCCCAAAATCCCTCTAACCCCGCACTTACGCATTGACTATATGTTTTTTTCGTGAAAAGTATTTAAAAGTGATTATGGTATAAGAAAAAAGTAGTACCTTTGAAGATTAATTCTTAGATACTGATGAAATATCTTCAATTGCCGAACAATGCCACGAGAATCCTGCCCTTCTATCTCGCTATGGAGGAGTATGCCGCGAGCATTTTGGCCGATGACGATATTTTCTTCATGTGGCAACCTGCTCCGACGGTTATCTTCGGTCGCAACCAGCTCATTGACAACGAGGTGAACCTTGACTATTGCAGGGAGCACGACATTGCTGTCTATCGCCGTAAGAGCGGTGGAGGTTGTGTGTATGCCGACCGCGACAACATCATGTTCAGCTACATCACCCGTAGCGACAATGTGCAGCTCACCTTCTCGCGCTACACCCATGCAGTGGCCGAGATGTTGCAGGGGCTGGGCTTGGATGCCACCGACAATGGTCGCAACGACATCTTGATTGACGGCCTCAAGGTGAGCGGCAATGCCTTCTATCACTTGCCGGGCCGTAGCATTGTGCATGGCACCATGCTCTACGACACCAACATGGAGCACATGCTCCACGCCATCACACCGTCGCGTGCCAAGCTGGAGTCGAAGGGTGTGGAGTCGGTCAAGAGCCGCATCACCACGCTCAGTCAGCACCTCGACATGAGCATTGACGACTTTAAGGCGCATGTGAAGGCCACCTTGTGCGATGGCGAGATGGTGCTCAACGATGCTGATGTGAAACAGATTGAGGGCATCATGCAGTCGTACCTCACGCCTGAGTTCATCTATGGTAGCAATCCGCGATGCAATCTCACCCGTGAGGCTCGCATTGAGGGTGTGGGCGAGGTTATCGTTAAGTTGGAACTGAACCACAATGTGATTCAGCACATGAATGTGGCAGGCGACTTTTTCCTGCTGGGCAGTGTGGACGATGCCATCGTCAAGCCGCTCACAGGGGTGCAATTCGACCGCGACCATGTGCGACAGGCGCTCGCCGACGTTGACATGGCCCAAATTATTTTGAATTTTAATAATGAACAACTAATAAACCTTTTATTCGATTAAAACAACTATGGCAGAAGAAATCAAAACAACTTGTCTACACGACAACCATGTGGCACTCGGTGCCCTGATGACTCCCTTTGCAGGATTTGATATGCCCATTCAGTACAAGGGCATCGTTGAGGAACACAACGCAGTGCGTACTAACGTGGGCGTGTTTGACGTCTCTCACATGGGCGAGGTGGCTGTTACCGGTCCCGAAGCCGAGAAATTTGTGAACTATATTTTCACCAACGACATCAAGGATGCCGAGATAGGCAAGGTGTTCTATGGCATGATGCTTTACCCCGACGGAGGTACCGTTGACGATCTGCTGGTCTACAAGATGGGTGAGAACGACTTCTTTCTGGTGATTAACGCCGCCAACATCGACAAGGATGTGGCTTGGATCAACGAGCAGGCAGCCAACTTCAACGTGAAAGTTGAGAACCAGAGCGACTACTACGCTCAGCTCGCCGTTCAGGGTCCCGAAAGCGAAAACACCATCAAGAATGTGCTTGACCTGGATGGTAGCGACCTCACTTTCTACACTGTGAAGAAAGTGCAGTACGATGGCGAAACCATCATCTTGAGCCGCACCGGCTACACCGGCGAGGACGGATTCGAAATCTACGCAAGCCACAAGGCTATCGTGAAGATGTGGAACCTGCTCATGGACGCCGGCGTGCAGCCTTGCGGACTGGGTTGTCGCGACACCCTGCGTTTTGAGGTGGGTCTGCCCCTCTATGGCGATGAACTCACTGCCGAGATTTCGCCCATCATGGCCACATTGGGCATGTTTGTGAAACTCGACAAGGAAGGCGGCTTCATCGGTCGTGACGCCTGTGCACAGCAAAAGGCTGAAGGCAGCGCCAAGAAACTCGTGGGTCTCGAACTCCACGACAAGGCCATTCCCCGCCACGGCTACGAAGTGCTCCAAGGCGACAACGTGGTGGGTTATGTGACCACCGGCTACCGTGGCATCTCGGTTGACAAGAGCCTTGCCTTTGCACTGGTCGACCGTGCAGCTGGTACACTGGGCAACGAACTGAGTGTGCGCATTCGCAAGAAAGTGTTCCCCGCAACTGTGGTGAAGAAACGCTTCTACACAACCAGCTACAAGAAATAAAAATCAATTAACATTATAATCACCTTTAAACAACTTAAAAACAATGAGTAAGATTATCGACGGACTGTATTACAGTGAATCACACGAGTATGTGAAAGTAGATGGCGAATTTGGTTACATCGGCATTACCGACTACGCACAGCATGAGCTGGGTAACGTGGTCTATGTGGACATGCCCGAAGTTGACGATGAAGTTGCCGCCGGTGAAGAATTTGGCGCAGTCGAGAGTGTGAAAGCTGCCAGCGACCTCCTCAGCCCCGTGAGCGGTACTGTTGTTGAAGTGAACGAAGCCCTCGAAGACGAGCCAGGCCTCATCAACAAAGACGCTTTCGAGAACTGGATTATCAAGGTTGAACTCAGCGACAAGAGCGAACTCGATGGCTTGATGGATGCTGCTGCCTACAAGGCAATGATTGGCGAATAATCAAAAACACAGTTACAGGCATTTTGCCTGGATGTGCTCATGCCATCAGGCAAAATGCTTGTCATTTACATTCTATCTACTTTTAAATTATGGCATATAAATTTTTTCCGCATACCGACGATGACATTCGCTCGATGCTGAACACTTGTGGGGCCAAGTCGATTGACGACCTCTACAGCGATGTGCCCGACGAACTGGTCTTCAAGGAAGACTATGACCTGCCCGAGGCAATGAGCGAGATCGAGATTCGTCAGTATTTCGATTATCTTGGTGCCCAGAACAGCAAGCTCACCTGCTTCATGGGAGCCGGTTGCTACGACCACTATTCACCCTCGGTGGTGAACGATATCGTGCGCCGCAGCGAGTTCCTTACTTCCTACACCCCTTATCAGGCCGAGATTTCGCAAGGCACGCTGCAATACATCTTCGAGTATCAGAGCATGATGGCTGAACTCACCGGCATGGAAGTGAGCAACGCGTCGATGTACGACGGTTGCACCGCTACCGCCGAGGCCATGATGATGGCTGTGGCTAACGCCAAGAAGCGCAACAAAGTGCTCATCTCTGAAACTGTGAATCCCATCGTGATTCGCGTGGTCGAGACCTACGCCAAGTTCCATGGTGTAGTGGTCGAGAAAATCGCTGCCGAAGGCGGTGTGACAAGCCGTGCCGACTTCGAGGCTAAGATTGCTAAGGACGATGTGGCCGGTGTGATTGTCGCTACGCCCAACTTCTATGGCATTCTCGAAGACTATACCGGCTGGGCCGACCTGTGCCACGAGCACAAGGCTCTGCTCATCATGAACTGCGTGGCAAGCGCACTGGGCGTGATCAAGACTCCCGCCGAGTGGGGTGCCGATGTGGCTGTGGGCGATGGCCAGAGTCTGGGTGTTCCCATGAACTTTGGCGGTCCCTATGTGGGCTTCCTGTGCACGAGCAAGAAACTCATCCGCAAGATGCCGGGCCGCATCGTGGGTGCTACCAAGGATGCCGATGGCAAGCGCACCTTTGTGCTTACTCTTCAGGCACGCGAGCAGCACATCCGCCGCGAGAAGGCTACCAGCAACATTTGCTCTAACGAGAGCCTCATGGCCCTGTATGTGACCATCTACATGTCGCTCATGGGCAAGAAAGGTCTGCGTGAGGTGAACGAGCTGGGCTACAGCGGTGCTCACTATCTGGCCGAGAAACTGGTGAAATCGGGCAAGTTCGAACTGGCCTTCCCCGACAAGCCCTTCCTCAACGAGTTTGCTGTCAAGACCACTCAGGACATCGACATGCTCCAGACGATTGGCGCACTCGAGGGCTTCAATGTGGGTCTGAAGATTGCCGATGACACCATGCTCATTTGTGTGACCGAACAGCGCACCAAGGATGAGATTGATGACCTCGCCGACTTGCTCATCGATCCGCTTCCCGAAGAGGCTGAGAATGAAGAAAACAATAATGAAACCGTATAAAAAAGGAGGATTGAGTTATGAACAACGTTTATTATGGAAAACTCATATTTGAGTTGTCGAAGGAAGGACGATGTGGTTACTCTCTTCCTGAAAATGAATGCGCTGACTACAAGATGGCCGACCTGCCCGCTAACTTGATGCGTGCCGAGGCTCCCGCGCTGCCCGAGGTTGACGAGCTCACCGTGGTGCGTCACTACACCAACATGAGCAACAATAACTTTGGCGTTGACACCGGTTTCTATCCCCTGGGTTCGTGTACAATGAAGTACAATCCCAAGATCAACGAGGACATGGCGGCTCATCCCGCTTTCACCGGTCTGCACCCGTTGCAGCCTGCCGGAACAGTCGATGGCGCTTTGGAGGTTTACTACAACCTGCAGATGAGCCTTGCCGAACTGGCCGGTATGAGCGAATTCACGCTCAACCCCTTTGCCGGTGCTCACGGCGAGCTCACGGGTCTGATGATTATCCGCAGCTACCACATGGATCGTGGCGATGTGAAGCGCACCAAGATTATTGTGCCCGACAGTGCTCATGGCACCAACCCCGCCAGTGCTGCTGTGTGCGGCCTTGATGTGGTGGTAGTGAAGAGCCGTCCCGACGGCACCGTCGATGTGGAAGACCTCAAGCCGTTGCTCGACGACACCATTGCCGGTATGATGATGACCAACCCCAACACACTGGGTATCTTTGAGCACAACATTGCCGAGATTGCCAAGTTGGTGCATGAGGCCGGCGGTTTGATGTACTACGACGGCGCTAACCTGAACCCCATGCTGGGCAAGGTGCGTCCGGGTGACATCGGTTTCGATGTGATGCACATCAATCTGCACAAGACCTTCTCTACTCCTCACGGTGGTGGCGGTCCCGGTAGTGGCCCTGTGGGCGTGCGCAAAGGACTGGAGCAGTTCCTGCCCAATCCCCGCGTGATGAAGGACGACGTGGATCACTTCTATGTGGAGAACAACGACAAGTCGCTGGGCTTCATCTCAGGTTTCCTGGGCAACTTTGCCGTGATAATGCGTGCTTACACCTACATCCTGACGCTGGGTTACAACAACATCAAGAATGTGGGACCGCTCGCAACCCTTAATGCCAACTACATCAAGGAATCGCTCAAGGATTGCTACGAACTGCCCATTGGCGGTGTGTGCAAGCACGAGTTTGTGTTCGACGGTCTGAAGGACAAGTCAACCGGCGTCACCACGCTCGATGTGGCTAAGCGTCTGCTTGACTATGGCTTCCATTCACCCACAATCTACTTCCCGCTCCTGTTCCACGAGGCCTTGATGATTGAGCCCACCGAGAACGAGAGCAAGGAGACCCTCGACGGCTTTATCGAGGTGATGAAGACCATTGCCCGCGAAGCCAAGGAAGATCCCGAGATGGTGAAGAGCGCTCCGCACAACACGCCCGTGCGTCGTCTCGACGACACGCAGGCTGCGCTGCACCCCATCGTGACCTATCGTGAATTGCAAGCCGAGGCTTAATCGGCATTATTAACCTATAACAAGAGCATAGGAATGCGAAGGCTCTGTCGTTCAGTTCCTGTGCTCTTTTTTTAAAAACGATTATGAAATCAGATATTATCATTATCGGAGCAGGTCCCGGCGGCTATGAGATGGCTGCCGAGGCGGCTCAATGCCAGTTGTCGGTTGTGCTCATCGAGAAGCGCGAACTGGGCGGCACCTGCTTGAACCGCGGTTGCATCCCCACCAAGGCGCTGTGCCGCAATGCCGAGTTGTTCAACAACATGAAGGAGAGCGAGGCTTTTGGCATCACTGCCGAGAATGTCAAGGTTGACTATGCTGCCGTCTTCGCCCGCAAGAATGAGGTGGTGAAGCAGTTGCGCGATGGCGTGGCTATGCTCATGAACAATCCGCTCATTACTGTGGTGAATGGCGAGGCCCGTTTCAAGGACGCTCACACCGTGATGGTGGGCGATGAGGAATACGCTGCTACCAATGTGGTGATTGCTACGGGTTCGGCTCCCAAGGGTTTGCCCATTGAGGGTGCTGACCTGGCGATGACGAGCGACGACATTCTGGCCATGGACACATTGCCCCAGAGCCTGTGCATTGTGGGCGGTGGCGTGATTGGCATGGAGTTCGCAGCCATCTTCAACAGTTTTGGCGTTGAGGTGAGTGTGGTGGAATACTGCAAGGAGATTCTGCCGCCATTCGACAAGGATGTGGCAAAACGCCTCCGTACCGTGCTTGGCAAGCGTGGCATCAAGATTGTGACGGGGGCCGGTGTGCAGAAGATTGCCAGGACCGACGGCGGTCTGGAAGTGACCTACGAGAGCAAAGGCAAGCAGCAAAACATTGTGTGCGAGAAAGTGCTCATGTCGGTAGGTCGTCAGCCTGTGCTGCCCGAGGGACTCGATGCCATCGGTGTGACGGTGGGCCGTCGTGGCATTGAAGTGAATGCCGAAATGGAAACCAGCGTGAGCGGCGTCTATGCCATTGGCGATGTGAACGGGCTGTGTATGCTAGCCCATGCCGCTACTGCTCAGGGTGAAGTTGCCCTCAACTCCATCATGGGCGAGAATCATCGCATCAGGCTCGATGTGGTGCCCAGTGCAGTGTTCACTACACCCGAACTCTCGATGGTGGGACTCACCGAGGAGCAGTGCGAGGCACAAGGTCTTGAGGTGGTGGTGAAGAAAGGCTTCTTCCGCAGCAATGGCAAGGCAGTGTCGATGGGTGAGACCGATGGTCTTATCAAGATGATTATCGATGCCAAGACCCGCAAGATTCTGGGTTGCCACATTTGTGGTGCTCATGCTGCCGACCTCATTCAAGAGGTGGTGATGGCTATCAATGCCGATGTCACCGTCGATGTGCTAGCCCGTTCCATCCACGGACACCCCACACTCAGCGAGGTTGTCCTCACGGTTGCCCGCCAGTTCTAACCTTATCCGCTTAGGAACTGCAAATTAGACTTGAGCGGTTAGAACTGCTTATAATACAAGATGCTGTGACCCAACCCTGTGTCACAGCATCTTTTTTAACCCGATTCGGGTTTTAATCAATATAGCTGATGGCCTCGTCGAGCAGTCCCTTGACAAATTCGTCATCGGTGAGTTTCTGTAACTGCCTGAGCTGCTTGATGCACAGTTTCTCCTCGTTTTCGGTGAGTTCGGCATCGTCGGCATGCTTGCAGAGTTTGAGCAACTCGGTAGCATACATGGCGCATTTCTTGGGTGAGGTCTTGGCCTTCTCTCTAAATGAGTTGCAAAGCATCCCAAAGTCGGTGAGCCAGTTATCGTTGTCGTCATAGTCATGCTTGCTGCCGCTCGAACTGAAACTGAAACTGTAGTTGCCGTTCAGCCCTTTGCCCAATGCCTTGAGCTTCTTGAGGTCTTTCGACATGTTGATGAGGCTGTCGATGTGCAGCGAGTAATCGCCCAAATCGCCCAAATCCCCAAGGCCACTCAGGCCATCGCTACTCAAGGTGAACACCCTTCCCTGCCGCTTGGCGGGTTGCGTTTCTCCTGGTTTCATGCCATAGATGCAGTAGACTTTGCCCACATAGTAGTTGTCTTGCTCCTGCTTCCACTCCACGGCATAGCTGGTGCGGTAGTCTTCCTGTTTCGGGTCCTTGAAGCAATAGACCTTGAAGTTCATTGTGTTGTCGGCTCCAATCAGTTCATAGTCGTGCTCGCCCGGACCATAGGCAATGGCGTAGGTCACACCCTGGCTTCCGGCTTGTCCCGATGCGTTGTGATAGGCCTCGTTTCGGTCCTCGTCCATGGCATCGATAATGTTGCGAATGAATTGGAACTCGTGGCTGTCGAGATGGAACTCGACCACCGAGCATGAGCCAGTCTTGCTCCCGGTCGCCTTGTCGCGATAGTTCACATTTTTGCTCATGGTTATCATGTTGTGTTCGGTGGCAATGGCGCTTGAAAACTCGGCAAATGCCTCGATCACATGCTCTTGTGCACGGGCTCCTGCTCCCAATGCCATCATGATGCCGATAACCGCTGTGATTCTAAAAATGGAGTGTTTCATATCAGTTTGTGTTTAGTTATTTCTTGATGATTATTTGAATACCACCATCGTGGCTTGTGGCTGGTTGTTGTAATAGTTCATCGCGTCGCGGGTCGATGCTAAGCGTGCGCGTGTTTCCATTTGCTCCCGTCGCATTTGCTCCCGTTCCTGTTCCATGATGATGCGGTCGGCCAGCAATTCTTGCTGGGCAAGTTCCATTTCACCTTGCTTGCGTGTGATCTCAATGCTGTCTTGCTTGCGTTGTGCATCGTCGTGCGCTGGGGCTTTAGGCCTGGTGAGTTGCCCTTGGTTTACTTGCTTGGTGGTCTTGTGCTCAGCTACGAGCTCCTTGACTGGTTCCGCATGGGGTAGGGGCGTCCTCGTAGTGTCAGTGTTCTGCACGGGGTTGCTTTTAGGAGTGTTACTGGCATATTGCGGTGCCTTCTGGACCGAGGGCTGACCGTCGAGGATGTAGAAGACCGTGATTGCCCCGACAAGCAGGACCGCTGCTGCCGCTGCTGCGCGCCACCACCAGTGGCGTTTCGCTATCGGCACCTTGACGCTGGCGACTGACTCCTCAATGGGCATGCCGGCATCGAAGTAGGCAAACATGTCCTGCAGTGGCTTCCATTCGTCGCTCACCTCGTGCGTGGCGAAGTATTGGGCAAGTTCCTGCTCTTCGGCAAGCGTGCTTTGCCCCTCCATAAAACGCTCGATGAGCTGGCTGATGTGTGCATGAGTTGTTTCCATCCTTTTCTCACATTCTTTTCTTGTATTCTTCAAATAACGATTTGCGGGCTCTTGCTATGAGCGACCGGGCCGATGTCTCGGCGATGCCCAGCAAGCTGGCAATCTCTTGATAGGTTCGGTGTTCCACTTGCCGCATCATCAGCACACTGTGCTGTCGCGTGGGCAACGTCTGTAGGCGTTGCGTCAGCCATTGGTCATTCTCGATTTCCTCGAGTTGTTCAAGGGGGGATGTGGAGTTGGAAACCCGATAGGCTTCAACATTGAGTGGAGCAAACCGCTTCTTGCGGTGATTGTCGGTGGCAAGATGCCGTGCCATCACTATCACAAGACTGTCGAGTGACCGGTAGCGGTCAAGGTCTTCGCGCATCATCCACAATTTGAGCATCACATCTTGCGCCAGGTCTTCGGCCTGTGACTCATCAACCCCAAATGTCAAGGCTGTGGTGCGGGCTTTTTCGCGCAAATTGGGTGCTATGTGTTTGAATGTCGCTTCAGTCATCGTCACTTTTTATCGCTTGCCATCACGCTGGGGTGCAATAAGGCAAGCGCTGTTTATCATAAAGACGAACAGCGCCGTTTTTTGTTGCCACCCTTTAACCTTTTTTATAAAAATGTGGCAGTGTTATACAAAACACCCCCTCCTTTACCTGTTCATGCGCTGAATGTTAAAATTAGATAATGATTGCCACGATTTCTGGCATTGTTCGTCTTCAATAAAAAACGCAGAACATGAAAAAGACTTTCACAGCAACAATAGCGGCTATAATTTCGCTTGTAGGGAATGCCCAGGAACCAGTTGATACCACAACCGTCGAACCAGCTGATACAACGGCATGGAACCTCTTGCTCGATGGTGTAACCGTAAAAGCTCAACAGCAGCTCGTGAAGCAAGAGATTGACCGCACAACCTATGATGTGCAGGCTGATGACGACTCCAAAACGCAAACAGTGATGGATATGCTCCGAAAGGTGCCAATGGTAACCGTCGATGGCGAGGATAATATTCTTGTCAAGGGCAACAAGAATTTTAAAATCTACAAGAATGGTCATCTTGACCCGAGCTTAACTAAAAATGCCAAGGATATATTGAAAGCCATGCCCGCCTCGTCGATTAAGCGAATAGAGGTAATCACCGATCCGGGAGCGCGTGAGGATGCAGAAGGTGTAAATGCCATCTTGAACATTGTGATGATGGATACCAAGCGCATGCAGGGCATCACAGGATCGGTGAGTGCATCGTACAGCACCTTGAATTATCCGTCGCTCAGCACCTACCTGGCAGCACAGTTCGGTAAATTCATCATCAGTTTTGACTATGGTAGTAATTATATGTCGAAACGTGCCACAAGGAATGATGTAAGTGCTGAGCGCACATTTGTGAATACGGGGAATACGCAGCTGGTTAGAAGTCGTACAGAGAATCCGGGTCATGTGCATTATGCTGATATTAACGCCAGTTACGACATTGACTCGCTCAATCTACTGTCGGCATCGTTCGGAGGTTATTTCTACAGTGTGGATGTTCAAGGAGGTGGCACCATTTCGATGATAGGCCCTGATGACAACTGTCTATCGCGATATGACGAGCACTTCTGGATGCCCAGCTACAGTCACCACTCCTGGAACGGTAGACTGGACTATGAACACAAGATGCGTCGCAGGGGCGAAAAGTTCACACTGTCGTATATGCTCGCTCTCACACGGCAGCACACCGAGCAAGAGACCAACTACACCAACACGCAAGACTTCGCTTATAACTATACGGGCTTTTTGGAGAATGAGCGGGAGCGTTTCACTGAGCACACTTTCCAGTTCGACTATGTGCGTCCCTTGTGGGAAGGTCATAAACTGGAAGTGGGTGCCAAATATATTGACCGTATCAACAGCAGTGTGACTTCACAGGAATTCTATGACGATACTCACACTACCACCAGTGATGATTTCAGCCACACCATGCGCATTGCAGCTCTTTATGCCGACTATATGTGGAGCCATGAAAACTGGAGTGCCCGTGCTGGGGTGCGCTACGAGTATAGTTACATGAAAGGTCATTATCGCGATGGCAAGAGTGCAGACTTTGACAAGCATCTGAACGATTGGGTGCCCCAAGCCAGCTTGAAGTATCAGATTGATGAGCGTCAGTCGTTAAAGCTGGTCTATACAACCAGCATAAACCGCCCTGGTATCATTTATCTAAATCCTGCAGTCCATAGTTTTCCTGCTGCTGAGCAGTTTGGCAATGCTCGTTTGGGAAGTGTGCGAAGTCAGTCGATAGGTTTGCCCTATATGTACACAGGGCAGCGTCTCACCGTTCAAATCTGGCCTCAGTATCTCAGGGTCAACAATGCTATTGGAAAGATTGTTTATGCCAAGGGCGATGTTCGCTACCAGACTTTTGGAAATGTTATACGACAGAACCGGTGGCAAATTGAAGGTTATGTCCAGTGGAAGCCGTTCGACAGCACCACACTGGTTGCAAATCTCAATTTCTCGCACAATCATTTCATTTCTTCTGAACAGGGATTGGTCCAGGACTGTAATTGCTTCTATTACTACTGCAACCTGTCACAAAAGTTACCCTGGCGACTCAAGGCAACTGCCTATACCTTTGGCATGATAGGTCACTCAAGTGATGACATCTATACTTATGCCGGGCCATATTTCCGATATGGTTTCAGTCTGCAGCGTTCTTTCCTGAAGGATGACCGCCTCACGGTGCGACTGAGTGCAACAGCGCCTTTTAATAAGCAGCTAAACTACACGACTTGCACCACGCAAGGCGATGTGGTAGGTAAGGCCGACTATATTAATACTCAAAACAATCGTTCGTTCCAACTAACTGTCTCGTTTCGTTTCGGTTCTCTCAAGAACAAGGTCAAGAAGACTGATACCACCATCGAGAACGATGATGTGCAAGGTGGCATCAGCCGCACCAAGTAATTACCTGGCAATGCGTTGTTATCGGAGGCAGAGCCTCCGACTGCATGTACTGCTCTTCTATAGACGTGCCTCCGACTGCACGGACAGCTTTTTATTCATGAGTTTCCGACTGTACGGACTGGCCTACTATTTTTTGAGCCAAGGCGTTTAGAGCCAGACATTGCTCCCGCGTGATTTTGCGTCGCTCGTTGTGATGTTCCCATGGTGCGACCAACAATAGTTTGCCTTCTTTGCAGGCATCAAACTGCCTCCCAGCTGGCTTTTGCATCGGAGAGAAACCATTCTCCAGTATAATTATTTGCTTGCCTCCCAAATCAAAGGCAGCCTTCATGATTTGTTTCTCTCCCGGGCTAATGCAGGCTGAAACCAGAACATAACCTTCTTTGGAAAGATTCAACATCCTTTCTTTTTCACATGAGAGCTGCTCCTCGGTGATTCTTCGTGAACACTGCACAACTTTCTTTAAGGGAGTGTTGAGCAAGAAAAGGTTCCCCATGACTTGCACGCTTGTACCATCAATGAAAACATTGTGTTTTACAGTTAGATGTTCAGGATGCTCACGCTTAATCCACAAGCGTTGAGGATTGTCATGAACATAACTTATCATCTTTTTCAATTGCCCTTGAAAACGCAAGATGGTGTCGTAGTACCCTTTTTCCCAATGCCATGAAGGCATTGTTGAAGGACTTGTTTGTTCCGTTTGTGCAGTGCGAGGCTGTGCCTCGTAATAATCTCTTAATGCCTTTCTAACCGCAGTTTTAAATCCATTTATAACATGCCCTAAATGATATGGCATCTTTCTCTCAACAAACACCACACTATGAATGTGATCTGGCATAAGTTGAAAAGCTAAAATCTTTATTTCAGGACGATGTCTTGTGATACCGTTCCAGCACTGTTCCACAAGCCTACCATCGCTTGTTGGTACTATATAAGCTCTTTTGTGATTGGCATCAGGGGCATTAAGACTACCTAAAATCGGTATCCGGTTTTCCACGCACAAGACAATGTGATAAATGCACCGATCGCTATAGTCATGATCATCATGTCGGCGTTTCATTGACTGCACAACTTTCAACTCTGGGTGTTGTTCTAACCAGCGTTTGCTTGTCTCCGGAAGTGCCATTATTTGTAAAGTGTGGGAGTTACAGGCAGGAGATGAGGTGGGCGATTTGCGCGTCGGTGGTGGCCCAGCTGGTGCAGAAGCGGATGACGGTGCTGTGGGCGTCGAGGGTGGCAATCACATCGTAGCCCACATGCTCGGCAAGCGTGGCGAGACGCTCGGTGGGCATCACCACAAATTGCTGGTTGGTGGGCGAGTCGAGGTAGATTTCGTAGCCTTTCTCGATGAGCACATCGCGCAGTTTGAGTGCCTGCTCCACAGCATTGCGGGCAATCTTGAAGTAGAGCCCGTCGGTGAACAGTGTCTCGAACTGGATGCCCAGCAGCCAGCCCTTGGCAAGCATGGCGCCGCGGCCCTTGATGTGTCCGCGGGTGACCTGTATGGCGGGATTGGTGACAACCACGGCTTCGCCCATGAGGGCGCCCACCTTGGTGCCGCCAATGTAGAACACATCGGCAAGGCGTGCCACATCGGGCAAGGTTACATTGCAGGCAGGAGCTGCCAAGGCATAGCCCAGGCGTGCACCGTCGATATAGAGGTAGAGGTTGAAGCGGTCGCACAGAGCGCGCAGGCGAGTGAGTTCGGCCAGTGAGTAGAGCGTACCCAGTTCGGTCGACATCGACACATAGATGGCGCGGGGCACCACATAGTGTTCCCAACCCACAGCGTTAAACTCCTCGGTCACCGTTTCGAGATAGGTTTCAAGGGCATCAAGGTCAATCTTGCCCAGCACGGCCTTGGCGGGAATCACCTTGTGCCCGCAAGCCTCGATGGCGCCGGCCTCGTGCACATTGATGTGGCCCGTCTGGGCAGCAATGATGCCCTCGTTAAAGCGCAGCATGCTGTCAATGACCACCGCATTGGTCTGCGTGCCGCCCACGAGGAATCGCACCTCGGCCTTGGGGCATTGGCATGCCTCGCGAATGAGTTGCATAGCGTGAGCGCTATAGGGGTCCAGGCCGTAGCCGTCGTTCTTGTCCAGGTTTATCTCGTTGAGGCGGCGCATAATCTCGGGATGCGCGCCTTCCATGTAGTCACATTGAAATTTTATCATAACTTTTCATTTTAAGATGTTCAAATTCTACGATGTGGCGACCGACATTCCAATATGTCATTTTTATTGTCTGATTGATACTGATGGCTAGCTGTTGTTTCCCCGTTTCTATCACAGCTACAATTTTATCAGCCAGTTGCGTCAAATCTGTATCAGGCATCTGTACCGATGGCTGTTTGACTTTGTTAAATGCTTGGTTCGGTATATGGTCCATATCTTATGTGTTTGTTAAGCCAACGTCAATTCCATCATCTACATGGCCCAAACCAACAGGCCGGCACAGATGATGACACCCGTGATGAGCAGGTCAATGAGGCAGTAGCCCATAATGTCCTTCGCGCTCAGACGAGCAATAGCCAGGGCCGGAAGAGCCCAGAAGGGTTGTATGAGATTGGTCCATGCGTCGCCCCACGAGATGGCCATGCCTGTCAAGCCCGGGTCTACAGCGAGGTTGGCACCGGCGGTGAACATAATGGGCGCTTGTACAGCCCAGTGACCGCCGCCGCTCGGCACAAACAGGTTGAGCACAGCTGCGCAAAGGAAGGTGAGCAACGGATAGGTGACGGGCGTGCTGATTTGGACGCAAGCCTCGGCCATGACACCTCCAAGGCTGATGCCGCTGACGCCGACACCCGTAAAGATGCCCATAATGCCGGCATAGAATGGGAACTGCAATATGATGCCGGCAGCGCCGGTGGTGGCTTTTCCGAAGGCGCGCACATAGTCTACCGGCGTGGGATGCAGCATGAGTCCCAAAGCGAGGAATATCATGATGACGCCACCCAAGTCTAAACTCGCGCCATTCACAAAGAGATGTATCACGAGATAGGCCACGAGCATCAGCGCCACGAGCCACGAGAGCAATTTGCTTTGCTCAAGCCGCTGTGCCGGTGTCTTGGCTGATGAGGACGTGTCGGCCGGAATGTGGTCATCGTCTTTCAAGAGCGCGGGGTCGACGGTGAGGACACCTTTCTTGGGGTGCATCAGGGTGTTGGCAATGGTGATGCCGATGATTACTAACAGCACAGTCACCAGATTGTGCCAGTCGAGGATGGTTTGCGCCACAGGCACAGGGTCGGTCAGTGCGCCGTTGGTAGCCAGTGAGAGTGCCTCGCCGGGTGTGGCCATGGTCAGGGGAATGGAGCCGGACATACCGGCATGCCACACCACAAAGCCGCTGTAAGCCGAGGCGACAAGAAGTCGATAGTCTACATCTGAACGCTGGCGTGCTATAGCCTTGGCAAACACGACACCAACGATGAGACCAAAACCCCAGTTAAGCCAGCACGACAAGGCCGATACGACTGTCACAAGGGCTATCGCAGCAGGAGCACTCTGTGGCAGGCGAGCCATTGCGTTGATGCCACGTTTGATGACCGGTGCCGCGGCCAAGGTCGACCCACACACGAGAACCAATGCCATCTGCATGGCAAACTCCAACAAATTCCACACACCGTCGCCCCAGTGCTCAACCACCTCAAGGGGAGTCTGGCGGCACAACGGCATCGCCACTATCGCAGCCACGAAGGTGAGCAGGATGGCGAATATAAATGGTTCAGGCAACCAACGTTGCACAAGACGCACGCAAAATTTAATCATTTTATAGTATTTGTTTCTAACTGTGTTGAATAAATATTTTTCATGTTCAGATTAGAGGCAAAACAAATAGACAGGGTGCAGCCCCTGTCTATTTGCTGTCGGGTCCCGGTCGGGACTTTATTTCTTGTTAGCGGGTTGCTCGGCTACCGGCTCGGCGGGCTGCTGCTTGGCGGCAAGCTCGGCGTGAGCCTTCTTGTAGGCCTCGGTGTCGGGTTTGAGCCACTTCTCAAGCCAGCCGAAGAACTCACGTTGCCACAGGATGGAGTTCTGCGGGCGCTGCACCCAGTGGTCTTCTTCGGGGAAGAGCACCATGCGTGCGGGCAGGCCGCGCAGCTTGGCGGCATTGAAGGCCATCATCGTCTGGGTGTAGCTGATGCGGAAGTCGTTCTCGCCGGTCACCACCATGATGGGGGTATCCCAGTTCTGAACATAGTTGGCGGGGTTAGCCACGGCATACGACTTCTGAGCCACGGCGTTGCCCTTGTCCCAGAATGCACCGCCCAGATCCCAGTTTACGAACCACATCTCTTCGGTCTCAAGATATTGTGCCATGATGTTGAAGATACCGGCGTGGGCAATGAAGGCAGCGAAGCGCTTCTGGTGGTTACCGGCCAGCCAATAGACTGAGTAGCCGCCGTAGCTTGCACCCACAGCGCCAATGTGCTCACCGTCAACGTAGGGTTCCTTCTTCATGTAGTCGACTGCGCTCAGGTAGTCCTTCATGTTTTGGCCGCCGTAGTCGCCGCTGATTTGGGCGTTCCACTCGGTGCCGAAGCCCGGCAGACCGCGACGGTTAGGAGCAATCACGATGTAGCCGTTGCTGGCCATGATGCGCAGATTCCAGCGATAGCTCCAGAACTGGCTCACGGGCGATTGCGGACCGCCTTCGCAGAAGAGGATAGCCGGATATTTCTTATTCTTGTCGAAGTTGGGCGGGAAGAGCACCCAGGTGGTCATCTGCTTGCCGTCGGTGGTGGGCACCATCACTTTCTCGCAGGTCACCTTGTTGAGTTTGGCCAGTATTTCGTCGTTCACGCTGGTGAGCTTGGTAGCCTCCTTCTGACCGTTCTTAGCGATGAACACCTCGTTAGGCTCCAGATAAGAGTGGCGCAGGGTGACAACCGTGTTTTCATCGATGGGTGAGAGGCCCGTGTAGTCATACTGACCGGCGGCGATGGTGTCAATCTTCTGTGTAGCCACTTCCAGGCGGAACAGCGGCATCGTGCCCTGGAACGGGCAGATGAAGAAGATGTACTTCTCGTCGGGCGACCAAGCGATTTCGTCCACGCTGTAGTCCCAGTTGGCGGTGAGGTCTTGCTTCTCGCCGGTCTTCATGTCCATCATGAAGATGCGGTTCTTGTCGGCCTCATAGCCGTCGTGCTCCATTGAGAGCCAAGCCAGCTTTCCGCTCTTGGAGATGATGGGGTTGTTGTCGTAGCCCATCATGCCCTCGGTGAGGTTCTTGACGGTCTTAGCGGTAGCCACATCATAAACATAGAGGTCGCTATTGGTAGAGATGGCATAGTCCTTACCGGTCTTCTTGCGGCAAACGTAGACGAGTTGCTTGCTGTCAGGAGTCCAAGCGAGTTGTTCCACACCGCCCCAGGGGCGCATGGGCGACTCAAACTCGGTGCCCTCGAGCACATCCTTCACATTCTCCACCTTGCTGCCATCAAAGTCGGCCACAAAGGGGTGGGGCACCTCGGTCACCCACTCGTTCCAGTGGCGATACATCAGGTCGTCAATGATGCGGGCTTTGGCCTTGTCCAGGTCGGGATGCATCTCGGAGGTGATGTTGCCATAGGGCACGGTGCTGATGAGCACCACCTTCTTCTCGTCGGGCGAAATCACGAAGCCCTCAATGCCGTTCTCCATATCGCTCACGCACTTGCGGCTGCTGCCGTCGGCGTTCATCACCCACAGTTGAGGTGCAGCCTCGTCGTTCGACTCGTCGCGATACATGAAAGCAATCTTATTGCCGCCGTCAATCCACACGGCGTTGTTCTCGCTGTTGGGGGTGTTGGTAATCTGCAAGGGGTTCTTGCCGTCAATGTCCATCACCCACAGGTCGCGGTTGCTCTTGTTCTCCTTGATGTCGGTAATGGAAACACCATACAGGATTTTCTTGCCGTCGGGCGAAACCTGAGCGTCGCTCACGCGGCCAAATGAGTTGAGGATTTCAGGGGTGAACTCACCGTTTTCTACTTTCACGTTAATCTTGTTTTCACCTCCGCCTTGTCCAGCGGTGGTGCACGCTGTGGTGGCGGTCATTGCCAGAGTCGCAGCCATGATAGTTGTTTTAATGAGTTTCATAAGTTTTGGTTTATAGTGAATTGGTTTTCAGAATTTCGGGTTAGTAATGCGGTTTCGAATGCAAAAGTAGTAATTATTTTTCATTTTCCGGCACAGGCGCGCTTGTAGCTTGCTTGCGCACGCGACGTTTCTCGGTGAACCTGCCCACAAGGTAGGTGCCAGCTGTGAGCAAAAGAACCACTATCAGGAACACGCTCCATCCAATAACCTCTTCTATGGCTGCATGTTTGGTTCCTATAGCCTTGCCTGTGGCAAAATATTCAAAGTATATCATTATAGAAGTGAAGAAAATTATGCCGAGCACAACGCACAGCAGAATGCGCCAAAGCGTGGCCCACCAGCCGTAGCCAAACAGTTGCTTGTAGGTTATCACATAATAGATAGGAATGAGCAGAATCACCCAGCTTGGGCAGACTATGGAAAGAGTGGTGGTCATGATTATGATTGTGGCCATGAACACCTGCAGAAAGAAGCCTTCGGGCAGAGAGTGCCGGTTGTGGCGAGGTGAGTGCCTGAACAGTGCCCACGTGGGCAGAATCAAGGATGCGGTGACTGTGAGAAATCCCCAACCCGGGTTGCTTTCGAACCAGTTGCTCCAATAGTTCGCAATCAAGAAATCGTTCTCTTGTGAGGAGCCGGTGGCAGAAACTTGTGCAATGGGGGCTTCAGGAAAAAGGAGATCGCTCAGTTTTTCGAAGAGCAGATACATAATTGACACAATCAGTAGCATCTTGACCGGCGGGAACGACACTTGGCGCTTGCCGCTGAGGTAGTCGTTAATCATGTAGCCCGGTCGCAAAATGAGTTGCAGCAGCGTGAAGGGCAGAGAGCGAGAGTCCATGCCCCAAATCAGGGCAATGCCATTGCGCACCGTCTTCCAGTTGACACGGCCCACTCCCGCCTGCTGGCCGCACCGTGGGCAGTAGTTGTCGCTGAACTCAGTGCCGCAGTTGGCGCATTGCATCACAGTGTGGGAGTACCTGTTCCGGTACTCGATGGGGTTGAGTTGCCAGGCTCTGAAGCGCTGCCATCGTTGTTTCAAATTCATTGCGATAGTAAATAGTGGTTCTAACTGAACTTTGCAAAGTTACTCATTTTTTAAGAATATCCCGCACCATCACCCCACGATTTTTCATCCCGCCCCCGCAATTCTAAGGAGTATAGGAGTTGAGGAGCAGCTTTCGGCTATCTGCTAACGGCTTATTGCTAACTGCTAGTTGCTATCGGCTAGTTGCTACGGAGTTTAAGGAGTAGAGGAGTTGCGCTGGCGCGCTAAATCCGGCGTGAGCCGGCTCTTCGACAAACTTAGTTTGCAGCTTTTTGAAAAAATATAAATAGCCTCGGTGGGGTGCTAATTCGAAAAGTTGCACCTGTCGGTGTCAAAAAGCCTCGCAAGCTCGGATTTTTGGGACGGGCTACTGACTATCTGCTAACTGGCTAGTTGCTAATTGCTCTACAATTTTTTACTCTAATCCCTCAACTCTATCCTCTCAACCTTCAGCTTGCTGAAATTTTCAATATGTAGACAATTGTCCGTTGTACAATGGTCTACGAAACTGTAATTTTACGCCATGAAAAAACTAACCAATATGAACATCAATGTGAAGTTTGGCCAGTTCTCCAAATCGCAAAAATACTAGGATATTTAAAATAATTGAAAAAAGTGTTTACTAAATAATCTGTCATTTATTATTCATTTTATTAAAAATACTGTAAATTTGTGATTGCATAAGAAATATATTTTGTTTGGCAGATTTTTCATTTTTAGAATTAATCATTGTATTATGGAATTAGTAGTAGGTCAGGTCTATACCTCTGGGAATAGCAAAATTACGATTGTTGACAAAGATAAGCTTTGTTATTTGGTTAAATCATTGTGTGGAAATTCATCTGGTTTGCGTACCATATCAAAGCCATTACTTGAAGAATTTGTGAGTTTTTTTAGAAATAACCCAGATGCATCAGCTGTTGATGCAAGAAAAGAGTTGACAGGAAAATCAAATATTGACAGATTTGAATACGGCTATGCATCAACATTAAAAATGATGTCAGATTTACTGTTTATTAATGAACAAACTTTAACACATGGAAGTATAGCCTCACAGATAGACTCCAAACAGATTATTTACTATGGTGCTCCCGGCACTGGCAAGTCGCATGCCATCAAAGAGCAGACGAAAGGTGAAGATGTAATTCGCACCACATTCCATCCTGATAGCGATTATTCCACTTTTGTTGGTAGTTATAAACCGACTACAAAAGAAGTTCCAGTCATTTCTACATTCGGTGGTAAAGCCATTAAAGTTAAAGACGATAATGGCAATGAGTGGAAGGAAGAACGCATTGTTTATGAGTTCGTAAGTCAGGCTTTTTTGCAGGCTTATGTTGAAGCGTGGAAAAAGTTGGCCAATGCGGGAGAAGCAGAGCCCAAAAAACAGTTCCTCGTTATTGAGGAAATCAACCGAGGCAACTGCGCCCAGATTTTTGGCGACCTGTTCCAGTTGCTCGACCGCAATGATAACGGCTTTTCAGAATATCCCATTAAAGCCGATACCGACTTGAGAAAGCAACTGAAGAAATTGTTAAGCGGCTTGACCATCAATAACGCCGTAGCCATCAACGCCCTATATGAGAGCGATGATGATGTGGTGGGCAAAGTGCTTGATGGCGATGTGTTGTTACTTCCCAATAACCTCTATATTTGGGCCACAATGAACACGAGCGACCAGAGCCTGTTCCCCATCGACAGCGCTTTCAAGCGTCGCTGGGATTGGCAGTATGTGCCCATTACCAATGCTGGCAAGGGTTGGAAGATTCAAGTCTATGGAAAGGACTATGACTGGTGGAACTTCTTAGAGAAGGTCAATGCTTTGATTGGCGACACTACCAATAGTGAGGATAAGAAATTGGGATACTTTTTCTGCAAGGCAAAAGATGGCATTATTGATGCCGAAACATTTGTGGGCAAGGTGATTTTCTACCTCTGGAACGATGTGTTCAAGGACTTTGAATTTGATGGAGATGCGTTTATTGATGAGGACAATCAGACAAAGCTCACATTCGATAAGTTCTATCGCGCTGAAGCCACAGGCAAGCCTGCTGTTCGTGAAAACAAGGTTGACCTGTTCCTTAGCAATCTTGGAGTTACGTTTTCTGATGAAGAAGAGGAGAATACAGATTTTGAAAAAGGCCAAAAAGTAGATGATAGCAATCAGGAGCTAGAAGGATCCAATTCTAATTCAACAAACGGTAGGGACCTTTCACGGTATTCAATCAATGGGCATGGAAGTTTTAACAAAAGGAAATTGGCACTTGAATGTGTCAAAATCTATTCAAGCAAACATTCGGAATTTACAGCAAAAGAAATTGCTGATGTTTTTCTTGGCTTGAATTTGATACTTCCTGGTTTTATTGAATTGCGTGATGAGCATTTGGCTAGAGCTGCAAGTGTCAACGATTCACAATTTGAAAGGAGATACTATGAGTTGACATTGCCAAATGACGAGATTATTTTCATCAATAATCAATTTACGGTCGAGCGTATCAATGATTTCATTGAGAAAGTCAACGCCCAGAACTGGAATATACACATTGAGAAAGTTGAATAATAATAATAAGAATTTAGACGGATTAGATGATTAACTAATATTGTTTGATTATGAAGAGCTTAAAGGATTTTATTGAAGAAGATAACAAAATAATCAATAGTATCTATAACAATCTATCTGAAGTTTTCAAAGAACTAATTGGCTTTGAAATAGAGAAAGAAGTCAGGTGGGGCTTGACTACAAGTGGTAGAAGTTTCGATATCGTTGTTAGATACGATCGGCGCATTGTTGCTATTTTTGAAATCAAGCAATCTAAAAGAGGAGTTGATTTCGCAAAAAAGAGTATTCTCCCATATGTAATGTCTAATAGTATTGCAAGGCTATTTATTATATTTAATGCACAAGTAAACGAATACTACATCTATTCATTGAATAGACAAAACATTTCAGATATAAAAACACTAGAAAGAACACAATCTTTTAGTTGCGTTACTGAAAGAATTCAGAAAATTGCTGATTCCTCATCTAAGGTTGGAAGTAATAATATTAACAAACAACACACTGAAGATGGAATTTCTTTCTATGATAGTTCGAAGAATGAATTAGCTCCAGGATGGTGCCGAAATCAATTAAAGCCTTTTTTGGGCGACCGTTTATGTCGTTATTCCTCTTTAGATTCATTGTTCTATATGCTTAATAGTCAGACTGTATGGATGAATGGTCTTCCTGGCATGAATGATAAAAATGAGGGATTATTTGCTTGGAACATAATTAACAACCCTGATAGCATGCCCACTGAAGAAATGATTAGGCGTAAACAACTAACCAACAACATATTTATCGTCTCTCTCAGTGATAAGAGTAAGATTGATGACCTGAACCAATGGCGTTTATATGGCGATGACACTAAGGGGGTGTGCTGTGTATATTCTGTTCTTTCTGATAAAATTAAAGACAGGTTCTTTTTACACCCTGTCAAATATATCTGGGGCAATGAAAATAATCATAGGCTTCGCGATAAGCTTTTATTAAACATCAAAAAATATGCTAAACGCTTTGATAAAAATTGTCCAGACTTTTCTCCAGTAATATATTTTTATAAACCTAAAGATTACGAATATGAAAAAGAGGTGCGTTTGTTGTTCGATAATAAAAAAACAAGCGTATATAGTACCTCAGAGGAAGAAAGAAAATGGCAACTAACAAAATCGAATAACATACCTAATCCATATATCGTCATACAACTCGATCAATTCCCTTTAAAATTAGAAGAAATTATTTTAGGTCCGAATATGAGTGATGTCGATACGATTATAGCCCAACTTGAAACGTTGCTCAAACAGAAAAACATGACTGCAACTATAAGAACATCAGATAGAACAAGTTACAGAAATCCAACAAATAAATGAGGATTCTTATAGAGGAATATCAATATGATGTCGCGCAAGTGAAAGATGTGCTTCACGGCATTGATGCTCTCGAAAGCATCGAGGGCAAAGTCTCTATTCACTATGTGGGGTATTATTACAACACCCAGCTGCGTGACTGCGTTTTTATTCTTCCAAAGGTGCTACTCAAGGATGTTGACGGAGAAGAGTTGGTTTTCGGTAAATATCCACCTCAAGATATAGTGGACTTTGACAAGAATAAGAACATTGATAAAACCTATAAGGATTTTCTCTACAAGTTTGCTGTCTGGATTTATCGTGCAATCACTGTCTACAAGGAATCACGCAATCACGACAGCTCCATTATTTACCACACCAAAATTGCTCAAATTGGCAAAGGCCGACGCCGCCTGAGCAACACCTATCTTGACATTTTGTTGCAATTATTGCAGTTCAATCGTGATAATCAAAACTTCTTTTTCTTTATTCTCAAGAATCTGCATTCAGGTTACAACAAGATTAATTGGACACGCACCATTTCCAAGTCAAATGCCATTGTGCAGGACGACAGGCCCATTTATCTCAATCCTGTAAACAAGAAGCGTAAAATCAATTTCGATGAGGAGTTGCTTGTCATTTTCTTCTCTATCCTGAACTATATTGGCGACAAATATGGTTTTCACAAAGAAATCAATTGCCAGTTCGAACTGATCACAGGCAAGCGTTTTGAAACCTATCTCAAAGGATATGGCAAGACCCGCTTGCTTCAAATCAAGTATAAGTATTTCAGTGACAAGGCTCTGGAATTGTGGAATTTGTGTTTTGCTTTCTTCCAGGAGGCTCGTCAAGTCTTTGTCAATACTACCAAGAAAGAGTATCTGCTAGTAAAGAACTTCTACATTGTTTTTGAGGCCATCATCGATGAACTCATTGGCGACAAACCTTTGCCCGATGGCATGGACAAGAAGCAGGAAGATGGCAAGATTGTTGATCACCTCTACACAGCCAAGAGCCTTATCGAGAATGAGCACAGCAACACCTACTACATTGGCGACTCGAAATATTACAAGATGGGGCACGAGTTGGGCGATGAATCAATCTACAAGCAGTACACCTATGCTCGCAATGTGATTCAGTGGAATCTCGATATTTTTGAGGATGGGCATGAGCCTTCGTCAGGTGTGAAACTGCGCGATGATGTGACTGAGGGGTATAACATTATTCCCAATTTCTTCATTTCGGCAAAACTCGACGAGTCGCTGAACTACGACAACGACGGCATCGAAAAAACCGACCGTAAAAACAACAAGCATCGCAAAACCCACTTCAAGAATCGCCTTTTCGACCGCGACACCTTGTTGCTGTTCCACTACGATGTGAATTTCCTGTTCATCCTTTCACTCTATGCCCGCAACAAATCCAGTCAAAAGAAAGAATGGAAAGAAAAGGTGCGCAATAGATTCCGCGACGAAATACGTGGCTGGTTACAGGAAGATTATGATTTTTACGCATTGAAAAGTAAGGGAAATCCATTGGCGGGCGAGGAATTCATCAACGAGCATTTCAAGGAATTGCAGGGCAAGTTGTTTAGACCTTATGCCGACCGTGATATCTATACTTTGGCACTTGAGAGACCTAAAGAGGGTTCTTCGAAAGACCATGATGTATATCAACTTCTTAGTGACTACTTTATAATCGAGACAATTAATAGCCTCGGGGAGAATCCCAAAAATATTCTTGATGAGAAGGTGGCCGATTATCAGAATGCTAATCCCTATCACCACATGAAATGGCTTCCCGAATATCATGTCGAAGGTTATTCTGATGCCTATTTTGTGGTGGGCATGTATCACGACCAGCAGCATTGGGATTGGATTACAGGCAAGAACGACAGAGGTACTCTCATTTATAACGTGCGTTTAGGTGATAGGCATGGAGCAATTCCCAAATCACGAATCAAGAAGATGAAACCCAAATTTGCCATTCTCTATGAAGAAGGGCACGAAAATGAGAATAAATACCACGTTTTTCGCATCCATGATTTTGCTGTGATGAAAGAGGAGCGTATGCGTCAGGCTATGTATCCCACCAATCATGGTGGCCCTAAAGGGGACTATTTCATTTTCCGTTTCGATGAGGAAATAAGCATTGGGCAATATGATATAGCCAAGTTCATCAATGATTATCGTAACAACAACAAAGACTATGAAGATGGGTCGCCCATCTACCCAACAGGTGAAGAACTTTTGAGATACAAAAACAAATTCAGTGAGGGGTTACAGTCCGAGGCCAAGGAACAATCGCTCCCATTTGACCAAAACGCCTAACCTAATCTGCTCCTTTCTGTTTCTTGTTTCAGAGCTTTGCGTGAGAATATTTTTAGCGCGAAGCGCAATCATTTTTACTTTTATAATTTTAGCGAAGCTGTAATTTTAAGCCCGTAGGGCGGCCAAAATATCCGTTTAATCCGTAGTTTTACATTTCCGGCCTCAGCCGGCTTTACGTGAGAATCTTTTTAGCGCGAAGCGCAATCATTTTTACTTTTATAATTTTAATACGCAGCGTTGTAATTTTAAGGGCGCAGCCCGTCCAAATATCCGTTTAATCCGTTTAATCCGTAGTTTTATATTTCCGGCCTCAGCCGCCTTTGTTGCCCCTTTGTGAGAGTTGTTTTTTCGCACCAGTGTGTCATTCTATATCATGTCAATGTATTGCGAGACGCAGTCTCGTACAAAAAACATTGCCCGATTTGTTCTTGGATTTGAAAGATTTCTCGCGCGTCAGCGTGACCCAAAAACAACCTGTGCCACCCCCTTTGTGCGCGAATATTTTTAGCGCGAAGCGCAATCATTTTTACTTTTTATTGGTGTCCGGTTAAAAGATTTTGACATAAAGCAATCCGCTGTGTTTGAGTTATTTAAGTGATTGTTAGTTGTACTGAGCTTACAATGAAGCCCGTTAGGGCTGGGCAGATAATAGGCAGGTGGTGGAGCGAAGCGAAACCCCTGTATTAAGATGATATTCAATATAATAAGCCCCATTAGGGGCGACAGAAAAAACTTGATTCACATTCTGCCGTCCCTACGGGACTAATACTGTATATGCTTAATTGACAGGGGTTTTCGCCTACGGCTTCACCCCTGCCTAAGTTCTTGACAGTCCTAACGGACTTTTAACCGGACACTAATGTTTACTTTTATAATTTTAATGCGCAGCGTTGTAATTTTAAGGGCGTAGCCCGTCCCAAATATCCGTTTAATCAGTAGTTTGTTCTGTGTGTGCTATCAACATCGCATTCGCATCGCCCCTGTACTATCTTCGCCCCCGCGAACCCTCAACTCTCAACCCTAAACCCTTATTATGAAAACCTACCATGCAGCTATCGCGCGACTCATTGACGGAAACCGAAACCGCGCCGCCATTATCCGCGTCATCATCAATCACAACGGCCAAAT
Organism: uncultured Bacteroidales bacterium; assembly: GCA_946412245.1. Taxonomy (GTDB): domain Bacteria; phylum Bacteroidota; class Bacteroidia; order Bacteroidales; family Muribaculaceae; genus Sodaliphilus. The sequence continues at coordinate 72,921 of CAMKGM010000005.1, forward strand.
CTCCATTACGGCCATCGCCAAGCAACTGCAACTGGCACGATCCACCGTCATCAGGCACATAAAAATTCTCAAATACCTGCGGCTCATTCAGCACGAGGGCGCTGCTAAGGGCGGACGATGGCGCGTTGTCAACTGCAATCGCTGGGACATCAACCAGTACATGGGCATCCCTTTGAAGCTCTCCTGCCAACTCAACCGCTTTGCCACTGCCGAAGACCTCGAGTGGGAGGAAGCCATTGATCGCGGTACAATACCCCACGTTTGCGGTACGAAAAATGACGTTTGCGGTACAATAAATCACGAATGCGGTACAACCAATCAGGGGCGCTCCACAACCCCAAATCAGTCCATATTCCTAGAGGTCAAGTAGTTAAGAAAAAACGCTTTTCCAAATTTTCCAAATTTTCCAAATTTTCCAAAATTTCCCAGCTTTCCCGCCCTTCCCGCCGTTCCCGCGCTTCCCCGCCATCCCATCCATCCCCTACGTTCCACTGCTTTTTTAGCGCGAAGCGCAATCATTTTTACTTTTATAATTTTAATGCGGAGCATTGTAATTTTAAGGGCGCAGCCCGTCCAAATATCCGTTTAATCCGTAGTTTAATATTCTTGGTGTGAGTGCGCAGAGTTCGAGGGGGGGTGGGTGGTGATTTGGTCGTCAGGATTTGTAAAATTGAAAGAATTTGCCGAATTTTGTGGCCTCAAACAGCCTTGTGAGGCATCAATTATTTAGAAACAGTATTGAAATGAAAATAAAACGAAAACTGATGATGTGCCTGGCGCTTGCAGCCGTGATGACTTGTGGCGCGCAAGTGTCGACTAAAGATACACCGGTTCCCCCCAGAACAAAACAAAGCCATAGTCAAGAACGTGCTGTGGCCATGCCGGTGCCACCCAGACCGAATCGTGGTAGCTCGGCCATGTCGTCATTGTCTAAAAGCGAGCAGCAAGGCCGCGCGCACAAGAATAAATACCGTGAAGTGAGTTATCCCACCCCCAATTACGACACTGTGAAGGTGAACGAGGTGAAAGGTGTGATTCTGCACCACACCGCCGAGCCCACCGTGGAGCGTTCGCTGGATGTGCTCACCTCGAAGCAGAGAGGCGTGAGTACGCATGTGGTGATTGACACCGATGGCACGCGATATGTGATGTGTGCCCCAACGGTGGTCGCTTATCATGCCGGCCGCTCGGTGCTAAACGGACGCGAAGGGTGCAACAATTTCACGATAGGCATTGAGTTTCAGGGTAATACACTTGAGTATCCGCTCACCGACGACCAAATTGCCAGTGCCATTGAATACCTGTTGCCCATCATGAGCGAGTATGAAATTCCTGTTGAGAATGTGGTCACGCACGAAATGGTGCGCAAGGCCTACAAGGCGCGATACCCCAAGCGCAAGTGCTACAATAAGGTGGATATCACGCAGGTAGAATACAAGCGATTTATGGAAGCTTTCAAGGCTAAGCTCGGTGTGGACTGAGGCACCGGTCAAGTGCTTGTTGCATCCAGGAGAAATAAAAAAAGCAGCGTTGCGTGGTGCAATGCTGCTTGGTGAAGTTAGTAGGGACGATCGGGTTCGAACCGATGACCTCCGCAATGTGACTGCGGCGCTCTGAACCAGCTGGGCTACGCCCCTATAACTGAAAAGCGATGCAAAGTTAGAAAAAAGTTTTTAAACTCACATCATTTTTTGCGAATATTTCGCCGATTTTTTTGAAAATGCTTGTTTTGCGGCTCTCTTGGGGTGGCTGTTACGCGCGTGGAGGGCGCTCCGTGGCTGAACAACCGCCGGATGAGGTCTTGACGGTGCAAGCGGGTGAGCGAACGCACGATGTCTTGCTTGTACTCGGGTTTGTACCAGAAGAAGTATTTGCGTTGCGCCAGTTTCTCCTGGGGCGTGTGTGCCGAGACGATGGGCTGCAGCGTGTAGGGGTGAAAGCCGGTGTAGAACGCCTCGGTCGAGATGGTCATGGGCGTGGGGGTGAAGTCCTGCACCTGCTCCAGGTGGAAGTTGAGATCCTTGGTGATGGCGGCGAGTTCGGCCATATCCACCTCGGTGCACGCGGGGTGCGATGAGATGAAGTAGGGAATGAGTTGTTGCCGCAGGTTGTACTTCTCGTTGATGCGGTCGAAGATCTGCTTGAACTGCTCAAAGAGGGCGAACGAGGGCTTGCGCATGACATTGAGCACCGTGTCGCTTGTGTGCTCGGGAGCCACCTTGAGTCGGCCCGAGACATGGAAGCGTATGAGCTCCTCGTTGAACTGGGCATTGACCTTGTCGACGGCGGGATTGCCGGTGCGGTGCATCGAGAGGTCGTATCGCACACCGCTGCCAATGAACGACTTCTTAACCTGAGGCAGGGCATCCACAGCGTGGTAGATGTCGAGCAGGGCGCTATGGTCGGTGTTGAGGTTGGAGCAGGGCTTGGGGTGCAGGCACGAGGGGCGTGCACAGCGCTGGCAGCGCTCCAGGTCGATGCCGTGCATGCCATACATGTTGGCGCTGGGGCCTCCGAGGTCGGAGATGTAGCCCTTGAAGTCGTCCATCTGGATCACCTGCTTCACCTCGCGCATGATGGACTGCTTGCTGCGGCTGGCGATGAACTTACCCTGGTGGGCGCTGATGGTGCAGAAGGCACAGCCTCCGAAGCAGCCGCGGTGCAGGTTCACCGAGTGGCGAATCATCTCGTAGGCGGGAATGCGCTTGCCCTGATAGCGAGGGTGGGGCAGACGGGTGTAGGGTAGGTCGAACGAGGCGTCGATTTCCTCTGTGGTCATGGGCGGGTTGGTGCGGTTCACCTTGATGGCGATATCGCCTGTAGCTTGCCACAGGTTGTGACCGTTCCACAGGTTCGACTCCACCTCAATGTGGCGGAAGTTCTCGGCCTGCATCTTCTTGTTGGCCAGGCACTCGTCGAAGGAGTGGAGCACCACATCGTCGCCCTGGGTGGGGATGGCCGAGAGGGGCATTCTGACGGCCGTCTGCGGTATGTCGGTGAGCTGGTCGATGGTGGCGCCGCTGCTCAGTGCGTCGGCGATGGCGATGTTGGGTTTCTCGCCCATGCCGTAGATGAGCAGGTCGGCCTTGGAATCCATGAGGATGGAGGGGCGCAGGCGGTCTTGCCAGTAGTCGTAGTGCGCCAGCCGTCGCAACGAGGCCTCGATGCCCGCAATCACGACCGGCACATCGGGGAAGAGCTGCTTGAGAATATTGCTGTAGACGATGGTGGGGTAGTCGGGTCGCTGTCCGGCGCGTGCGTCGGGGGTGTAAGCATCGTCGCTGCGACGACGACGGTTGGCGGTGTAGTGGTTCACCATCGAGTCCATGGCACCGGCGCTCACGCCGAAGAACAGGCGCGGGCGGCCCAGCTTGCGGAAGTCGCGCAAGTCGTCGCGCCAGTTGGGCTGCGGCACGATGGCCACGCGGTAGCCATGCGCTTCGAGCACGCGCCCGATGACCGCCGTGCCCATTGAGGGGTGGTCGATATAGGCGTCGCCGGTGAATAGGATTACATCGATGTAATCCCAGCCGAGGTGCTGCACCTCCTTGACCGTAGTGGGCAGCCACTGCCCTTGTATCTTTGCCATAATTTGAATGGATGAATTTCAGTGCAAATTTAGCCGAAAAATCCCAAAAAACCGTATTATTATCGCTATAGTTGCAATTTTTTTTACAACTCGCTGATTATAGACCTAAAATTCATAGGTATTTTTTTTGAATTATTTAATAATTAATATTAAATTTGCAAAATAGAGAAATAAACATTACAAATAATAATATTTAAGTTTGGAAATGTCTTGGCATGTGCGAGTGTATCAAATCTTTAGCCGGCGGAGCCTTAACAAGCTTGAACATAAAACATTACTGAACATGAAAAAAATCACAACACTCCTGCTGAGCTGCCTAATGGCACTCACGGCATTTAGCGCGATGGCTATCGATACCAGCGACTTTGTGATCGACGAGGGTAAGCCCGCGGGCGATGTGAACAATGACGAACGCGTGAATGTGAGCGATGTGAGTACGCTCATCAACATGATTCTGGGCAGCACCGCCATGGACCAGAGCCGTGCCGATATTGACAACAACGGACAGGTCAATGTCAGCGATGTGACTGCACTGATCAACATTATTCTGGGCACATCCACCGGCGGCAGCATTGGCGGCTCGGTGATTACAATGGCCGATTTCATCCCCAATTCGGGTTCCACATCGGGTACTGCACCCCTGCATCAGTGGGCCGAGGGCGACGTGATTTTCATTGCCGTTGACCCCGACTACAGCAGTGATGAAGCTTGCCAGAATGTGTATGCCATGGTGCGCACCGGCGGCAAGTGGGTATTGCGAGATGTGAATGGCAACAACAAACAGGGCTTCAAGACCTCGGGAGGCACCCTGTGTGCAGCATACGTGCAGCATGCCGACTTGGAGAATTCCTACTATGACTACATCCCGCTCAAAGGCGATGTGGCGTGCGTGAACAGTGCCGCCAACTACACGGTTACCCCTAAGAACGGAAAATTCTATATCAAGATTAACGACATTATCCTTCATCATTGGGTTTCGAGGGTCGAAGTCAATGCCGCCTACGAAGGCGACTACTTCTACGGCAGTGTGACCCATCTCGATGCTCTCACACAGATTAGGTGGCAGCCTTTCTATACTTATGACTCATTCCAGACGACCAGCCGTACGCCGGTCATCGACATCGATAGCCAGCACCGCGGCCATGCCTATGGCGTGTGGAAGAAAGGAACTCGCACTAATGGCTGGCTCACGCTCAACTATGCCAAGAGTAATGGCTATGCCTACTGGTGGAACTACATGCAAGACGACCTCAGTCAAGGCCGCTCCCTGACTTCGCTCTACTCGCCCTGGCAAAACGGCTGGAACCGCGACCTCTACATGCAATACTACAACTATGACGATAGAACATCTTACCGCCTTAATGCTGGCTCAACCTACCAAAATGTCAACATCAATGTGGGCACCAACATCATTTTCAGACCCTACGATGGCGACAACTCCGACTCCCGAGGCACGATGACCAGCGTCACATCGTCAAATAACGGCATAATCGACGTTAACTACGACAACACGCAGGTGAATGTCACGGCCCACAAGGTGGGAACCACCACCCTCAACATCAAGTTTAAAACCAAGGACAACATCAACTGCACCTACACCTATGAGGTGAAAGTGGGGCCCACCGTTTGGATGGTAGGAAGCAAGGATGACCACCCCGCCATTTGGCGCAATACACAGCGTCGAACGACTTTTTACAACAATGATGTGAGTGACTATAACTCAATAGATAAAATTTTTGTTCATGGCAACACAGCACACATATTGCTCACCAATTCCGCCCACAATAGCAGCGCAAAAACTGCGATATTCAAAACCACAGGAGCCAGCACTGGCGGCGTATTCGGAAAATATATCGATGGCTTGAAATGGGCAGTAAGAGGTGTTAACAACAATTATACTACGACTGTCTTTCCAAAATTATGGGTTGACAAAAACAATAATGTGTATTATACCAGTGGTGACGAAGTGAACTCTGAGCGCATCATAACAACACTATACAAGAACAAATCTGCAATTTATTATGCAGATCCTTTTGTGATAGATGATATATTGGTTGATGACAACACAGGTAAAATTTACCTTGCAGGTTTAGCGTCTAACCTTGCTTACGGATCTCGTGGAGCTGATATGACCAGTTCACTAATTGTTGTTGATGGAACCTCGGCCTATTATTATCCTTTCCAACGCACTTGGATCAAGAAATTGAGTTTAAGCACTGATGGTTCTGTCTATGCCTTTGGTGAAACATTCTATAAATACTATAATAACTATCAAGATCATTTAACCAAAGCTATTATTTTGAAATACACTACTTCCTCTGGATTAAATCTTTTTGCTGGCGATTACTCTGTTACAGGCGAATCTAGCGCAGTGTGGGAAGGTGCCTTCAGTTTTTATTTGCAAAAATGGAATCTTCCACCATTTATTTATTACAATAGTGCTTTTTATTATGGCGACTCTAATTTTCTTTCCAGAGTATTGTGCTATAAGTTTGGTGCCACCAGTACAATCTATGCCGACGACGAGTCATTGAATATCAAATGGACTAATTATTTTAACATTAAAGACGGCATAATGTATTTGGCCAACAAAAGCGATAATAAAATGTATCTTTATTCAGGACCCTGCCAAAATTTTAATTCCAACACTGTAACCATCCAAGCGTTGGAAGATTCTAATGGCGCAATCATCAGAGATGTTTATGTTCAAACAAACCTTGATGATTAGATATTAATTCGACATTTGACAAAATAAACAATAAGAAACATGAAAAAAATCACAACACTCCTGCTGAGCTGCCTGATGGCACTCACGGCATTCAACGCTGGTGCTGTAAACGCGAGCATCTATGAGATTGACGAAGGATCGCTTGTGGGCGATGTCAACAACGATAACGCGGTAAATGTCAGCGATGTTACCGAGATTGTAAACATGATCTTGGGCATTATTCCTAAAAACATGGAAAGTGCCGATATTGACAACAACGGACAGGTCAATGTCAGCGATGTGACTGCACTCATCAACATTATTCTGGGGACCACCAGTGGCGGCACCACTGGCGGCACGAAACTCCAAATGCAAGAATGGTTTGAGAATTCGGCCCAGTTGCCCTATATACCCATGCACGAGTGGACCGATGGCGATGTGATTTTCCTTGCCATTGACCCCGAGACCAACCAGGCATGCCAGAATGTGTATGCCATTGAGCGCACTGGCGGCAAGTGGGTGTTCCGTGATGTGAACGGCAACAACAAGGAGGGGTTCAAAACCTCGGGAGGAACGGTGAGTGCCGTCTATGTGCAGGATGCCAATCTTGCTGAATGCTATTGTGACTACATCCCCATCACGCGTGATGTGGCATGCGTGAGTAAAGCAGGCACCTACACGGTCACTCCCAAGAACGGCAAGTACTATATAACCTTGAATGGCCTTTACTTCTACCACTTTGTGTCAAGAATTGATGTCAATGCCGCCCAAGAGGGTGATTACTTCTACGGCAGTGTGACGCACCTTGATGCACTCACCAAGGTCTCTTGGATGCCCCTTTATGGCTATGGCGCTTTTGAGACGAGCAATCGTGCTCCGGTCATCGACATCGACAGCAACCACAAGGGCCATGCATACGGTGTGTGGAAGAAAGGAACTCGCACTGACGGCTGGCTGACGCTCAACTATGCCAAGAGTAATGGCTATGCCTACTGGTGGAACTACATGCAAG
>CAMKGM010000006.1 GCA_946412245.1 uncultured Bacteroidales bacterium
TTTCATCCTAAAATAAGTTTAATTTTTAGTCAACCTATTTCAGGACAAGACAGAAGTCCGGGAAAGCCGGGAAAAGTGGGAAAGCCGGGAAAAGTGGGAAAAGTGGGAAGTATGGGAAAAGCAGAATTTGTATAGCGTGATGGTGCATCGTTGTAGGGTCGCCACCTGTAGCAATCGCGGTGGTGTATTGTAATCTTTTGTGTTACAATAGAATATACATTTTGCGGGTGCGGTCGTCACAGGTGCTCCGCCGTCAATCGGCATCGCCTCAGCAAAGTTCAAATAAATTTGACTCTGCATTCGGCTCGCACGATTGGTGACGACCCTACATGGTGACGGAAATGATTGTACTGCGTTCGTTAAGTGATTGTGTACTTTCGTAGCGTTTTGTGTACTTCCGAGAGAAGTAGGGGTATGTAATGATATCAAAGAGCGTGGATGTGTGGCAAAGATAATGGAAGGATTGACGTTGCGCGAGGGCAAATACACATAGTGAATAAACAACAGTGTGGTTTCTATGAGCCAGTATGTAATTCCTCTCTGATAGTATGTAAGTCCTCTTGAAAAGGACAAAAAGCAGCGAAAAGCCTCGCTATCGCTCAGAAATTATTGATGTGCGTAGCACGGCCCAGCTCAGCCTCAAAGTATACACGCTTCGCTCAGTAATTATTGATGTGCGTAGCACGGCCCAAATTTGGGGATGGCGGAAAAAGAGGGGGGTGGCTGCGATGGCCACCCCCTCAGGGTATTCGGGACTGCGCCGGTCATGCGACCGCGCCAGTCATAGTTTCAATTACTTCAGCACCTTGGCGCTCGAGCGGCTGCCGTCGGTGTAGGTGGTCACGATGATGTTCACACCCTCGAACGGACGGTCGCTCTCGATGCCGGCCACGTTGTAGTACTTCACTCCTGCAACCGCCTTACCCGTCACATCGTTGATACCGGTCACCACAGGTTCTGAAAGGTTCAGCGGGTAAACGATATAGCCATTTGAATTATTCTCTCGCAGCGTGTTGCCGCCGGTAGGCTCAATCATGCGCACGATAGCCACGAAGTTGTAGGTTTTGCCATCTTCAGGTGGTGTGCCACTGTTAAGCGACAAATCGACCTCGAACTCGCCATGGAAGCCATGACCATTACCTTCACTGGGCATAATCATCTTTCCATTGTTGGCATCATACTTAGCCCAAACAACTTTGGCACATTCTTGCGGCTTAGGAGTCATGAAGAAGAAGTGATATGTTTCTCCTGCAATGGTACCATTTTGAGGACCCACAAAGTTGGCAGTGCAGTAGTAGTTCAACATATATTCATCTTCACCTACTGTAATCTCATCGTCATCTACTACGAGAGTCACACCAGTCATGGTGGGGTTGGTCTTGTTGGAGAACGTACCGGTAATCTTGTCGGCTTGGATTATGGTGCCTACAAGGTTCTCCACAGCCTCACTGCCATCGGCGAGCTGCACCTCAATCCAGTTACTCTGATCGTAGTCAGCCTGTTTCTCGTGCGGATTGCCTTGCAAAATAATTTCATAGTTCTGGTCACCTTCAGCAGGAGTAGCCTTAGTAGCATATTTGTTGTCATCTTTCAACCACAGTTTGTTGCCCACGCCATACACGGCAAGCAGCGGCTCGCTGATGGTATACCTGATACCCACTTCACCGTCTGCAACCAGCGCAGCAAGAGTCATGGATTGCGGCTGCGGAACTATGGCGGTGGCGGTGGCGGGTTCTGACTCTACACCATCATAGACAGCAGTTACTGAACATTCATACTCTCCCGGAGCAACATCCTGAATGGTGTAGGTCATTACATCGCCGTTAACCGTAGCCACGAGTTCTCCATCAAGGTAAATGTTGAATGCGTCGGGAGCAGGGAGGGTTGAAGCGTTGGGATCGGCAGGAATGAATGTCACATCGTCAACGTAGAGTGCAAAGATGTCGTTGGAAGTGTGGCGGATGGCGAAATACTTGGCGCCTGCTGGCAGCGATGCAGTGTATTCGGTCCAGTTGGTAGAGTTAGAGGACAATGACACCACGCTTGTGAAGCTGGCGGGCGAGTTGTCGGTGCTTGAGACAAGCACTTCAAAGGTTTCATCACCATACTGAGTTGTAAGTTCCCTTGCAAAGAACGATATAGTCTGTTCCTCACCATTGAGCAGGGGCGAGATAAGCCAGTGGTCAGTTGCACCTGATGTGACACAGAACGAAGCCATATACTGACTACCGCTGTGGGGAGGATTACTTGTTATAAGACTTGTTTCCAACTGGTCAGAACCGGGTGCAAAAACTATCCAACCCATAGGGTTGCCCAAATTAGGTACGGTATAACTCTGGAAACCATACGTCGTGGTTCCATTCGCGTCATAGAGCGTCCAGTTGCCGATAGCGCCAGAATGCTCAGTTGCGGTGATTCCGCCTAACGAGAATTCCGTGAAAGTGTCAGTATCGTCAAAGTCTTCAGTGCGAATCACGGGCATCTCCCAATTCATTTCAATTGCTCCGCTTGCATTGCCTTCGGCCTCAAGGTTTACAGGAGGATTCACATAAGGTACAGCAAGTGTGGTGAAGTTTACAGAATTGGTCCAATCAGAAGTGCCATCGGCATAAACAGCTTGCACCTGAACTTCATACTGAGTAGAATGTGCTAACCCTTCAATATTGTATTGTGAAGCAGTGAGACCATTTACAATAGTCCATTCACTGTCAGACATCCCGGTGATTTCAATATCATCTACTTTCAGAATGAACATGTCACTCACATTGTGATGAACAATAGCAAAACGTCCGGTTTGTCCGGCGTACTGACTCAAATCAAACGAGTATTTAGTGTAAGTGTCAGTTGCAGTCTTGTCTGTGTCCACCTGAGTAAAGTCGGCAGGATTGGTTGAATTGCTTGTACACACAAATAGACCGAATTTCTCTGCAGGATAATTACTATCCTGCCCGGCAGCCCAAAATGTGAGTGTTCCTCCCAGGTCAATTACCTGTGAAATCAACCAGTTGTCGGGCGAGAGTGCTAGTCCAGCATCATTGTCATAACTCTCTGAAATAATAAGACCATCTCCACCATGCGCAGCCATGACACCCTGCGTTAAGCCTGCATTATTATAATACTCCCAATTGTAGTTGTCTCCATCATTATCAACAATGATGAATTCATTAAACTGCGCAGCATCTTCAAAATTCCACGAAGGCACTCTCTTGCGGTAGCGCAGGTTGTAGCTTTGAGCGTCGTTGTTGCCTGTCCAGGTGGCAGTGGCACTATTGTGAGTGAGATCATTTACTGCCAAGTTGGTGGGTGCACCGTGGGCGTCGGGTGTCACATCTGTAATCAACAAATTATCTACATATAAATAAAACATATCCCTATTAGAGATGGCATGAATTCCAAAATAGTACGTCCCTGTTGTTGCTACAGTAATTACATTATTAGTAAGTGTTTGACTAGTACTCCATGTAATTTTGGTGGAAGCAATCACACTAGTTGTCATGCCGGCAGCAGTGTTATCTGTGCCCATTTTCACCTCTAACTGCTCAGGATATGTTGTTGAACGAGCCCAGGCGTCTATGTCGAACTGATAGGTTTTACCTGCCTCTAGAGTGATACCAGGAGTAATTAACCAATCATTTGCAGCATTGGATGAATTATAGTGGTACTCTGCATATCCCCCACTGTTGAGGCTCCAAGTACTCCCATCATTATTTGCATCGATAACTGTCATTAAGCTAAAGTCGCTAAAGTCATTGGAATAAACTAGGGTTTGGGTTTGTGCAGAGGCTGGGAGTATGACTCCAAGCACCCCAACCAACAACAAAAGCACACGCTGGGCCTTGCGCCAATGCGTGAAAGGTAATAGTAATTTTTTTCTCATTTGAGTAAAATTAAGATTAAACATATTATATTTTTTGTCGCGTAAATTTATACATTATTTTTCTATTATTATATAAAAACTATTAGACTCGGTAGAACAACTATCAATATTAGTCATACGTATATTGTCATGTTATTCAAATAGTACCAACATACAGGAAAAATGGAATAGAATCAAAAATTATTCAAGGCACCATACAGAAAACAGACAGCACAATAGCACGCAGCTGATGCGACGTTACAATTTGCAACCGACAAGACATGCCTGCCTCGGCCACAAAAAATCAAAAAAAGCAAGTGAGAACTCTTATCGGCCGGAATAGGCGATGCCGAAGCCCACGAGGTGGTCATAGCGCTCACCGAAGGGACGATCGTAGACCTTGATTAGGTATTGATTGACCGTTTGATACTTGTCGCCCTCAATTTTCCAGGTCTCCCCTACCGCGGTGCCGTCAGGCACCCAGAGATACTGATAGTTGTAGGCTCCCTGCTTGAGCAGGATGTCGGCGAGATAGCACCCCGACGACTCATCATATCGCATGAGCAGTTGCGAGGCCGGCACACCGTCGGCAAAGGCACCTTGCACAAAGATATTGCCTCCCGAGAGGGGTTCGCCCGTAAAGAGGCTAAAGTGTGTGACCAAATACTCTGACTCGATGAAGCTGTCGTCGGCCTGTGCATTGCGAATGGTGAAGTGCCCATGCTGTGTTTGGTCATAGAGGTATTGTGTCGTAGCCCGCGGTTGGTCGGTGATGAGCGTGGCGTGATAATAAGGCTCGAAGTATTGAATGCTCTCCACACCCATATTCAGCGTGTGCATATTCACGGTCTCAAAGCGCCGGTACTCGTTGCCTGCGGGGAAAATGAGTTGAGGATTGTGATCGTAGGTAACCTTTCCTGCCGACACCATAAGAGGTTTGGTAACAACCACGGAGTTGTCGGCACGATTGTTCTGCGTAATTATCGCGGTGAGTTCATTATAGGGGTCAGAGACTTGCCCTTGACGGTAAGTGACATCGAACTTAAGTTGCTGGTGAGCGTCGTTATAGTCAACATCGGTGCGCGAAGTCACCTCTCCATAGACACCCACTGAGTTCTCGCTCACTGAGAAACGCGTCTGAAACAAGATTTTGTCAGGGTCGTCCTGCTCATAGACCGTGAGCACATAGTTGCCGCTCTTGGTAATGCGCAAATCGTTGTTAGGCACCACGAAGTTGTAATTATAATAATTGACAAAGGTGGTGTAGCTTTGTGCATAGTCGTTGATATCGGCCTGATTGAATCCGTCAACATACTCGCTCTCGACCAGGACCGAGGGCTGCCAGTCGGCATTGCAATGAGTGACGCTGTAGCGCAGATAGTGAACATCGGCGTCAAGCACATCGAAGTTGACATTGAGCACATCGTCACTGCCCAAGACGTAGATGGGCGGCAAGTATGGGTTGCTCAACGGCGCCACCGTGAGCGACTTGACTCGATTATCGAAAAGAAGCACCCCCGTGTTAACAGCCGCCGATGCCACCAGGCATTGGATAGCAGCAAGGAGAATGAACAAGCGCAGTTTCATCATGAGTGATTGTGTATGTTACAAGACATTAGACTTCAGAAATCAAAAAAGGCTTAAAGGAGTCTGCTGAATGAGCTTATGAGCCCCTTGAATGGCTTCAGCGTCGTTTGAAATGCCTATTGAGCGCAACTTCATATCAAATGCGGTTTTGCACACCGTTCCGGTATCGCAGCGCAGGTCGAGCACGATACCGTTGTCATCGCATACTGCTTGCAAGAAACGTCGACACGTGTTCTCACTCATTTCGTGCCCGGGCAAGTTAAGCATCATGGAGCCACCGGGTTTCAGGACGCGTTTCAACTGTGACATCACTTGCTCGTCGGCACGCACATTTCTGTCAAGCGGCACCGATGTGAGAACACAGTCAATGCTTTCATCCTCGATTTTATCAAGGATATCGGCAAGTTCACCTTGAAGAAACTTAGGAAATGGATTGTCGGCAAGTTCAGCCACCAACGTGCGATTGGGCTCAGGGACTTCGTCCTGGATTTGAGCGTTGTCAATAGTTTTTTGCGACTGAACGGGTACTGAATCTTCTTCAAACAGGTCTTGTTCAAGTTCATCTCGCAAGTAACGAAGCGCCAACGTTGCGAGACGATCGGTGCCGATTTCATTGATTGCATTAAAGGCGAGCCATAGTGCGATCAATTCGTTAGCGTCAGCATGAAAAAGTTTAGCGATTTTCACTACCTGCTCACGCTTGGGGCGTCGCTCACCATGTTCGTAACGACTATACATAGGGATGTCAATTCCGAGCGCTTGTGCCACCTCGCGTTGTTTCATTCCGCTCTGCGTGCGCAGTTGTCTTAGTCTTTCAGGAAAAAGCATAACAATGATATTTTTGACTTATTATGACAAAAATACAAGAAACAACAATGAAAACAAAGAAAAAAAGCAAAAAAAACAATTTGCAAGAAAAATATGAGACAAAAAGTGTATAAATGCTTGTGGAATAAGATTTTTTTTGTAACTTTGCACCGCTTTTCGCAACCTCTGACAGGAAGACGAGTGGCCTGTGAACGTTGCAAGCATTATATAGTACTATAAATATCAGTAAATTACAATGGACTTAATTAAGATTGCGGAGCAAGCATTTGCTACCAAGAAAGAGCTTCCCGAGTTTCTGCCCGGTGACACCATCACAGTGGCTTATCGTATTAAAGAAGGAAACAAGGAACGAATTCAGCAATACCGCGGCGTTGTCATCAAAATTAGTGGCGAGGGCGACAAGAAGCGTTTCACCGTTCGCAAGATTAGCGACAACATTGGTGTAGAGCGTATTTTCCCCATCGAGTCACCGTTTATCGACAGCATCACCATCAACAAGTATGGCCGTGTACGTCGCGCTAAACTTTATTACCTGCGCAAGCTCACCGGTAAGAAGGCTCGCATCAAAGAGCGCCGCATTATCAAGAAAGATTAAGCTTGATGATTGACCAGTTTGTCAATCAACGAATAAAAAGGACTGCAAGATTTTTCAATGCAGTTCTTTTTTTTATGCATTATTTTGCTTACATTTGTAGTCGCAAACATATCAATATGCTACAGAGAACGCCGAAACGCTTGAAAGGGAGTAGGCAACTATTGATAAAAGACTTAAGAGTATGGCAGAAGAGAAGAAAGATGGCGGTTTGCTCAACCAAGCCACGAGCTTCATCAAGGACCAAGCAGGAGACCTGCTGAGCGGTGACACAACCGAACTGAAGAAACAAGCCACTGAAATCGGCAAGAAAATTGTGCCCGATTCGCTCGACGACAAAGTTGACGATGTGGTGAACTCCGCAGTAGATTTCCTGAAGGACACCTTCGGTAAGAAGTGAGATGATTATTCAACCCAAATAGGTTAACCGAACTGAATTGGGGTTAAGGAAATTAGTTTTGCCGGGACTGTGGTTCCGGCAATTTCTGTGTACAGTGAAGATGCAACACAAATCAGTCATTAGGTGACTATATAGAGTTTTTTAAAGAATATCGGCATTCAAGTAACCTCACTTTTTGCGCGAAGCCTTGTGCTTGTGGTAGCCATAGTAGCCGTAGTAGTAACGGCGAAAGAAGTGGAGGTACCACAGATGGAGAAACAAGAAAGCCGCGATAGCGCCCAAAGCATCGGCAAGCCAGTCAAGCGGGTCGTAAGCGCGCCCATTATCCATCACGAGTTGCAAGACCTCCATAATTCCACCTAAAATGATAGCAAGACACATTACGGCCAGTTCATGATTAGAGCGCGTCTTGTGGGGCAACCTGAACTTGACAAAATCAAGGATATAAGCGATAGCACAAGCAAAATACATGATAAAATGCGCTATCTTGTCAAAACCCCTGAACAAATGCACGCGATTGAGGCTAAGAGGATTGCTATCTAACGACAAATAAACGATTATTGCCGTTATTACCAGTGACATCAAACCTTTGGGTAATGATAACACACATTTTTCCAATATATGCTTCCGGTGGTGAGTGGTACTCAAAACTTTACTGTGGTAAAAATATTTAATTATTCACCGCAAAATTAGTAATTATTTTTGGACCACACAACAAAAATGGTAGGAAAAAAATTTAATATTGAATCATTGTTGAAAATCTCAGTTTTTCATTATAATTTTGCATAATAGAAACAAAGACCACTTACAATGAGTAAGTTCACTGATTTCTTTAGCATGACACGTCGCGAACGGACAGGGACACTCGTGGTTGTTGCAATCCTCGCAGTCGCAATTGCAATTGCGGCATGCGTCCGCTCATGCCATCGCCCCACTCCGGTGACAGTTGAAAGCTCTGAACAAATGCAACGCTTCAAAGCACAAGTGGAGCAAATCACTCCCGAATCGTCACAACAGCGCGAATCACGCCACGAGCGCAAAAACAAGAAGAAACACAAGCGCGACAATGACGATAAGGGGAAATCCCCGAAAGGAAGCAAAGCCAAATCGCAGCAAGGCAACAAAAAGTCTCCTAATCACGGTCGCAACAGGCCACTTGATGAGGTACCCTCATTCTGAAACACAACATCTGTGATTGCCACTCACAATTCTCACAATTAATTACATCATTTATAAAAATAATCATTATGGAGAAGAATAAACAAATTAATCGCATTGAGACCATGGAAAACCATCTTGACCGCTTAACAGCTGCTGTCAAGTCGCTTGAAGGTGCGCTGGAGGAATATGCAGCGGCACAAGCGTCATTCACGGCATTGAACGAGTATTTAGGAAGCGAACAATGGAATAAAGACTTCAATGACAGCAATGAAGGTAGGCTTCCTGCCGATCTTAAATGTGGCGTATTGAGTGAGGACGGCATCTGGGACGTGTTGACAGATTGCCAGCGGCTTGAAGAGGAGATGCGTCACTGGGGAGAGCATAGAGAGTGACAAGTTCTTTTTTAACCAAAATCAGTCGGCCGAAATGGTTAGTTTTTTAAATTCTTTTAATGCCTCTGCATAAAACAAAATGGCCGAATTGGGTTTAATAAAAAATTTGTTGACAAAACTTTGTTTTGTATCTCATTTTTTCATTAATTTTGTACTGTTGTTTGAAAGCATTATATACCATCAATTGTTTTACACGTCTAAATGACTGATAACCAGCAGAAAAAAGTACAACTTGACGCTCGCTATCTGCGTATGGCCAAGATATGGGGCGAGAATTCCTATTGCAAAAGAAGGCAAGTGGGCGCACTGCTTGTAAAAGACAAAATGATTATCTCTGACGGATTCAACGGAACTCCTGTTGGTTTTGAAAACATTTGTGAGGACGAGAACGACAACACCAAGCCCTATGTACTGCATGCCGAAGCCAATGCCATCACAAAAGTAGCCCAAAGCAACAACAGCAGTAAAGATGCCACCCTCTATGTCACTACATCACCTTGCATAGAGTGCGCGAAGCTCATTATCCAGTCAGGAATCAAAAGAGTGGTATTCGGCGAGATTTATCGTCTGACCGATGGATTAGATTTACTTAAGAGGGCAGGCATTGAATGCGTTTGCCTTACTGAAACCGACAATGGCATTGTTGAAGAAACCGTTTAAAAGAATAAACAATGGACAATAATAATCATCAGCCATTTTCTTGGGTACCCATAGCGATTGCAGCATCGCTTGTAGTCGGTATTTGGTTGGGACTTCTATTCTCAGGACAGAAGGCGGGTGAATATGATCGTAAATTGAACAACATTCTCAATCTTGTTTCGAATGAATACGTTGATGATATAGAGGTTGATAGTCTTATTGAGCTATCAATTCCCGAAATTCTGTCAAACCTTGACCCCCACTCTTACTATCTGTCGGCAAAAGAACTACAGATGGCCGAGGACGACCTGAACGGAAGCTTCAGCGGGATAGGAATCTCGTTTCAGCTGGATGATGACACTGTATACGTCATTGAAGTTATTCCCGGAGGCCCGTCAGAGAAAGCGGGATTGGTTGCCGGAGACAAGATTATATCAGCCGACGGAAAATCACTCGTAGGCCTGGAGCAAAGCAAAATCATGGAGACGTTGCGAGGCACTAAAGGATCAAGAGTGAAACTCGGCATTAAGCGTCTCACATCAGATAAGCCCGTGAGCATAGTTGTGACTCGTGGCGATGTGCCCGTTAAAGCTGTTGATGCGTCGTACATGATAGAAAAGAACACCGGGTATGTGAGAGTGAACCAATTTGGCCGAACCACTTACGATGAGTTCATGCAAGCATTGACCACCTTAAAATCAGAGGGGGCAAAACGCTACATTGTTGACTTGCGCGGCAATGGTGGCGGTTACATGGAGATGGCTATCTACATGGCCAATGAATTCTTGCCGGCAAATCAACTGATAGTATCCACAAAAGGCAGGTATAAGAATAATGACACAAAAGTGTGGAGTGACGGCAACGGCTCATTTAAAGAAGATGAGATTATAGTTCTCATTGATGAATTCTCGGCCAGTGCCAGCGAGATTTTTGCCGGCGCTATTCAAGACAATGACCGCGGACTCATTGTGGGATGCCGTTCGTTTGGCAAGGGCTTGGTTCAAAAACAATTTGACCTGGGCGACAAGAGCGCCATCAGACTCACCATAGCCCGCTACTACACGCCAAGCGGCCGTTGCATCCAAAAAGACTATAAAGCACATGGATTACTGTCATACGAAAAGGAACTGTATGAGCGCTACAAAAAAGGCGAACTATACAACCAAGACAGCATCAAGACTGATAAAAAACAACAATTCAAAACCATGCATGGCCGAACCGTGTATGGCGGAGGTGGAATTATTCCAGATATATTTGTCCCTCAAGACACCACAGCGATTACCTCTTACTACATCAGCATCTCTAACGCCGGATTGATACCTCAATTTGTTCTCAAGTATGTACAGAGTAACCGTGGGATGCTCAAAGTAGCTAAGGACTACAAACAATTGCTCAGAATGCTCAACAACAACGAGCAACTGCTGAATGACTTTGTTGACTTTGCCGCCCAACATGGAGTTCCGGCTCGCTGGTACTACATCAATCTATCAAAAGACCTGATTATCAAAACAATCAAGGCTCTTATCGCGCGCGATTTGTTTGGACAAAGTGCCTTCTACCCCATCTACAACCGCAATGACAACACGGTTGAAGCAGCTCTAAAAGCTTTCAGCAAACATCAGGCAACATTCCCTATTTTACCCAACAACTAAATTAATCTCTATTTCACATGGAGAAGAAAGAACTACGCGCTCTTGTCAAGCAACTCAAGCAAGAGCTTTCACAGGAACAAAAACTGCATGAATCAAAAGCGGTATTTGACTACATTGAGTCAATGGACATATTTAAACAAGCTCAATCTATTCTGCTCTACCACTCGCTCCCCGACGAGTTACCCACTCATCACATTATTAATAAGTGGGCAGAGACGAAGCAAATTTATTTGCCGCGAGTCAATGGAGATGACCTCGACATACTACCCTATGACAGCAGTCTGACCGATGACAACCGGTTTCACATCTTTGAGCCGACCGGAACACAGGTATTCTCGCCCAATAACCTCGACATCATCATTGTGCCGGCAGTAGCCCTTGACAAGCAATGTAACCGAATGGGACGAGGCAAAGGTTTCTATGACCGCCTGCTGAATGGGCTCACACATCCTTACACCATAGGTGTCGGGTTCTCATGCCAGCTGTTTGAAACGATTCCATGCGAGCCACACGACAAGCGACTCAACGCAGTAATTACTCCTGACTTCAAGACTACCATTTAATTAGTTACGTTATGCTACCCATCATTTCAGCTGAGACTAAACTGTCGCAAATAATCATAGAAGATCCCAGCGTATTATCGGTACTCAACCGATTTGGAATTTCGTTAGGTGTCGGAGACTTAACGATTGAACAAATTTGCAATAAAAAGGATCTGAACACGACATTTTTCACAACGATTCTCAACACATTCCGCGACCCCAATTTCTTCCCCGAGAAGACATTATATTCATTTCGCGCCCACTTGATTGTTGACTATCTGAAGAAGACCAATCAATCATATATTCAGTTTCAGCTGCCCAACATTGAGCGTCACTTGAGTCTACTTATCAGTAAATCAGACTCCACCGGCAGCAATCTGCTTATTATCATGAATTTCTTCAGAGAAGTGAAGGCTGAACTGATGCAGCGCATCTATGACGACGACAACCGTTGGTTTCCTGAGATACTGGCACTTGAACAACAATGTGACACTGTGCCCGATAGCCCACTATCAACACACGGCATTGACACGCAAGATGCCATCGAGGACAAGGTCAACGACCTCATCAGCATGTTTGTGATACATCTTAAGGGAGACTACGACATGAATCTGGGTCAAGCTGTGCTTCTGGCACTTGACAGCATTAAAAAGGACATTGTGCAGAACAATCGCATACGCCTTCGCATCCTGCTGCCTCTATATCAAGCCTTAATCACAAACAGTTGAGCCTATGCACCCCGTTGTTGCCATCATATGCTCTGACACCATTTCATCACTTGGCATTTGTTCACTTTTAAAAGAGAATTTCAATGCTGATGTTTCAGTCATTCCGACAGAGCACCAGCAGATGCAGCTTGATTCCATATTGTTGACTGATTTTGATTTCATCATTGTTGACGAGGTGGTGATGATTCAGAATCTAAGTTCGTTACTACCCCACCGTAACAAAGTGATTCTAATCACGTCAACAGAGACTAAGCTGAGACTAGAATTTGCATACATCTCTCGGCATTCATCAACAGAATCCATTGTAGCCACATTAGGAAAAATATTCAAATCGGTCAGCAAAAAATCAGTCCGAAACAACGGCCTTTCATCACGCGAAATTGAAGTATTGAAGCTTGTTGCCGCCGGTAAAATCAATAAAGAGATAGCTTCGGAACTGAACATCAGCATTAATACCGTTCTTACACATCGTAAAAATCTGACCGCGAAGCTTGGCATCAAGAGTGTTTCAGGCTTAAGTTTCTATGCGTTAATGAACGGGTACATCAAACCCTAAAACAATGAACAATGAGAACAATTATTCTTCTTTTATCATTAGCCGCTTCATTGCTGCTCAATATCGCATCAGCACAAAATAGCGATTGGAATCAGCCACTGCCCATAGACACTAACCTGCGATATGGCGTACTTGACAATGGGCTGACATATTATGTGTATCCGCAACCCGGTTTTGGAACGGTCAGCATGAAGCTTGTCACCAAAGTAGGTTCTATAGTTGAGAGGGAAAACGAGCGTGGACTCGCCCATTTCTTGGAGCACATGACATTTGAAGGTACAGAATACTACCCTGAAGACCTTGCATCGCAATTGTTGCAAAGCTTTGGACTGCATCAAGGTAGTGACTTTAACGCATCAACGGGCTATGACGACACTCAATTCGACATCAAAAACATATCATCGGCCGACACCTCCTTGTTTCTTCATTCACTGACCATCTTGAGCGAATGGGCAAGCAACCTCACACTGACCGACTCAGCCATTGTGAAGCAAAAAGGGATTGTACAAGAGGAGTGGCGCACAGGCTATGACTATAGCGAGCGTATGGTAGATGCCATGTGCCAGACGTTGCTCACTAATAGCCAATACGAAAACAGAGCACCCATTGGGTCAATGGAAGTGATTCGAAACCTTGACGCTGAAACACTCAAGGCGTTTTACCACAAATGGTATCGACCTGACTTGCAGGCCGTAATAGTTGTTGGAGACTGTGACCCGGATATTACCGTTGACCTCATCAAGGTTCTGTTCGGAGAAATTCCCAAGGCATCAAATCAACAACCACGCATCTCCTACGATGTACCTCATCACACAGGAATTAAGTATTGCCTATTTGTGGACCGTGAAGCCGACGCCACACCTATAGGGCTATTTTTTCAACACGACAAACCCTCAAAAGAACATCTCAACTCCAAAGCCTACTATTTTGACTATGCCAGACAGCAACTAATCATAGCCATGCTTTCATTGCGACTTGGTGAAATGTGCTTAACGGCCAATGGCGCATCGGTGTCAGCAAGTTGTGACTACGACGATTTTCTGGTGACCAATACTGTTGATGCACTCGAGTTTTCTTGTAATGCTAAGCAAGGAAAGGCATTACAGGCACTTATGGAATTGCTTACTGAGGCAAGAAGAGCGCAAGTACACGGATTCTCGCAAAACGAGCTTGATAGAGCAAAGTCTTATCTATTAGGCCACATTCACAACACCCTTGAGGAGATAGATAATCAGCATCGCGACACCTACATTGATTCCTTTGTGGAGCATTTTGAGCAAGGCAGTGACCTGTGCAGTATGAGGCAATCTTTAGATATGTTCAGTGAAATGCTACAGAATCACTGTAGCCTTGATGTCATTAACCAATACATCAGCGAACTGATTACTCAAGATAACGTGTCGGTAGTAATAGCAGGTCCGCAAACCGACAACGCAACTTATCCCAACGAAGAAAGCGTAAAGGCTACTTTCAACAAAATATTCAACTCAATTCCGGAGAAGTATGATGACACTATAAGCGATATGCCACTTATCGTCACCCCACCCTCACCCGGCAAAATCGTTGAGTTCACAACCACTGATTCCATCGTTTATTCGTTGAAATACGATAATGGTACTCGCGTGATACTCTTGCCAACCAATGTTAAGAACGATGAGATTCTACTTAATGCCTCAAGCAATGGCGGATATATTGTTTACGGTAACGAGCACTCGACAGCATTGAGGGCAATGAACGATGTGATTGAATACAGCGCATTAGGTGGGATTCCCTATAACGAACTCATGAAACGACTCATCGGGACCAACTTGAGCCTCGTGTTCAACATCAACAACTATGAAGAACAATTCACCGGGAATTCAGGCAAGCGCGATTTGGAAAAAATGCTTCAATTACTATACCTCTATTTTACCGATATTAGAAAAGACGAGCAAGCGTTTGCCGCCTACAAGAATGCCTTGATTTCTGAGTATCGACAATCGCGAAGCAATCCTACTGCAATCTTTACGGACTCTGTGCTATCAACGGTTTACCCCAATTTCGCCTATGGCCATACTTTAACTGACAAAGAATTATCTCAGATTAACTATGACGAGATTTTAGCACTTTATAGAGATCGAGTTGCAAATCCCGGAGATTATGTATTCACACTTGTTGGCAACTTCACGGTAGACTCCATTGTTCCCTTAATTTCCAATTACATTGGTTCCATACCCGACAATGGTGTCAGAGAGACAGCTACCATAAAGTCAATCGTGCGTCAGGGTACATACAAGAATAGTTTTCAGGTGCCCATGCACACGCCCAAGACTTCGGTGGAAATGGAGTTGTACGCGCCATGCAGTTTCTCGGTAAGAAATATGCTCATGACCGATATGCTATCGTATGCGTTTGACATTCTCATTAACAAGGAAATTCGCGAGAAGATGAACAGCACATACGGTGCGTCAGTAATGTGCAATCTTGAAAAATACTCCAATCAGTTTGAGTTTAAATGTCTATTTGACACTAATAATGAAGATGCCAAGCGGGTGTACGAACTGTGCCGCGAGGTGATTGACAACACATTGCGCAACGGTGTTGACGAGCAAACGTTCAACGACATATACAATCAGCAAGTGAACTCATTCTATTTCGCCATCAATTCCAATTCCTACTGGGCATATCATCTTTACCTATTGGCTAAAGGATATGACTACGTTAACGAGATTCAAGACGCACTTCAAGACTTGACTGTCGACAAATTCAATCACTTCATACAGTCGCTTGCACCCACAAGCGATTTGTCAACAATCATGAGAGGAGAATAATAACGGCTTACACCAGTTCGCCTAACCCTTGACGCACCACCTCAAAGTCGCCTTCAGTACAGTCCACCACAGTTGAGGGTACGACATTGCCACGTCCTGCGTCAATCACGATATCCACTTGATTGGCATAGGTTTCAGCAATAAGTTCAGGCTCTGAAAGATAGTCCTCGTCAACTCCCTGAACTGAAGTAGAGAGGATGGGGCGTCCCAAATTCTCAACTATGGTGCGGGCAATCTCATTATCGGGTATGCGAATGCCCACCGTTCTGCGACCTTTGAAAGCTTTAGGCAATTTTGACAACGCAGGGAACAAAAATGTGAATGGTCCGGGCAGATTTCGCTTCATCACCTTGAACTGGTTATTGTCAAACTTGGCATACTGTGCCGCATCTGAAATGTCATGGCAGATGATTGACAAATTAGTCTTAGCCGATTTCATGGACTTCATGGCGCAAATGCGTTCAATAGCTTGGTTATTCAACGCATCGCAGCCAATGGCATAGATCGTATCGGTAGGATAGATTACGATTCCACCATCTCGCAAAGTATCAACCACCTCGTCAATAAAGCGCTGGTTGATGTTATCTTCTATAATAGGTAATATCTTCATAATTGATGTTAATTTCTAAAAGTCTGACTTGATTTGCGTTTCTACATCAGTAGCATGAGCATAACGCACGAGCAATGCAGCCATCCAAGAGACAGCCTGTTCTATGGGCATCTCGGGAGCGAAGGCATTGATGCAAATTTGTACATGGTTTGTTTCCAATGTAAACTTAGTTCGCTCCTCGTCGCTGGTTGGTGTAGCGACACCGCCTGAGGCATCTCGGTAGACCGGCATTCCCTCAATGTTGAGCAAGCCACGACCTATGCCATGATACTCTTCACCGGGCTGCCCCACCCCCATAGTCAAGTTGTTGCCCACAATCTTGTCGGCATCAAGTCCGCTGATGGGATATCCGCTCTTGATTGACACCAGATTCACGGCATCTATGAGTGTTGTGAGGCGATAGAGTCCCAAACCGCGAATCACTCTGCGACACAACTGCTCGCTTGCCACACGATAGCGACCGGGATCCTTTCCGAGCGCCTTATAAAGTTTGCGTGTTGCTGCAATAGCCGGACGATTGTTTACTGCCAACAATTCATATTGTTCGGCAATTTCACGTGCTGCCTGCTCAATCTCGAGCCACAAATCATCAGGAGTCTCACAATTGCGCACAGTGGCACACACAAGCCCGATTTTCATTTCCGGGCACACGTCAGTAATGCGTTTATCTACATTCAGTTCAATCATCTTTTCATTTTTAACCATGCAAAATTACTATAAATAACGAAAATTTGCTAATTTTGTAACTCTAAACTATAACACAATTATGACAATAGGTATTATTGCTGCTATGAGCAAAGAAGTGGCATTACTGAAACCACTTTTATCAAACTGCGTTGACAACGAACTTGATGGATTCACATTTCATTGTGGCAAGATTGGAGCACATCGTGTCATTGTCATGCAATGCGGCATAGCCAAGGTGAATGCAGCCATTGGCACAGTCGCGATGATTGACAATTATCGCCCTACACTAATTATCAACTCGGGAGTTGCCGGCGGCGCTGACAGTAGCGTAAACGTGATGGACATTGTTGTAGGCACTCGAGTAGCCTATCACGACGTGTACTGCGGTCCGGAAACCATGCGCGGAGCGGTTCAAGGGCTTCCTCTCTACTTTTTAGGTGCCGAGAAAGTCGTTGAGAAGATACCGGAGCGCAACGACATCAAGAAAGGGCTGATATGCACCGGCGACCAGTTTATTGACCGCATTGAACAAGTTCATGAAATCAAGAAGATTTTTCCTGACGCACTGGCCGTAGATATGGAATCGGCGGCAATTGCTCATGTGTGTGAACTGCGACACGTACAATTCCTGAGTCTGCGAGTGATAAGCGACTCACCCGGCGCTTCACACGACAACACAACACAATACACCAACTTTTGGGAAACAGCCCCAAAACACACTTTTGAAATACTACGAGACCTGTTAGAATCACTCTAAGGAATCATTCAAAAGAATATAGCCCCGGAGGCAAAACGGCATGAAAGCCGCAGTTCAAACGGCCAAAAGGGCTATTTCATTTTGCCACGTCACAAGATAGTTGTATATTTGTAACACGAAATAACAATTCAAGCTTTTATCATGGACAAACCAGAAAACAATGCCATTCAAAACGATGCGCGATACCTTGATTTGCTATCACGCAATTTTCCAAACATCGCCACAGCGTGCACTGAGATTATCAACCTTGCGGCAATTCTGAACTTACCGAAGGGCACCGAGCACTTCCTGGCCGACCTGCACGGTGAGTACGAGGCTTTCCAGCATGTGCTGCGTAACGCTTCAGGAACCATCAAGCGCAAAGTGAACGAAATCTTCAGTGAAACGCTCAGCGCTCGCGAGCGCAAAGAATTATGCACTCTCATCTACTATCCTGAGCAGAAAATCAGGATAGAGAAAAAGAAGATGAAAGATCGCTTGGAACTCAAGGACTGGTACTTCATCACCATTAACCGACTGGTGAAAGTGTGTCGTAACGTGTCGTCAAAGTACACCCGTTCAAAAGTCCACAAAGCGTTGCCGCAAGCATTCTCCTACATCATTCAGGAGTTGTTGCATGAGAGTTCTA
Organism: uncultured Bacteroidales bacterium; assembly: GCA_946412245.1. Lineage (GTDB taxonomy): Bacteria > Bacteroidota > Bacteroidia > Bacteroidales > Muribaculaceae > Sodaliphilus. The sequence goes on from CAMKGM010000006.1 coordinate 18,426, forward strand.
CCGACCCCAACAAGCAGGGCTATGTAGATGTGATTGTGCGCACAATTATCACCACCCGCCGTGCTGACGAGTTCATTGTTGCCATGTGCAATCTGATTCAGCAACTGACCATCGACCGTCTCCACATCTTGGGCGATGTATACGACCGCGGTCCTAATCCTGACAAGATTATGGACATCTTGTGCTCTTATCATGACTTCGACATTCAGTGGGGCAACCATGACATTTTGTGGATGGGTGCCGCTGCCGGTAACGACTGCTGTATTGCCAATGTGCTGCGCAACTCGCTGCGATATGGCAACCAAAGCGTGATTGAGGACTGCTATGGCATCAACCTGCTGCCGCTTGCCACCTTTGCCATCGAAGTTTATGGCGATGACGACTGCATACAGTTCCTGCCCAAAGGAACGCCTAAAGATCCTGCCATTAGGCGTGCGGCAAGGCTCATTTCACAAATGCACAAGGCCATCAGCATCATTCAGTTCAAGCTCGAAGCCGCAGCCATCAAGCGTCGCCCCGACTTTGACATGAATGACCGACTGCTGCTTCACAAGATTGACTATAAGAAGAAAACCATCAAACCCTACGACAAGGAATATGCGCTCACTGACTGCAATCTACCCACAGTCAATCCCAAGAAACCTTACGAACTCACTAAAGAGGAGGCTGAACTTGTGGAGAAACTGCATAACTCGTTCGTCAGTTCCGAGAAACTCAAGAAGCACATGGAGTGCATGTTCCGCTACGGCAGCCTCTACGCGGTGGTGAACGGCAACCTGCTGTATCACGCCTCAATTCCACTTAACTCTGACGGAACACTCAAGGAAGTAATGATACAGGGCAAGCCCTATCGCGGACAATCATTGCTCAAGCGCGCCGAAACACTGATTCGAGAAGCCTACTATGGTTGTGACGATCCTGAGCAATATGCCTTTGCACTCGACTACATTTGGTATCTGTGGTGCGGCAAGGACTCGCCCGCCTTTGACAAGAATAGAATGACTACCTTTGAACGCTACTTCATTGCCGATAAGGAGTCGTACACAGAAACGAAGGGCTATTACTACAAATATCGTGATGACGAGAAAGCATGCGACATGATTCTTGATGAGTTTGGTGTGAAAGGAAACTTCCGCCACATCATCAACGGGCATGTTCCTGTCAAGACCATCAAGGGCGAAATGCCTGTGAAAGCCAATGGCAAACTGATGGTAATTGACGGCGGTTTCTCCAAGGCTTATCAGCCTGAGACCGGCATTGCCGGCTACACGTTGGTTTACCATTCACGCGGATTCCAGCTTGTGCAGCACGAGCCTTTCACATCAATAGCCAAGGCTATTGAGGAAGGACAAGACATCAAGTCAACCATTCAACTGGTGGAGATGGCCGATCACCGCATGATGGTGAAAGACACCGACATAGGTAAAGAACTGCAGCAACAAATCAAGGACTTGCAGCGACTGCTCATCGCCTATCGCACCGGTGATGTAAAAGAACGTCGCTCTTGGCGTCCCATCACCAACAAGTCATAACACCACATTTTGTTTTTTCATAACAGTGTCCGGTAAAGAACATCTCGGTAAGAGTTTTTTACCGGGCACTTTGCGTTGCTTATCGCCTTCAGCCCAGCGGGGTGGTCCCATCTGCCAACTTACAATCAATTGGAATTAGTCAAATAAGCTAAATTTGTTGATTTTTTTGTGAAAAAATTTTATGGTTTCATCAAAAAAAACTACATTTGTAATTTGTAAAGAGAAAGAACTAATATTATTCATTTAATTTTTTATAAAACTATGAAAAAATTTCTTTGTGTTTTTCTTAGTGCAGCATTGATGCTCGGCATCTCAGGCTGCGGTTCAATGACTAACACCGCTAAGGGTGGTTTGTTAGGTGGCGGCGGTGGCGCTGCTATCGGTGCCGGCATCGGTGCCCTCATCGGTAAGGGTAAAGGTGCTGCTATTGGTGCTGCTATTGGTGCAGTTGCCGGTACTACTGCCGGTGTCTTGATTGGCAAGAAGATGGACAAGCAAGCTAAAGAACTTGCTCAAATCCAGGGTGCCCAGGTCGATACTATTACTGACCAAAACAACCTCAAGGCTATTAAGGTGACCTTCGATGGCGGTATTCTCTTCGCTACCGGTAAGAGCGCTCTCAGCCAGTCGGCTAAGAACTCTCTGACTCAGTTCGCAACCTCGTTGCAGAACAACCCTCAGACCAATGTTCAAATTTATGGCCACACTGACAACACCGGTTCGCTTGCTGTGAACCAGCGACTCTCTAAGGAGCGTGCTAACTCAGTGCTGACTTATCTCATGAACTCAGGTGTGTCAAGCAGCCGTATGGTGAGCGATGGCTTTGACTATCAGTATCCCGTGGCCAGCAACGACACCGAGGCCGGTCGTGCTCAGAACCGCCGTGTTGAGATTTACATCTCGGCTAACGAGCAGATGATCAACGATGCCAATGCAGGAACACTGCAATAATTGACACAAACATTGATGAACTCTGTCGCAGCTCCCATTCAGGGGGCTGCGATTTTTTTACGGCGAAATGGCTTGTTATGTAAAAAAATATGACTAACTTTGATTACTGAAATAAACCCACTAATATTATCTATAAAAAACATAAAGAGATGAAATGCTTCAAGAAACTGTCAACGTTGCTATTAGCGGTTATTGCCTGCATGGCAAGCCATCAGAGCGTGTCGGGTCAAGACTTTACTAAGGTTGACACCCTCAAATTTGTTGATGCGATGAACTTTCGCATGATTAACTATGCGTTCGACCGTACACTCGAAACCCGCATCCCGCAATATCTTAAAGACAGTGTCCGCACCGAGCTATGGGATCGCGCCAAGTGCACCAGCGGCAAGGCCTTCAGGTTTGCCACCGACTCCCGCTCCATCGCTGTCCGTTACAATCTGCTCACTAACATGCACATGATGCACATGGCCGATACGGGCATCAAAGGATGTGCGCTGTATATCTTTGATGACGACACTCACTCCTGGCAGTTTGTGAACTGCAACCGTCCTGTGCGCAAAGACACACCCGTGCGACCTCGCGAGGACTCAATTCAGTGCAAGGTGTTTGTGGACCGACTCGACGGTAAGATGCACGAATACATGCTCTATCTGCCATTATACGACGGCGTTCGCTGGCTTGAGATAGGCGTGGACAGCGCTGCGCATCTGGTGCAACCCATGCTCAACAGTCCCCGCATGGGCAAGAAATTGGTCTTTTACGGCACCAGCATCCTTCAGGGCGGTTGTGCAACGCATCCGGGCATGGTCGGCACGAGCATCATTCAGCGCGACTTGGACATGGAGTGCGTGAACATCGGTATCAGTGGCGAGGGCAAAATGGACTACTGCATGGCGCGGGCCATGGCAACGATTCCCGATGTGGCGGCTTTCATTCTTGACCCAATTCCGAACTGCACCAAGGACATGTGCGACTCGCTCACCTATGACTTCGTGAACATCTTGCGCAAGGCTCGCCCCGATGTGCCTATCTTTATGGTCGAGGGACAAATGTATAGTTATGCCAAGTATAGCGGGTTCTTCAGCAAGTATCTGCCCCAAAAGAACTACGAGTTCCACAAGAATTACCTGAAACTCAAAGCCGAGAATCCGCGCAACCTTTATTATATCGACTGCAAGAACATCTATGGGCCCAACAACGACGGAACGGTCGACGGTATTCACCTCACCGACATCGGGTTCTACTATTATGCCCAAAAACTGGAACCCTATCTCAAGGCAGTGCTTAACGGCACTGAAGTGCCATTCCAGGACGAGGTGAACAAACCCTATCCCGTACCCGAGAATGCCGTTTGGTAAGCCGAGATGTGAAAAGCGTGATTATTAATTCCAATTATTTTGCAATTCTTGAATAGTTAATACGATGAACGACCGGCATGGCAAGGGCTATATTGAGCGCCTAATTGACGAGGGCGAGCATGAGCATCAGGATTTTAAATATCAAATTTCTGATGCAAAAAAAATTGCTCGTAGCATAGCAGCCTTTGCCAATCATAGCGGCGGACACTTGCTCGTGGGCGTGAAAGATAATGGAAGCATAGCCGGTGTGCGCAGCGATGAAGAAATCTATATGGTAGAGCAGGCGGCGCAAATGTATTGCAATCCATCTCAGGCCGTCGATTTTAAGGTCTATCGCGTTCACGGCAAGAGTGTTGTGAAGGCCACAGTTCAAGAATCGGAGCAGAAACCGGTGAAGGCTCCCGACGAGAACGGCATCTGGCGGGTTTATTATCGTGTTGCCGATGAAAATGTGCTGGCCAGTTCGCTCCATGCTAAAATCTTGAAGAAGTCGGCTGAGAATGCCGAAAGTTCTTTGATAGAATATGGCGAGAGCGAACGAGCCCTGCTCAGTTATCTTGAAACGCATGGCGGCATCACGGTTACCGGCTACATGAAGCTCGCGAGACTCACCCGCATACATGCCGAGTCATCGCTCGTGCAACTGAGCGAGATGGGACTCATTGACCTACGCTATCACAATGGCCAGTGCCTGGTGGTGAGCAAGGAGTAAGGGTACTGATGACTCTGCTATCACATCGTCGCCGGCGGCACCCCTCTCGTTTACGCACATCAATATTGTAATGCGAAGTAAATTATTCTATATTTGGTTTCAATGGGAAGGGTGGGAAAACAGTTTTCAGTTATCAGTTATCAGTTATCGGTTGTCGGTTGTCAGTTGTCGGTTATCAGTTATCAGAGAACTCGGAGGTCTCGGAGAACTCGGAATGGCCACCGGGAAAGAGGGGAAGGGTGAATCTTTTGGGAAATGTGGGAAATGTGGGAAATCAGTTATCAGTTGACAGTTATCAGTTGACAGTTATCAGTGGGCAGTTATCAGTTATCAGTAGTCAGTTATCAGTTATCAGTTATCAGTTATCAGTAGTCAGTTGACAGTTATCAGTAGTCAGTTGACAGTTATCAGTTGTCAGTTGTCAGTTGACAATAATCAGTTGGCAGTTGGGCCTTTTAAGCGCGATAAGGGGCCGGCACTAACGCCAGCCCCTTGGTGTTAATGTCTAATAATCAGATCTATAATCCTTGGGAATATTGCAGCTTCTCCAACCATCAACCGACAATAATTCATTACCTTTCCCAATAAAGAAAATATAAAGATATGGTTTATTATTGTTGGACGTTTTCCATAGCGCACTCACGATTAGTTGTTCTCCGTTATAGTCGAGGGCGTCTGAGCTTTCAATCATTCGCTGTATAGGTATAAAACTTGCAAAACCATCATCAATGTCAACTTCGCTATTCACATTTAAAGGGCATAACATAATGGGATTTCCATATTTTTTTAAGAAAAATGATAACGGTTTGTTTTCAAATTTTAGCTCAAAAATATCAACATAATCATCTTCAATAGGCAAATGCCTCAGTTTGCGAGCTAAATTGTCCATCCTAATTTCCATTGCATTTTTTTTGGCATTTTTTAAAATAGCAGAATAGACTTTTTCTGACAATCTATTATGATTAACATTATCAGAACAATTGGTGGCGATGATGACAAGCAATATAATGACTACACCTTTATTAATTGTTTGTAAGATTGTATTCATAAGCAAAGAATGTGAATAAATTGTCATTTTTCAGATATGAGTATGTTATCAAGTGCTTGTAATGCTCAAGATTTTTAATCTGTGATTTTGCGAATGGTTTTGGAAATGAATAATCAATAACGAAGATATAACCATCAAATCGAGCATCTTTAAGGCTCTCAACAACAACACTATCAATTTTTCTTTCACTATACATGATTCTTCCCTTTTCACAATATAGTATTGATGTATTTCTTTTAAAATGCTCTTTCCATCTGAAATCATTAACTTTTAAAAGATGTGTCAATGGTTGCCCTTCAAAAGAGGAACCAATCACAACAGAATAATCCTTAATGCTGTCATTCTTGATTTGTATGGATTGTTTTGGTTTATTTATCTCCACTTCACTACTACCACAAGAATAACATGCGATAAATAAGAGTAATAGTATATTTTGAATTCTTCTTTTCATTTTTCTTCATTTGTTTCATTAAGATTATACTTAAAGATTTTATGCTTTAACGCTTTAAAAGGCCAAAGCATGTTAATTTTCTTATAAATTTTATAATTGTCTATAACAGGAAGAAGAAATCCTTTAATGTTTCTTTCTTCAACAACCCCAGGAACTTCAGCCATAACATTTCCTTCCCATCCTAAGAATGACCGACCGTTTCGATAACGATCTTTTAGACCAAGCATATGTCCAAATTCATGTGACATTGGGTTTCTTGAAGATATGTCAATAGAACGAATTTCTCCATTATTATTATGTACTACATTTGATCTTTCTGAACCAATGACTTTCATGTAATTTGTTTTTCCATCATATATCCTTTTAGGTTCTTTTTTTTGTGATGAAACATTAACATTCCAATTCAAACTATACTGATTGCCGTCTTTATCTTGGAATGTATTAATACTTCCCCAATTCTTTAAAATGTCTTTTTTGTAAATATCAGCTAATTCTTTTGTGGCTAGATCACCCCATAATACGATATTGATGCTTATTGTTATTCTATTACCATTTATTGATACTATCGCATCTTCGCCTGTTGGGTCAATATAGCGGATGGGGTTGCTGGCACAGTAGGCGAAGGGGCTGGTGCCGGGGTAGTCCTCGCATTTGCGGTCCATAGAGTTAAAATGGGGCAACATGGGGTCGTAGTGGCGGGCTTCGAAGTCGAGCCAGTCGAGGCCGTTCTCTCGGTCGAGTTCCTTGCCGCCATACTTGTTGGGCTGCACGCCGGTTGCAGGTGCCCCTGTGATTCCGCCGTAGGGGTAGTATCCGTTGATTTCTTCAAGCGTGCCGTTCTGGCTGATGACCGCCCGCACGTTGCCCTGATAGTCGGCGATGCGGTAATGATAGCAGCTGTCAGCCCAATAGCCGTAACTGTTCTCGATGCGCTCCAGCGCGCCATTGCGGTAGATGTGGCTGCCGCAATAATCACGCGTCATCAGCGTCCGCGGCTCGAGTGGCTCGGGCGGCTCTATCAGCCCCGGAATGCCTCCGTTCAGCCCGTCGCCTCCCGTGAGAGTGCCGGCTATACCCGCCAGACCCTCCGGGCCTTCGGGGTCTGGTGCATGCAACTCGCCACCGCCCTCATCGTCGATAATGGCATAGGGGTTCAGGATATAGTCCACATGCAGCTTGCGGCCGTCAGCGCCGTAGGTGTAGCGCACCTCGTGGCCGTCGTAGTATTCGATGCGCTGCGGCAGGTTCAGCACATTGTACGAGATGCTGTAGATGTCCTTGTTGCGGTCGCGCGTCATGTTGCCGTTCAGGTCCCAGGTGTACTCCTCCGTCTTGTCGGCCCCGTCCCTGAAGTCCATCGCGCCCGCGTAGGTCAGTTCGGCGCACTGGTCGGTGACCTTGCGCAGCCGGTTGCCGTCGTAGGTCATCGACAGGTGGTCAATCTCGCCCGACACCCACACCGTGCTGGTCAACTTCACCGTGCGGAGCACGCCCTTGCGGGTGAGCGAGGTGATGTTGCCGTTCAGGTCATAGTCATAGGTACAGCTGTAGTCGGGCTCGTTCATCTGGACGAGGCTGCCCGACCACTCGTGATAGTCTATCGGGTCATAGGCGGCGGCCGTGAGGCGGTTCAGCCCGTCGTAACTGTAGGAATAACTCTGTCGGGTGGTGTGATTGGCAATCAGCGCGTCGAGCGACTCCCACTCCATGGCGCTGATGTTGCCGTTGAAGCAGGACGTGGCTGTGCCGAAGGTGTCCTGATAGTGGAGCCACTGCTTGAAGGGAGTGCTTGTGATGGCCGTTGGCCAGCCCCGCACATTGTAGGTATAGCTGATGGTTCCCTGCAATGATGAGCCAAGCGAATGGGTTGCCAGCTGACCGAGACTGTTATAGGTGTTCTGGCACAGCGTCACGGCAGAAGCCCCGTCGTGCCGCACGGTGGCCGTGAGCAGCCGCTCCATGTTGTCGTAGGTGTACTCGTAGATGTCGGTGTTGGTTGTGTCGGGCGTGGTGTGCACATGCATCACCTTGAGCGGCTTGCCCGTGAAGGTGAGGTGGTAGTAGTAATGCTCATAGCCTCCCAGATGGTTCTGCTCGTGGCTCTGAACAAGGTTGCCGTGCAGGTCATAGTACATCGACCGCACCAGCAATCCGCCGTTGCCGCTGGTGTTCAGCACACGTGTTGCCGTGCCCGTGAGCATGCCCCGGGCAGATACCGCGTCACCTGCGCCCTGATATTTATTGTCATATCCGTTCATCACCCTGTAGGCCAGAGAATCACTATGTGCCGTAAAGATACTCAAAAAATCGTAACTGTCATAATAATTCACCTGCAAAATGTCGTTAGAAGCCGGAATGTTGCCGTCAAAAGCATAACCAGCCAGAGAGCCACTCCCCGTGAATGTGGCATGCTCTGCTGCTGCCGCTCATTGTGCCGGGTCGGTCAAGCTTCCTTTAGACGAGACTGCTAAGCGACCGAATTTGTCGTATAAACTTATGTGCCATAGTCCATTCTCGCGCAGATTGCCGTCTTGCTCCAGCACAAGCCGCCCGCCATTGTCATAGTGCATGAGAACACTTGCACAGCCAGGCAGTTTCTTCTCGATGCATTCACCATAATCGTTGTATCTGTAAGCATAACAGTACTTGTCTATTGTCTCATTGCTCAGGCTCCACTGACCGTTCTGTGAAGCCAGCACCCTCGATGCTTCAGGCGGTAGTACGTAGCGCAGTTGCCCGTAACCGTCATAGACACTATAGGTGTCGGCAAACGTATCGCCCAACATGGCTCTGGTGAGTAACGTTCGGCCCTCAAGGTCAGTGAAAGTGAGTGTGGCATGACCGTCCTCATCGGCAGACTCAGCAACCAATAGCATACCTGCAGGCATACTGCCATGATTGACGAGCGAGCCGTCGGCACCCACACTGAACCGGGCACATGCGAGCCTTCCTGAAGATGCCGTGTTCACAAAACTGGCGGCAGTCACCCCTTTTTGCTCCCATTGAGTGCCGGGGCCGTAGACGGCAATGACGCTGTCGGCTGGGAAAGGGAGGTAAACGCTCTTGGAATAAGGGCGTGTGTCGTTATAACTTGAGATTCCTTGCGCCATGATTTGAGAAGGCGTTATATAGTCGTTTCCCGTGACAGGCACAGGAAGCCACTTCCTGTCAGCATGGCCGAGGCTGTCATAGGTCTGCAACGTGGCCAGCGCACCGCTCTGCCAGAAATCACGAATCAGAGCAGTTTCCTCGCGTCCAATGCCGTCGAAGAACTGCATCTTGTCGATGTGAGAATTCCCCGATGCGTCGAGCATGGCACATTGTCTGATATAATTGGTTCCACCAACATCTGGTGTCATACCATGTGCAGGGATTGAAATGCTGTCGCTATAAGTTTTGTAGGCATAACTCTCTACAATACTTCCGTCGCCATCTTTGACTTTCTCAAGTCTGTAGGCGTTGTCATAAATGAAACTGGTTTTTGTACCTTTGAAGTCCCTGTTCTCAGAAAGACCTACGAGAGGCTTGTAACCATAGGTCTGCAGAAGGGCTCCAGTCAATGATGACCTTATACTCTCAGGAGCTGGAGCATGGAATAGGGCCATTTGGTTAATGACGGAGCCCAGAGCCTGCTCAATGTGAGCATAGTTGTAGCCAGCAATGGCAGCAACAGGCAGTTCCCTGCCATATCCCCAAAGAAATGACTCTATCCTGAATCCGTTATTATGACTGATTTCCAGAATGTTTTCGCGCGTATCATATTGATATGCCGCCAGAGTGCGTTGGCTGCCGTTCCTGCGATAAATCTCGCTTGCTGGCCTGACGCGACCACCCAGCAGGCCGTACTCCGTTATTGCCTCGCTTCTATACCCGTTCCTTGTGACGGAGGTAATTACCGGTGTCGAGATGCGATTGGCGCCCACAAGACTGTCGAGGTACTGTTGCTGTCCCGCCGCAAGCTGAAGCCCCGTTTGGAACGGGTAACTGAAAGATTCGGTCTTGACGGTGTTACCATTTACTGTCGTTGTTTTAGAAGTGATCAGCTCAGTATTTAATGCGTATTCATAGATTTCTTCAGCCACCCTGTTGCCCGATGGAGTGAACAGAGTGTCGCAAACATTGCTAAGCAGTTCAGTGTAGAATTCTATTCGATAGTTGTGAGTTGCATAGCATTCGTTTTCAGCAAAAGGAACCGTATAGGGTTGTGTTGTTCCCTGGACGATCTTTCCCCCACACTGAATGTCAGGACTGAATGGCTGTTCAGGTACATTTGTAGCGGCCAGCCGCTGTACCTCGAAGTCGGTCAACAACTGTGGCCCCTGGTTTAGCAAATAATGGTATGAACGTGAGTGAAGTTTGTGCCAAGAACCATTCTCATGGGAATATTGTTCGACTGCCGTGTTCACGATGCCCTTTGACGACAGGGTGCGGATTTGATATGGATGCCCTCCTCCCCAAGAGGTGCTGATGCTGTTGGCATAGCATTTTCTGTCGAACTTATACACTGTCTTGCCTCCGCCTTTGTATTCGGTCACTTCCTTGTACCAGATTGGTGTCTCGTTGATGTGCCACTTCATGTATTGAGATTCGGGATTAATCTGAGTCTCACGATAAGTGTACAGATAGAATTGTGTTATCTCGTCATCATTTTCCGCAAATGTATGGTTATAGGCATGGCGACTGTTGATGAAGCTGTGAGGCAGAGGCATGGCCACACATTCAGCCATTCCGTCTTCACCTATGCCATATTTGTATTCCGTGATGACTGGAGCAGCATCCGCTGAGGCTTGCACAGTCATCCTTTTCACCCTGAGCCCTCCTCCAGTCACTGTCGGACCGAATATGGAGTCTTGGCATAGATTTGTCATCATCTTTCCTTTCATCTGTGAGATTCTCCAGGTGTGCGGTTCATACTCGAATGTTGCTGTGCCACCAAGCGGATAGTGAACACGAGTCAGTATGTTTGCCTGCATGTGGTCGGCATTGACATCCCTGTCGCTTTCTCCATATTCCCACATCTCTCCGTTGGCATTGAGAAGATACTTCCTTATGTTTACTTTTGGCACGCGGGAAGAGTTCTGAGTAATGCCGTTGTAGTATCCCCACCAGTCCTGAGCATAACGGCTCAGATAAGGAATGTCTACCTTGTTATAGTCAAACGAATAGGTGCCCTCGTCTGAAATCCATACGGTCTCTAGGAACTGGCGGATAGTGTTCACACTGTCATAGGTAAACTCAATGCGCTTGATTTCTGCGTTTTCGCTGTTTTTTACCAGCATGGTCTCCAGTATAGGGTACCTGTCCCCTGAGTCCCCTGTCTTGTAGCTAAAAATGATGTTGCCCGTGGGAAACTGGACACCAGTAAGATGAGCGTGAGAATTTATAGAATATATAGGTTGGTGAGGCTCGTACATTTGACTCGCATCGACATATGTGTAGTATTCAGTGTTAGGTCTTCCGTTTATACTGTCATACAGCACACTTGGCACGAATTCTTTAGGACAGCTGTGGTAACTTTTATTCCAAGTGAAACTCAATACGTCACCATTGACAAGAATGATGCTGTCAAGCATCCATGCCGTGATATAGCCGGTTTCCTTGTCAGCTTCGGTTACTCCTCCGAAACGGTATCTGATTCCGCTATTATCGGTCACCGTGAAATGGGAGAAGCTGCTGTCAGTATCTATCTTCAGCCCAGAAAGGCCATCATCGACAGCTGCGAAAGTCCCGTCAGCATTCTTATGCATCAGGAAATTGTAGCTGTTGTTAATCAGGTGAAGCGTGAAAATGTCATGTTGCGAATCGACATAGTCCACGCCTTCATATTGTGAATGGTTATTATCTATCAATAAACTTGACAGGAATAGAGAGTCATACACGAGAGTTGTATTTGCAGTGTAAGAGATTCTGCGGAATTTCTCGTCAGGCCTGTTCATAATCTGCCTTGTGAGTCTGAGGCCCGGTGTAAGTGTCCAACCGAGTCCTGTGGGATAGCTTTCGTCAAAGACCTTGATGCCCGATGTGCTGTACCGAAGGGTGAAAGGAATGGTGATGTCCCTGTATTTCAGCTCATAAAGGCTTATTGGGATATTCACAGTGCCTGTTGACAGCGATGGCTGGGAACCCGTGTATTTCTTGAAAACCGAGGACGATGGAGATGGATATATGACATTTTCGCTGAATGTGGGCGGGTCAGTAAAATTCATTTCTTGCGAGCGGAGGAGGTTCGACTCAACACTATCCTGCTGCATGATGGTATCAGGTAGAGTTTTTCCTATATCCTGGGCATGAATGGGTATTGCTGTAAGCACCGATAGCATCAACAGCAGAATTCTAGACATCTGTGAATTCTTGTAATAATTCGGTCTGTTCATGACATTGTTTTTATTGTTTGTTTATTCATATTTTTATGCGTAGAAGTCATTTCACTCTGATAAGATGGGTGGAGCGCTTACCGTTCACATTCACGCTCAGCAGGTAGTCGCCAACAGGTAGTGCTCCGCACTGAATCTGTTCGTCTTGACGCCCTGCCGCAGCATTGTGCCGTGCAATGGAGCCATAGACTCGCCCCTGGAGGTCGGTGAGCACAGCCTCGGTCTGGGCACCCTCTCCGCTGATGTCATAGTCAAGCGTGACGGCTGTGCCGCTGTAGGATGCCGACAAGTTCTCGAGACTACCTCCCGTGACCTCATTGCCCAAGCCCGGAAGATGACCGCCGCCGGTGCCGTACCCTTGCATGTTAGCCAGCATAAGGCGCGGACTGTTCTCAAGGGCATACTCCTGTGCATCGGGCGTGAAGATATAGGACACCTCGTGACGACGCGCCTCGTTGCCCTGCGGGTCAAGATAGACCGAACGGATGCTCTCGGCAAGGGGATAGCGGTAGTCGGAAGAGTACCACCGCCATGCGGTGACGGTCTTTGTCATCAGTGTGTCATTTTCCGATATGGGAGTCATGTCTATGTCACGGTCTATCTTCACCTTGGCTGTATATTCAGTTCTGAGGCGCATCACATCAGGTACGGTGTCGTCGGGTAAGATAAGCGTTCCGCAACCATCTGCAACCACCTTGTATGCGCCTTGCAAGGCAAGGGCATTGTTTCCGCAATAATCACCTTTAAAATAGAGTGGCGTGAGAATGCTGTCGCCATAGTTCATGGGAAAGCGCATGGCCATTGGCGGAATGGAGTCGCCTGCCTTGGTGGTGGCATTCTCGTAGCCCAGCCACAACAGCGAGTCTCCGCTGACGCTGTAGGTGTACTGCGTTCCGCCCTCAAAGCGCACTAGAGCGGTGTCGCCCAAGGCAAGATACGTCACGCGGTGATGCTCGTCGTTGACGATGACCTGGCTGAAGTTCCACACGGCACTGTCGCCAGCCGCTCCCGGTTCAAGCCACTCCGTCTGCCATTTGTCGAAACAGTCTCCTCCAGCAGGCAGGTGAACAGACTTGACTACGCTTCCTTGCGCTGCAAGAGTTGCAATGCAGGTCGTTAATAGGGTGAATTGTTTTATATTCATGATTCAATTATTAATTTAATCTGTTATTTTTTCCATAGAGTAACGCGTGCCTGTAGGGGGTTAGGGGACGGTGAAAGTGCCATCGTACTGGTTGTTCCAGGAGGTGGTGATGTCGATGGTGTAGTCGCCGCTGGAAAGGGAGGACACATCGATGGTGCCGCCACCGGGTTTGGTGTCGGTAATGACAGCGTTCCACCAGTCATCATAGATGGTCACGTAATAGGTGACGTTGGCGTAATCTACAATGGTGATTACGCCCAACTCACTGTCATAGTACACATCGGGCATGTCGGCCGGGATGCCCGTCTCGGTGTGGGGATTGTTTCCAGGTTGCAAGACAACATGATTGTCTCCTGCAAGCAGATTGAAAAACAAAGCAAAAAATAAAATAAATGTATACTTTCTCATAACGAATTTATGTAAGTTTTGTGCAAAATTAAATCGAAACAAGAGATTATACAATATGACAAACCACCACAAGAGATTGTTACTATGCTGAAAATCAATTAATTACAAAAACAAGCTAAAAGGTGGTGTAAATAAGTTCATTTAGCTAATTCTTAATATGTTATGAATGAAATTAAGGGATAGATTTAAAGATTAATCAAAATAAATACCTCAAAAACATACTTTTTTGCCCCAAAATAAGTGTTGCAAAAGACAGTTATTCAGCCTTTTATTGGTGGTGTATCAAAACTCAATCTTTGAATCCTTTAATAAAAGCCTCTAACGATTTATCAAGTTTCATTTTAGCGGCAATTCGTTTGCGCTTATTACTTATGAAATTTGGATTCTTATAACCCATCATATACGCTATTTCAATATAAGAGAAATCACAACAAATTAGTTCAATGATATGAATGTCATTATCAGAGAGAGATAAAAATTCATTTCTACAATATTCTATAATATGATTGCAACTATAATCCACATAATACTCAAGCTCTTGCCAGAATTGAGCGTCGGAAATATGTAAGTTCATGATTTCCTTAATTGCTTGTGTTTGTGTTAACTTTGTATTTTTTGATGACAATTCTGTTATTCTTTTCAGAACATTAATATGGTTGGAAATGTTCTTTTCTAGAATCTGAACATTTTTTTTAGTTTCTCTGATTACTGCATCTTTTACATCGACTTGTGAGCTCATCTCTTTAATTGTGTTGAGGAGTTCACTATGTTTATTGGCGTTTTCGTTGTTTAACTGCAATATTGCAGACTTCCATTTTTTTTGATTTTGTTTGTATAAAAAAAATAGGGTAAAAAGTATAAAAATAAATATTAAAACCAATGCTTTTATTAGAAGTGACAGGTGAGAAATACCTCTATTTTTTTCATCATTATCTTTTTCTTGCTGATTCTTCTCTGCATTAATAAGCTTATTTTTGAGTGGATTGTCATCTAACTTATTGATAAGACTCTCATATTCTGAAGTTATCTCCGCAACTTTTGAAAGGTTACCTCTCTTCTGCTCAATTAGCCTTGAAGTCTGTAATCTGATAGCGACAGAACGTTGATCTGTCGGATTTGGATTGGCTTTATTAAAATAACATAACGCCGAATCTATATTTCCATCCATGAGGAATATTTGAGTTGTTATGTAATATATGTCATCATTTATGTAGTAATAATCATTAGGCAAAACTTCATGAATAGTTGATTTTGCCATAGTGAGATTCTTGTCAATTAGATAGCTCTTTGCAAGACTGATAGTGAATTCATTTAAGTAGGCACAATCACCGACTTTCTTCATCAGCTCTATGCCTTTGCGCAGGTATACTTTGGCCGTCTTATTGTCGGTAATGCGTAAAATGGCTCCCATGTTACCAAGACAGATGCCCTGATAACGTAAATCTCCAGACTTAACAAAGTGGCGGTAAGCCTTCATGTAGTGCTCAATGCTTGAACCGCTACTATCGTAAAATGAACTGAAAAGTGTGGCCATTCGCAAGTTCACGAAGCCGAGGTTGAAGTGGTCGGCGGGGTCGGCGGCGGACTCGGCTTCGAGGTACCACTGCAGGGCTTGCTGGGGGTGGCCGAGTTCCTCGGCTACGGCACCGCTGTAGATAAGGGCGCGGGTGTAGCGCTCATGGTCGGCCGAGCCACTGTGATGGTCGGCATAATAACGGCGGGCCTGGTCGATAAGGGCGCTGTCGGCAGGAATGGTGACATAGCACTTGTAGCGGGCCTGGACGAGGAGCAGGGCGTGGCGGGCACGCAGGGCTTCGTCAGTCTGCAGGGCGCGGGCGGTGTCGAGCGCAAGCATCTGCCGCAAGGCGGCGCTATGGGCGGCAGTGTCGCTGGTGCACAGTAGCGAGTCGGCCCGATCCAGCTCCGCCGTGGCACGCGCATCATGACTACCCTCACAACCCACGAACAGGGCGGTGAGCAGCGATAATGCAATCAATATGCCAGGCAAACGCTTCATACTATTTCAATCACAGTCATTTATGCAGGTTCATTCAGAAGGCGTTTTTGTCACCGAAGATGGCTTTGTAGATGGTGAGGAAGATGATTTTGATGTCGAGCATGAAGTTCCAGTTCTCAGCATACCACACGTCGTGCTCAACACGTTTTTCCATCTTCCAGAGTTCGTCGGTCTGTCCACGATAACCGTTGACCTGTGCCCATCCGGTAATGCCGGGCTTAATTGTGTGGCGGAGCATATACTTATCTATCAGGGCACTGTAGGCCTCAGTGTGCTTAATCATGTGTGGCCGTGGCCCCACGACCGACATCTCGCCCTTAAGCACATTCCAAAACTGAGGGAGCTCGTCGATGCTGGTCTTGCGCAAGAAATTGCCAAGACGCGTCTTTCGCGGGTCATTCTTTGTGGCTTGCTTGGTATCGGAATCGTTGTTGACGCGCATGGTGCGGAACTTGTAGCACACAAAGGGCTCGCCACGGAGGCCAGTGCGTTCTTGTCTGAAGAAGATGGGGCCGGGTGAAGTCACCTTGATGGCTATAGCGACAGGAATGAGGACCAGCGGAGAGAGGATGAGCGCGATGAACGACATCAGGATGTCGAACGAGCGTTTGAGCATGGCATTGAAGGGATTGCTCAGTGGATAGGGCCTGACGGAAAGGATGGGAATGTTGCCCAATGAGTAAAGCTCGAATCGTCGAGTAATGTAGCGTCCGAGCTGTGGTGTGTAGAAGAAATCAACGGCATTGCGTTCAGCCATCTTCATGAGTCGCAGCACCTCGTCGTTGTCGCTATCGGGGATTGCACAATACATCTCGTCAATAAGGTTGTCTTTCAGGAATGGTTCCAGGTCGTCGATGGTTCCCTTGTAATTCTTGACACTGCGCGCTTTAGGGTTGTTATCAAAAACGCCTTCAATGCGATAGCCGTAGCCCAAGTCGGAGGCGAGTTCTTGCATGAGCCGATGGGCGACATTACCGCTACCGACGATGACGATGCGCTTGTAGTTGTAACCGCTGGTACGGTAAAGCTTGAGCAGTCGGCGCGAGAAGATCCACCAAAGGGAGAGGACGACAAAGAAGACCGAATAGAACTTGACAATAGTTTGCCATGAAACGTTGTCAAAATCAAGGAAATAGATGAGCGAAAGGAAGATAACGGCATGAAGCATAACCGCCTTGACGACTTGCATGAGCACCTGATCGGCATATACCACACGGCGTTCGTGAATGTCAGAGAAGAAATAGGCTACGACAAAATAGGACAGGTTGAGCATGAGCCAAACCTGCTTGGAAAAGAAGACACCTGATGCTTGATCGAACCAGCAAACGCACAGGTACACGACATTAAGCAACAGGAAGTCAATTCCCGAGAAAATCCACCGAATGAACTGGCCGTATCGTCCCTTGCCCTTCAAAGCAAAAAATGTAATAAGTTAAAGAATCACTCTCTGCAACTGTCAAAGGATGCCACAGAGAGTGATTCGGAAATGTCTGTTATCAAATTTTCTCGTCAATGAGCTTAATCTTCTGCTCAAGCATTGCGATATCTTCCTTGATTTTTTCAATCTTACGTTCCATTTCCTTGACAATGGTATTGCCGGCATTGGAGCGTGCAGTGAAGAAGCCCATGTTATTTTCGTAGGTCTTGAGTTCCTGGCACTTCTGTTCATAAGTGCGAACAAGACGTTCACGCTCATGATAGACCTTGTCGGTACCGGCCAACTGATTGATAGAGTTCTCAAAGTTAGCCATGCGGGCGCGAACAGCCTTCATATCAAACTTATCGAATGCTTGATCGATAGCGGCCTTATAGTCGGCATAGATTTTGTCTTTCTCTTTATAAGGAACATGACCTACGCCCTGCCACTGCTGCATGAGTTCACGCACTTTGGTTGCGGGATCCTCAGCATTTTCATCGGCAAGGATAGCATTGATTGAGGCAATGATTTCTTTCTTAGTCTTGAGGTTTTGATGCTCCTGCGTGTGCACACTTGAGGTTTGTTTCTTCTTCTCTTCGAAGAAGGCGTCGCAAGCGGCGATGAAACGTTTCCAAACGGCATCGCTGTGTTTCTTGACAACGGGACCAATGGTCTTCCACTCTTTCTGGAGAGCGACGAACTCATCGGTGGTCTTTTTCCAGTCGGTAGAGTCCTTCATGGCCTCGGCACGCTCGCAGAGCTCGATTTTCTTAGCCAAATTGGCCGACAATTCTTCTTTCATTTTCTTGAAGAAAGCGGCTTTTTGGGCAAAGAAGTCGTCGCAAGACTTGCGGAAACGCGCAAAGAGTTCGGTATTGACCTTGCGTGAAGCGAAGCCCAGTTTCTTCCACTCTTCCTGCAAACCGATAATTTGCTTGGTAACATTGTCCCAAGCGGCATAGGAATTGAGTCCTTCGGTTGAGATGGCCTCAATTTGCTCACAAAGCGCCGTCTTGGCATCGGCATTAGCTTTTTCGTTGGCCTTACGCTCCTCGAAGAAAGTTTGATACTTTTTGTTGATGACCGACGAAGCGGTTTTGAAACGGTTCCACAGGTCTTCACGAATTTCCTTGGCAACGGGTCCGGTTTCGCGCCAGGTATTGTGTAGTGCCTGGAGTTTCTTGAAGGCATCGACCACATCGGGCATCTCATCAAGTTGCTCGGCATCGAGACAGAGTTGCTGCTTGATTTCAAGATTCTTTTTGAAATCATAGTCACGCAATTCCTTATTCATCTTGAGCAGGTCGTAGAACTTTTCAACAACGACCTGATATTTCTTCCAGATTTCAGTGACATTAGGAGCGGGAACTTCTCCAATCTCCTTAAACTCCTGCTGCAACTGTTGAACCTTATTATACTGACGGTTAACATTGTCGGGATCGCTGGTAATTTCAAAAATCTGCTCAATGATGCTCTGCTTCTTCTCCAAATTAGCAAGCTTGACGGCCTCTTGAGCGGCGTTGAACTCAGCCTTCTTTTCCTTGATCTCGTTGAGCAGTTCTTTGACTTTGTTCTCATCGGGGTCATCGGCAGGAGTAAAAGCTTCCGGATCATTACCGGCTGCCACGAAAGCCTCTTTCTCCTTAGCGATTTCATCTTTACGCAAGGCAAAGAATGCGGCCTTGAGCAGCAGGACGGCTTCCTTGACGCTGTCGACGGGTTGCCCGGCCATCCACTCCAGGTGTGCCACCAGCTCAGGCTTACTGAACTTGGTGAAGTCGACATCGTTGAGCGCTTGAGCGCAGGCTTCAGCATCGGCCTCGTGTCCGGCCGGTTCAGCTGCGGGAGCTTCGGCTATCGGTTCAGCTGCGGGAGCTTCTTCCACCGGTTCAGCGGCGGGAGCTTCGGCTACCGGCTCAGCGGCAGGAGCTTCTTCCACTTGATTTTGGTTCATTACTTCCTGAGCGGCTTGTTCAGCAGCTTCAGATTGATTTTCCACTAAATCTGCAGTGTTTTGAGCTGCAGTCTCTTCATTGAGGGTTACATCCTTTTCGAGATTTTCGTTCGATTGGGACATTTCACGCGATTCCATAAAAACAATAATTTAAACGCTTTTTACAAGGCAATTTTACAATTAACCCCAAAAATAAGCATTTTTTTTATAATGAGAAAATTTCTGAGCGCTTTTTTATCAACAAGCCTTCGCAACCATCTCATTCACAAAGAAATAAATTAAATAACAAAATGCAAGAAGAATAAGCTTGCAGCGGCGATCATACTGACGGGCCGTAGTGCAATGTCACGACATTTTGCGGTGTAAAGATGGAACGTGCGACTTCCAGAACTCGCTCAGGGGTGAGTTGCCTGTACTTATTGATTTCATTGTTGAAATCTTCGGCCGATGATAGTAACTCATACTCACAAAGTCGCAATGCCTTGTTGGCATACCCAATGTTATCGAAAAGTTGCGTTGAATGGTACTTGTTAGTACACTTGGTAATTTCGTCGAGCCCTACCCCATCAGTAAGCAAATGATTGAGTTCCCTGTCAACCAGTTCCTGTGCTTGTTCAAAGGAGCAGCCATTGCGCAACCGGCCACGAATGAGGAATAGTCCGGGGTCGTGTGTACCGGTAACAGCCGCATCGAGGTCGGTGAAGACTTGAGTTTTCATGAGAACATCTCGGAAAAACCGCGATGAAGTGCCATTGGCAAGTACGTCGCTCAACAAGTCGGCAGATTGATAGTCGGGATGTCGCCTGCCGCACATGTGATAGGCTTGATAAAAGAGGTCTTGGGGCACATCACTGTGCTTGCTGACAAAACGAGGTTCAAGTTGCGGCAATTCCTGAGGCAAATCGCGCAAAGGGATGTCGTGCGGTTCAATGCTACCGAACCACTTGTCGACAAGCTTCACCGCGCGGTCAAATGACACATTGCCCGAGATGCACATAATGAGGTTATTGACGGCATAGTGCTTGCTATGGAAGTCCTTGATTTGACTGTACTCGGCTTGCTCAATGTGGCCTGTATTGATGCCGATAACAGGCCATCGGTATGGGTGACGCTTGAATGCGGCGGCATTCAGAATATGTGCCAAATCGCCATAGGGCACATTAATGCTGCGCTGCTTGAACTCCTCGATAACGACATTCTTTTGCGTAGCAATGCTCTCGTCGCTCAATGAGAGATGTTGGAGACGGTCGGCCTCAAGCCAGAGGGCTGTCTCGAGATTGTGAGCAGGTAGCGTCTCATAGTAGTTAGTAACATCGCAACTGGTCCATGCATTGCTTTCGCCACCGGCCTTTTGAAGCTCATTATCATAGCGCGGTGCATCGGGGGTGCCGGTAAACATGAGATGCTCGCACAAGTGGGCCAGTCCGGTGCATGTCGGGTCCTCGTCGCGGCTACCCACATCGTAGAGCAGATTGACTGCAACCATGCGCGTTGCCGCATCGTAATGATGCAACAACCGCAACCCATTAGGAAAGATGTGCTTGTTGACAGTTATCAAAGCAAAAACAATTAAGGGGTATAGTATTGCTCAGGAGTGTCCGTCGACTCACTGTTCAAGTACACGCATGGAGATTATCTTGACATCGGTGCGGGGTCGGTCGTGCGCACCGGTCTCCACGTTCTGAATCTTGTTGATTGTCTCGTAGCCTTGAACCACCTCGCCAAAGACAGTGTACTGGCCATCGAGATGAGGCGTTCCGCCTACGGTAGTGTAAGCCTCTACTTGCTCGGGAGTGAATTCAAAGGGAGCGGTGGCATATTGCGCCTCAGTCTTGGCGATAAGCTCGTTCTGGAGTGCCTCAAGTCCGGCCATGTCGTTGCGCGACTGCATGGCACGTATGGAGTCGATGTGCTGCATGGCAAAGTCGTTGAAGATTTGCTGCTTGCGCTGGTCGGCTTGACGTTTTTTCATACCATCGAGCATATCGGGTGTATAGACGCGGCCTGTCACGACATAGAACTGCGAACCGGAACTGCGTCGTTCGGGATTGACCTGATCGGCAGTGCGAGCGGCTGCCAGCACGCCACGTTTGTGAAAATACTTAGGATAGACAAACTCAGCGGGCAAGGTATAGCCGGGATCGCCCTCGCCAAGAACGGCGGTTGAGTCGGCCGACTTGGATGATGGGTCGCCGGCCTGGACCATAAACTGGTTAATCACGCGATGGAACAAAACGCCATCGTAGTATCCTTCACGAGCGAGTTTCACAAAATTGTCGCGATGTTGCGGTGTCTCGTTATAGAGCTCAACCACGAAGTCGCCCATTGAGGTCTTGACCTCAACTTTCACACGATTGTCCACTTTTTGACTGTTTTTAGTTGTCGCGCCATGCACATTGACAGCACAAAGCACGCACAGGATGATGCTTGTAATAGAAATTTTCATGATTCACTTAGATGCCAACGGGATAGAGGCGCTTGAAGATGCGCCTGAAATTATCGTCAGTTTCACACAATTGTGCAGCTTTTTCTCTGAAATCGGGTCCCCAAAGCGATACCGCCAAATCGGCGAGATAGACATGTTCACGGTCACGCGCGATGGCGGCTTTCACCAGACGGTCAATTGAGTCAGCGAAGCGGTTGCTGTCAATGGCATTGAGATATCGAGCCGTGCTGACGATGAACTGGCCGGTCTTGTCGACCAGAATCATGTTATCGACCAATTCAGGAATAATGTCATCAATCGTTTGGATATTGTTGGCAATATACTCATAGGTCATGAGACCATTGGGGTCTTTAGAGAGTTTCTTTGATAGTTGTTCGTCCATATATTAAAGTGCGATTCAACGTTGTTGTAAAAATAACAATGCAAAGATAATCAAAATTATTAAATGACATCACTTGGCAAGAGACATATTGAGCGAAATGCCGTAGTTACTGTTAGTAGTAGGATAAGCATTAGACGACACCAGTGGCGTGTTGACTTGGTGGTCGAAGTATGCGCCAATGGTGATTCGCTTGCTCATGACATAGTTTGCCGAGAAGTTAATGCTCAGTGTCTTAGTGCCACTTGTTGCCTGAGTAGTATTTACATCAATTTTGCGAATGAGCGCAGTATTGTTGCTATACTGGAAATCGAACTTGAGTGTCAAGTCGTTGCTCACGCCCTGTTGTTTACTCTTGATTTTAAGTATTGAGTTAAAGTTGGCAATCTTGAATCCGGCACCAATGACAAACGACTTGGAAAGAGCCTCAACGACTTGGCCGGCCGACGAGTTGAGCGACAAGGTTCGGCTGTCGCGATACTCGGCATTGAGTGTCAAGTTATTGTTGAGGGTAGCATTGACGCCAATGAGCGGTGCGAACTTCTCAGTAATGGTAACCGAAGAGATGTTGTAGGGCGAAGACGGCACAGGTGCCGACGTCAACGCATTTTGCGTGAATCCGAGTCCCTCGCCAATGGTTACCCAGTCACTATAGCTTGAATAAGAGCCCACAGAATAGGTACACTGATAAGCATGCGTGAGGGTGAAACTCTTGAAGTGCTTGCTGAAGAAAGGCAACTTGGTGAGTCCGTCGTAAGTAACACGCCAGTTGGGAAGGATTTCCTTGATTGAGGGGAAGGGATTGAGCGTAACTTTCTTTGCGTTCTTACCGGAGTAAGCAGCCATGAATGCCGGAATGAGCACATCAGAGCTCATGGGGTTGACGGATCCGTTTTCGGGGTTAAACTCAGCGTTGGCATAGATAGTTCCTCCGATAAAGCCTGCACTCGGATAGCTCTTGCCGTAATACTGCGACTCAATGCGCTGAGCCACGACAGGAATGTTCTCCAGGAACTTGTCGAAGGCATCGCTGTGGTAGCCATCGTCGGCACTAACGCCACGCAGCGCTGTGGCAATGGCCATGTGCGTCTTAGTGTAACTTCCTGAATAAACGGCCGACATATCATCGAACATGAACTGTAACTGGGTTGTGCGGCTATCAGTACGATTACCGGTAAGGGTTATCTTGAGCCCGCGAATGGGTTCAAGCTGCACCTCGGCACTAAACTCTTGAGTCTTGGCAAAGAGTGCAGGTGATGTCATGCTCTCATCGCACAAGAGCCAGCCACGCTCTTTAGCCTTGTTGATATAACTCTCGTCGGTGAAACCGAACGCGAAGTCGAGACCCGGAGACATGACATCGTAATGAGTAGACTGACCAAAGATGTCACCAATCTCAGGCTTGAACTGCGGTAACGACAAAGAACGTGTTGAACGGAACTTGACATTGACGCTCTTGACCATCATGGCAAAGCGAGTGGTGTACTGAGCGAACTCAGACCAGAAGTTCTTCTTGTCACCACCCGAGAGTTCAGTGATGGTGAGCTTGATGTTGTCAGAGCCCTTATTGAGAATCTCAATGGTGTTGTCGTCCTTGATTTCATATTTCACGGGGAAGCGCTTGCCATCGCTTGTCGTCGCGGTGACTCGAACTTTCTTGACATTCATATTGTGCTTAACCACAAGCGTGGTGTCGGCATTGAGTTTAAAGGCTCGATTAAATTTCTTGGGTTTCTTAGTATTCTTCGTATCGCGCGAAGTTCCGCCTCCCGATGACGAGAAACGTTTGTTGACATCTTTAAGATAAGGAACCTTGTTATAGAACTGGTCGAGGTTTAAACGCCCGTCAAGGTTGAGCGACGACTGGTTGGCAATGGTGTGCCCTGAGAAGGCACCATCGATGGTCGCGCCTCGCTCCCAGTTGTAGGTTGCATTATAGGAAGCATTAGCGGTGATAAAGCTCAAGAAAGGAATTGCGTTAAATGGAGCCTTATAAGAAGCCGTGAAAGTTTGGTGATAAGCCCAGGGCGTTCCGAGGCTCTTGATACTGCGCCACACACTGTCTTTCCAATCACGATACTCATCGGGGAAGAGTTTCTTGTTGACCTGCCCTATCGGTTCAAGGATGTGAGCGGTGGTCTGGGTGTTGAGCGACATGGACAGCGACTTGGTGAAGTTCCAAGTGATTGCAAACTGTCGATCCCACAAGAAGTTCTTGCTGACCGAGACGGGCAGTTCAACATCAATATCGGTCTCATTTCGGGTTTGCTGTTCATAGTAGTAACGCGAAATGTTGGTATTGAACGCTATGGAAGCGGGAAGCCAGTGGATTTCCCATTCGCGGAAGAACTTCATGTTCTTGTTCTTCTCGTTAATCAATTTCTTGAAAGGAGTGAACGGCTTGGCATAGGGGGTCCAGTTATACTGGAAGCTTCCGCGATAGTCATTGGTATTCTCATAGACGTTGTCAGGATCAGTGATATGAGTCTTGCTAAACGAGTAACTGAAAGTGAAGTTGGCAGGATCCCAAGGCATGGGGTTCTTGCTCTTGACATCAAATTTCAGACCCGAAACGCTGAAGTTGCTCACAGTGTGCCGAGTAACCGCATAGGCATTGATAGAGTCCTTTTGCTCTTGCGTGTCGCAAGCGTCGATAGCGTCCTTCAGAAGCACGTCCTGATCCAGAGGATTGTACTTAGGAGTGGTTTTCTCATTACTATAAGAGTAATAGACCGGAGCGTGCAGTTTGACCTTCTCGGGAAGGAATCGGCCCACATCGGTTTGTACCGCCACATTATACTGGTCATAATTGTCAAGGCGACGCTGACGGAGTCCTTGATCAACCGAGCCAAAGCCGGCAGTTTCCTTGTGCATGCCCACATTAACGGTAGCAATGTCGCTCATGTTAAGGCTCAGACTTGCCTTGGCTGCCCATCCACCGTCCTGGTCAAAGTCGGTGACACGCAACTCATCGACCCAAACGGTGCAATCCTTAGTTGAATTGGCGTTATTGCGCACACCAATCATCATGACACGCACCTCGCTCAACGACGGGTTACCCATCACCGTAACACGATTATTGGGTTTATTCGGGTCTTGTTCGGTATAGCGTGAATAATAGGACACATCTTCTTCGCCCGCCATCTTCTTCATGTTGCGGTTCTTCTTGATTTCAGGCAAGAGTGAGAGTTCAAGGTCGAGCATATTTTCTTCAGGCCACACCTTGAGTCGGTCGGCAGTGCTATTGGTGCTATAATGACCCGGAGGAGTCACCGTTAAAGGAATCTCATATTCATAGTAGTTATTCTTCACATCAGAGCCCATGCGAACGAAGACCGAGACATCGCCGTTTTTGAGTCCGGTGGCATCGTCAACGAAAGCCTCGTTGTGTACAAACATTTGCAGGCGCTTGTAGATGCGCAAGTCAATGCCCGAGTTGCGGTAAACGCCACGGGCATCGCCGGCCTGGAGGTGCTCGACTTTCATCTGCATAGACTGCTCATTGAGCTGAGTGACCTGTGATTGTCCGGAATCGATGATTCGGCTCACACCGGGAGGCAACACATAGTTAACAGGCTCACGCGATGCATTTTCTTCGATATTGACGGCATTGACATTGATTGTACCGTCGGCAGGTGCGTCACCACGCAAGTTCAGGTTATAGTCATAATTGCGCCACTCACCACGCACGAGCTCAAGTGAAGCGAAACGCAGATGGGTAGGTTTCTTGAACTGAGTCAAGAACATGCGCATGAATCGAATGGTGGTGAAGTCATTGATAGAGCCCACTTTCTTTTCATATTCACGCAGGGGGATGCTGAATTGATACCAAGTGACGTGCTGATCCTTGCCGTCGCGTGTACGTTGCACGGCATTCTGCTTGTCGACGATGAAGTTGCGTCCCACCTCAAGGTCCTCAGGACGTATTGAGATGCGATACTGGAAGTAACGCTCATACTCGTTGAGGGTATTATCCTGGTTGATGTCTTCCACATCGGGAACACTACGAGAGGACTGATACATGCGATCAGAAGCATCTTCTTGAGAGAGGGAGTTACCCTCGGTTCCGTTGTAATGCTTGTAACGTTCCAAGATAGAAAGACGCTGCTCATCATAGTCATAACCACGGAAGAAATGGTAATTGTCGCCGGCGGGGTCATTGATGGGTGAGAACTGGTCGGCCTCCATGCGCGCCAGTGCATCGGGTGAGAGTTTGAGTCGCAAATTGTCGACATAGTTCTTATAAGCGGGAAACTCCTTCTCCTCGGCCGTTGAAAGTCCGTTGAGACCTACGTCCTGAAGAACGCGTGAGCCTGCTGCATTATCGAAGGCATAGGTCATTGATGTCTGAGTAGACACTTTACCCCACTCAGTAGTTCTGACGAAGGATTGATCCATTTCATTTATAGGCAATCCATTCTCATAGGATTTGAGTCCGTCTTTCAAGATATCCTCGCTCACCTCACCCAAGTTGAAGTAGAGGTCGCCACCCTCATAGTTTGGATTATTTGGATCCAGGAACGGGTCAAGGAGCCAGAACTGGATATACTCAACATTTGATTGTTCAAAATTGGTGTTATCGAGCTTGCGCATAATACCGGCCCATCGTTTCTCGGGGTTGAGCAATTTGCCATCGGAATCAATGTTGGCATCATCGAGGTTATAGGGTCCGCGTTCCTCGGGATAATACGAAAGGTTGAGTGTTTGAATAGTAGAGGCTTCACCATAGTTCAGCTCACGTCCGGGGAAGACCTCGCTATAAGGAATGTCACGAACATAAGGATTGGAGAGTTGCTCCAAGTCATTCTTAATGTAACCCGGTACATACGACGAGTTGCGCTGAGTGAAGAGGCGGTCGATATAGTACCAAGACAGCAAGGCACGATTCTTGCCATAGTCCACATTATTTGAGAGCGAAGCCTCGGGGAACATGGCTGAGGCGCTACCGTCATAAGGTGTTGAGGCCAAGAACCAGGCATAAGGTGAACGGAGGTCGATACCCGACTGGGTAGACTCAAAGTCATCGATATACGAACTGCCGGCATTGGAGCCTGTGCGCGCCTGATGGGGTATAAGTTGGGCAAACTCGCCCTGGAAACTCAGGGTTGACGGAGCCGTCGCATTGACTGTAGGAATCTTGTTGAGCAGATTCGTGAGCCACATGAACTTGGTGTTATAAGAGGCATTGACACCCCAAATGGTGTTCTTCACCAACTCGTCGCCGATAGACACTTTCTCAGTGAGAGCCTTCTCGCCATAGTGCATAATGGTACCGCCTATGTGGAAGTCCTTGTTGAAAGCGTAGTCCAAGTCAAGTCCTAAGAGCGTCTTGCGCTGCATGCTGAATGTTGATTGGTTTTCAAGCGAGACGCTGATGTTAGTTCCTGCATCGATGATGCTCTGGTTGGTGATGGTGACAGTACCCATATTGTAGTCGACCGTGTAGTCACTATTCTCAGTAAGCAACTGACCGGCGGCATATACCCTAACCGACTCGCGCGGCACATTCATGGCATTGAGCTTGATAACGTTGCCTGAAGATGACTGATACTCACCTTGGAGAATGAACTTGTTCTTGTCCTGATACTGACGGGCAATGGTGAGTGTAGAGTCATAGAGCTCGGTATAGACATAGTTCCTGGCGATGGCTTCGTTGCCAATGGCATTGGCGAGGAAGCGTCCAAAGGGTTCTACTACGGGGAAGATTACTCTACCCTTTGACGAGTTGACGGTATAGCCTTCCAAATAGTCAAAGCGACCGTCGCGGTTAAACTCCTTGTTGGCATCAAGTCGGTCTAGATTGAGGACCTGAATGAGCGGCATGCCGTTGATGTTGCCGGCAGGAATGTAGTTGAGCTGCGTTCCGGTAGTGTCGCTCAGATACTTCACATTCAGTTTAAAGTTCTTTTCTTGCACTTGATAAGAGCCCAGCGAATAGACATTCTTCATCATCAGGTGCCACATGGGCGTGTTGGGCGAAACCGTAGTACTCTTGAGCATCTTGACAAAGAGCGACTGATCGGTCGAATTGATATCTCCCGAGAATTCACCCACCTGATAGGTCTTGCCACGATAAGTATACTGATAGGCAACAGCGAGAGCCTCGTCGGCATTGAGGGCGGTATTAAGCGAGATGTAACCCAACGACTTGTTAAGGGTGTATTCGCTTGACTGCAATAGTCTTGCGCTCTCAATCTTCTCATAGTCTCGTCCTCCCTCAATGCCATAAGCCTGAAGCGGTTCAAGAGCAGTTGAAACTTGGCTGATGTATCGAGCATCCGGATACTGCTCCTTGATTTCAGTGAGCTCGTTGTTTGAGGTGTTGCTGGGATTGTCTTGTGTGGGGTCACCCACCCAGTGATTGTTCAGGATGTGTTGACTTTCACCCACATCCATGAATGCGACCAGGTTACGCGCTTCGCTGAAATTGCTACGCTTGTTGGTAATCCACACCTCAATGCGGTTGATTTCAATACCCGATGAGACAAGAGGCAACTTTGAGCACCAGTTGTCGTAGTTGTCGCGGAAGAAGTGTCCCAGGAAGAAGTGCTTGTTCTGGTCGTAAGCATCGGCTTGGATATAGAATGGTGTTGTCTGCGCGCCACCTTTGGTGTTCACCGTTTGCGACTCGGAGTTCTGTTGCGAAACCAGTGCTGTGGCGGTCAACTTGCCAAACTGCAGCTTGGTCTTGATACCGAACAGGGCGGCACTACCTCTGATGAGCGACGAACCGGTTGTCATGCTCACATTACCGGCTTCAAGGTTTTTGATGATTTCATCTTCTTTTCCCTCATAAGCCAGCTTCAAGTTCTTATTGTCGAACTCAAAGGTAGCATCGGTGTTGTAAGTCATGTTGAACTTCATTTTATCGCCCACCGATGCCGTGATGGTTGCTTGAATTTTTTGGTCAAAATCAAAATATGTCTTACGGCGTGCCGACACCATCAGAGCAGGGTTGTCGGTTTTGTTGCTCTTGATACCCATGTTGATAGTCACCGAGCCCTGTGTCTTGAGCTGTACGCCACCGGGGCCAAACACCGACTCAAGAGGGCCAAGGCCAAACTGCATATCGAGGAAATTGAAAGGTTGGTCCTTCTTTTTCTCGGCCGCTTCCGACATCTTTTGGCGATAATATTCCTGCATTGACTGGCGCAGGGCTATGTTTTCATACTCCTCGGGCGTGAGCAGGAAGGGAGTCATGATGTCGTTGTCACCTATCTTGGTGTGAATCACATAGTGACCCGTTTCGTAATCATACTCGGCCGTGGTAGTAATATTGCTCGGGTTCTTGAGGTCAGTAGGACTCTGGACAAACTGCAGGTCGCCATAGCTCTGCGACAGTTTGTCGTTCACGTCAAACCGCAGATTCATTGAGTCTTTAGTCCATCGGTTGGTCATGCCCTCGGGACGTGGCGGCGGTGGCGGCGACTTGGTCTGTTCGGTCGACTTGGTCTGACCATTAGCTATCGCGAAACTGAGCGAGAGTGCACACAGAGTGAGCACCGCTCTTTTTAACAATATTTTTGTTTTTTTAAGCTTGAAAGCCATGCTTATAATACTTTAAATACACGTTATGAGCAAGCATCACAAGCATTACATCATCTTGAGAGCCCGCTTGATGGCATCTTCAACTGTGAGCGAAGCATTGTCTGTAAACAGCTTTTTTAGAGCCTTTTGCGACGCTGCTTGAGAAAATCCGAGCATCACAAGTGCTGCTAAAGCCTCTTCAAACACATCGCCGGAAGAGCCATCTTTATCTAATAACGTAACAGAAGGCAATTTTATTTTGTCCTTTAGATCAACAATAATGCGTTGCGCGGTTTTTGCCCCCACACCTTTCACGGCTTTCATGCCTGCCACGTTGCCGCTCGCAATGGCTTGCTCCAGATCGGCGGGTGTGAGCGATGACTGAATCATGCGCGCGGTGTTCGGGCCTACCCCACTCACGCTAATGAGCAGCAAGAACAACTCACGCTCACGTTTCTCGGCAAAACCATATAGCACATGAGCATCTTCACGAATAGCCTCGTAGACATATACTTTAGCATCACCCGATTTCGCAGAATCATGCAATTGGTTATAAGTTGTGAGAGATATATTAACCATGTATCCCACGCCATGATTATCAACCACCACATAGGCGGGTGTCAACTCAGCAACAGTTCCTTTTATGTAATCGATCATAAATACCTGTATTGATTCATTTAAATCTTCAAAATTACACAAATTTCATCACCCGACCAAATTCTATTCACACTACAACATCACAAAAAACCGGCCCATCGCAAGCGACAGGCCGGAATAAATTTCAGAATCTTATATTTCTTATTTAACCACTTTGCTCAGCTGATCGATAGCATTTGCGATATTGGTGTTGGTGGGATCAATCTCCTGCCAGCTCCTGAATGCATCGAGTGCTTTTGCATAGTTCTTGGCACCATAGTGGTAGAGAGCTATGTAGCTGTAAGCATAACCCAGCGTGGGCTTGTAAGGAGTGATGTCATCTTTGCTCTTGATCACATCCACAAGTTTCTGCATTGTGCCCAGAGCCTTGCCGGTGTTAGAGCTTTCCATCTGCATCTCGATGAGTGACTTGTTGTAGAGGTAAGTCAGGTTTTCGGGCTTGCCTTCAAGAGCCTGGTTGATGTAAGTCATAGCGTTGGCAAGAGCTGCTGTCTTAGCATCACCCACGGCATCCTCGGCTTGCATAATATAGATTTCAGCCATAGCGTTCTTGTCGCCATCCACGCAGTTCTCGTTGCTCAGCACCTTGTTCTCGAAGGTGATGGCCTTGTCAAATTGCTTGGCCTGTGCATATTGGATAGCCAGGCGGCGTACAAGATCAAGGTTGTTAGGATCGAGCTCAATGGCCTTGTCGTAGGCAAAAATTGCTTCTTCGGCATGACCACCGGCTGCATCGAGCGAGGTTGCATATTTAATGTAGTCCTGCGCATTGTAGTTTTGTGCATTAGCCACATTCTCAGCACCAAAGAAACTCTGTCCTACTCTCACTGCATCGTCCCACTTCTTCAGGCTGGCTGCACTGTAAAGCATCAGGCGGTCGGCAATGAAGCTGTAAGAGCTGCCTGCGGGAACTGTAGTCTTGAGCTGAGCTGCAATATCATAGGCTTCCTGGAACTTGTCAGCCACATAGAGAAGCTGTGCATAGCGAGCTTCATCTTTGGGGAAGTGGTTGCGAGTTCCTGAAATGTAGTTGCCATAACGCTGAGCAGCCTCTTCAAAGTCACCATGTTCATAGAGCTTTTCTGCAATCTGGCGCTGCACGAGTGCCGATGCCGATTGAGTCTTGTCGATTTCACGCAGCTTCTCGATTGCCAGGTCAGGAGCCACCTTGAAATAGGTGTTGGCAAACTTCACCGTAGCCTCGATGTTGCTGGGCTCGTAGGTCATTGCCCACTCATATTGAGCGGCGGCATCGCCCCACATTTGCAGGTCAGAGAAACGGTCTCCTTCAAAATTGTAGGAGTCGGGATCTTTCTGGTTCCACTTCTGTGCATCCTTGACGCATTTCTTAATCTGGCTGTCATAGGCAGTAGGATTAGCGGCATAGTAAGCACGAGCAATGGCGATTTCCAGTTTAGAATTCTTCTTGGTCAACTTGCGAGCTTGCTTGAAAAGGTTCTCGGCTGCACCTTTATTACCGTTCTTAAGGAGAATTGCGCCCTGGCCGACATAGCTATAGGGATATGAGGGATTGGCGGCAACCGCCTTGTCGTAGTAAGATTGCGCTTCGCTGAGATTTCCTTCGTCGAAGGCAATCTGACCATAGTAGTAATATGCTTCAGCAATGTTTGATGCTGAACTCATATTGCGATCGAGCAAAGTCTTGGCATTTTCAGTATCGCCAATTTTGTAAAACTCAATTCCATCGCTGATTCCTTGAGCAAATCCTGCGAAGGTAGCTCCCATAGCAAGCAGGGAAGCAAAAAAGAATTTCATTTTCATTTTAGTAGATTTTAAATAAGTTTATATTTCGGTTTGTTGTTTCTCGATTGATTTTTGTTTGAAGTCATAGCAAAATGCGTGCCAATTATTTCACTTCGACATTTCTAACGGGTTCAGCGCCCGGCATAACACCGGTCTGCAGAATAATCTTCTGCCCTATCACACTGGTTAAGAAGACAAAGAAGCTATGATCGACCGTGCCCATGGGTGATGCATCAATGGCATAAATCTTGCGAATGAGCGGATAATCACCACTATTAATATAGTATTGATAGGGTTTGTAAGCCTTGAGTTTGTCATCGGCGCGCACTTTCATAACCTTGATGCGGTCAGTAAAGTCAATGGCCACAGGACCCATGTTTTCATTATTAAGTTCCTTGACACGCTCCTCGACTGAGAGACTCGCTTTCATGTCATCAGTAATCCAACTGACACCGACAAAGCCAATGGCATTCTTGTGTTTCTCAACCGCCTTGAACACATCTTCAGGCGACTGCTGAGAATAGACTTGGAAGGAGAACAAGCCTCCGTTGAGGAAGTTGTCGCTTACATAGTGGAAAATACCTGATGAGTTGTTGTCGAACACAAGCAAGATTGAGTCATTCTTGAGCGTCTTGGTGGGAGTCACCTTGCCCCAAATGCGATACTTGCCGGTGAAGATATCCTTGAGCTCGGTCATTGACAGTTCATCAATGTCATTATCCTTATTAACAATGATAGCGACAGCGTCAACGGCAATCATGCGTGAGCGATAGGCACGGCTTGACGACTTGAGGTAGTCCTTTTCATTCTTGGCCAAGTCGTGCGAGACAACAATAAGGTCAACCTTGCCACTGAACAGAGAGTCAAATGCGGCATTCTCGCTCAAATAGCGGGGCAACACACTGGCCTCGGGATATTGATACTCAAAAACACCTATTTCTTGCTCAAGAATGTTTTGGAATGACTCTTCACAAATCACCTTTGAGATGCCTGACGTGGCTGAATGTGATGGCTTACCGTAGTCGCAAGACTGCGACGCAACCATCATGGCTACAACTGCCAGCAGAAAGAATATGTTAAGTTTACTTTTCATCGTTTTGTACTCGTTTAGTGTTATCAATATGCTTTTCGTCTACACGACTGCGCTGTTCTTTAATAAATTTGTCAATGCGGTTTTGCTCCGGTTTCTCTTCTTCTTGCAGGCTTTTGAGTCGATAATAGTCGGTACCCTTAATTTGTCGGTAGGCCCGATAAAAGCCATAGAGTGCAAAGACGACTGCGAGCAGATACCGGAACCACGTCATCTCAGGACCCCAATTAAAGAGGTTGATGTGCATGAGATAGGCCATAGCAAGGTAAACGCAAACCATAAATATTCCGAAGAATACTCTGAGCGAGGACCATATTCCGCCGGTGAACTTCATTGTGTTGTGTCAGATTAAAAATTTCTCTTTTAGACCCGAAATGTGCGCAATGGTTTATTGATTATGTCGCTGCAAGCACGCCACCGGGCCATAATGGTTGTAAAGTTAGTTATTTTTGACGAAATAGCGCACAATTTTCTCATCATATTATAAAATCTTAACGTTGCCATATAGTTTCTTTTAGAACCGCCATAACTGCCTTCTCAAAGCAACGAACGAAATCACTCACGACCTCAATATCAGAACGCGAATAACTAATGAATATGTCATATTTGTTTTTCATTATTCAAGAGGATTAATAGTATAACCAAAATGAATAATGGATTGGAGTGTGTTTAATGCCGAAATAAATGCAAGTTTACAAAATTACAAAAAAAACAATAGATGCGCAACATAAATGGGGAATATGGACATAAACAAGAAAAAGCCGCGGGTCAAAAGAGTCGCGGCTTTTAGATTTATAAATTCTTGATAGAATCTACTTGAGAGGGAGATTAGGTTTGCAGCTTGAAGGTCACGGGGAGCGTGTACCATACGTTCACTGCATTACCATTCTGGCGACCGGGATTGAACTTCTTGAGTTTCTTCACTGCCTTGATAGCAGCCTGGTCACACTCGGGGCTCAGAGAGCGAACCACCTTCACCTCACCGATTGAACCGTTCTTGGTCACAACGAACTGGAGGACAACGCGTCCCTGAGTTCCGTTCTCCTGTGCCATAGCGGGATACTGGAGGTTGTTGGCCACATCCTGAAGCAGAGCAGCATCACCACCGGGATAAGACGGCATCTGTTCCACCGACTTGAACACCTGGTTGTCTTCAACAGGCTTCTTCTCCTCTACAGGAGTGATAGCCACTTTCTCTTCAACCTTTTCTACGGGCTTCAGGTCAAGCTTGTTGTCTTTAAGACCTTCCTGGTTAATCTGACCGATAGTGGTGTTATCTTCCTTCAGCTCATCGTTGCTCTTGGGGGGCTTAGTAACCTCGGCATCCGGCTTAATAGCCAGCTCGGTCACAGCCTGCTGAGCAACCTTCTCTTCGACGGGCTCGGGTTTCTTCTCTTCAATCTTTTGTTTCTGTTGCTCTTCCTCTTTCTTCTCATCTTGCGTCATGTCGAGAGTCACCGTGCTCTGGGTTTGTTTGTCCTTGAGGCTGGCTTCTTCGATCATGTGTTGCACGGTAGCGACACCCCAAACGAGAGCGCCCAGCAACACGGCACCGATAAGAGTATAGATAACAGACTTGGTATGGCGGTTTTCAGATGTGCGGCGAAGCACATATGCACCGTAGTCCTTGTTTTTGCCTTCAAATACAAGGTCACACCATTCTTTTGAGGTTAGATCTACATTTGACATAACTTATCTTAATGTAATTTTAAGGTTCAACAATTATAAATCTAACTCACATTACTGAGCAGGTGCAGGTGGTAACTTCACGCCCAGTTTTTCAAGGGCGGTAGAATCTTCCTTGCTCAAAGTCTCAATCTGGAAACGGCTGATGTTATTAATCTGCATTTCATCAAGAACAGCCACCACGTCGCTATAGCTTGCGCGGCCCGTGGGCTTAATCATCACGATAGGACGCTCTAGGTCTTCACGGTTACGGATAACCTTGGCACGCTCCTGATAAACTGAGTCATTAATTTCACCTTTCTGCCATCTTTCTTTCTCCTTGTTGATCAGGTCGATAGCGGCTTTGTTCTTTTTCACGAGGAGGTAACGAATGGTACCCTGAGCATTGCCCTTCATGTTAGTTTCTTCCATGTTGAGCTGTTCAAGGTTCAGACGACCTTCATAGTAGTAGAACTTAGCGGCACTGGGATCGGCAACAAGCTTGTTCTGGCCATTGAGGTCTTTCATTTCAGAAGTACCGTCAATAATCACAGTGAATGCCTCCGATTCCTTAGCTTCCTGCTGGTTTTCCTGCTTCACTTCCTCATTGGTAGGCAGAGTAATCTGCAACGTTTGAGATTTGAGCATGGTGGTACACAGCATGAAGAAGGTGATCAACAACATGTTCATGTCAACCATAGGGGTGAAGTCGATACGGGTATCGAATTTTTTCTGACGACTTAATTCTTTCTTTGCCATATCTTACTCCTCCTCATTCTTTAATGCAGTCATCAGGGTGAACTTGTTCATCTTGATGGTCTGCAGGTTGTTCATAATCACTTCAACAATGCTATAAGGCGTTGTTTGGTCAGCTTTGATAGCGATGCCTTTACCGCTATCCATTTCTTCTTCGGCTCCGGCTTCTTGCAGAGCTGCATAGATCGCCTGGATCCACACCTGGAATTCCGTCAAGTTCTGATTGTCGAAATTCATCTTGATGGGGATGCCGGCACCCGGTTGCTGCAACACTTTATCGCGTTCATCGATTGGCAAAGCGAGCCACTCTTTCATTTTGCTGATGGGCAAACCGAAAGCATTTTGCTTGCGGAAGGCATCAACTTCTTGGCGAGTGAACTGCACACCAAACTTATCGCCCACACGCACCAGCGCTTGTTCGCGTAGGTCTTCGGTGGTAAGTGTTGAGTCGGCAGTACCTGTGAGTTCCATGTAAATCTGGGGCTTATCACCGTTTTGTGTAACGAGAATAGTAACCAGTTTTTCAATGGGCACCTTTTCTTCAGACACTGAAGGTGGGGTGATAACTTGCACAGGTTCTTTCTGCAAGAATGTAGAAGTCAACATGAAGAAAGTCAACAGAAGGACGGTCACATCCGACATTGCTGTCATGTCGATGCGCGTCTCTTTTTTCTTTATTTTGACTTTTCCCATTTTGTCTTATTTTGCTTATAATTCTTTATAAAAATAATTTAATGTGTGGTTCTCAGTGTGCAATTAGTGAGTTGCAGCAAATGTAGAAACAATTGAGAAGCCGAGTTCGTCGATAGCATAAGTCATGTTATCGATCTTGTTGGTATAGAAGTTATAAGCGATAAGAGCGAGAGCAGCGGTTGCGATACCGAAGGCGGTGTTCACAAGTGCCTCAGAAATACCGGTTGACAGAGCGGTTGAGTCGGGAGCACCAGATTGTGCCAAAGCCTGGAATGACTTGATCATACCGAGCACAGTACCGAGAAGACCGATCAGAGTACCAAGAGTAGTAAGGGTTGCAAGGATGGGAAGGTTCTGCTGCAGGGTAGGCATCTCAAGGGCGGTAGCCTCTTCAAGAGTCTGCTGGATTGAAGTGAGCTTCTGTTCTTTCTGGAGCAGGGTGTCCTTATCCATTTCTTTATATTTCTGGAGAGTTGCATAGACAACAGCGCCTACGGTGCCCTGGTGCTTCTTGCACAGGTCTTCGGCCTTTGCGATATCGCCGGCGGCGAGGGCTTTCTTCACGTCTTCGACAAACTTGGTAGTGTTGCCTTTGCCTTTAGCTTTCGACAGGGCAATCCAGCGCTCAACGGTGAGCACGATCACAGTCAAGAGACAGGTCAACAGCACAGGCACGATAATACCACCTTTATACACTGTACCGAGGAGGTTCATAGGAGTCTCCTTCAGGTCGGGCTCCTTAAAGTTACCGGGTGCACCGAAGACAAACAGATAGATACAAACAGCTGCAATGAAGCAAACGAGAATCACGATAGATGCGCTCTTAATGCCTTTCACATTGCTGGTTACACCTTTGTTTTCTTTCTTCTTGGGTTCAACCTTCTTGGGTTGAGCCTGAGCTGGCTTAGCCTGGGGCTGAGCTGGCTGTGGATTGTTGGGCTTTGTAGCTTCCATAAATGAAAAATTAAAAAGTTAAAGTTAAAAAATAAATATAAATTGGTTTCAGTTTTTATTTGGTCAGTAATTTTGTCTACAACATTAACGGACTACTCGTGTGTTTTATTGTGTGGTGCTACCCTTGTAATCGTTATTATGCTGGTAAACACAAACTTTCACACTGAAAGCACTGGCTTTTCACGTTGAGAGCCGCCAATATGATGTAAAAATCAACGCAAATTTATTACAAATATTCCAATAAAACAACCTCAAGAAGTGTTTTTTCGGCATTTTTTTTGAAAAGAGGTGAGCAAAATGACTTGCGAAAACGATTTCAAACAGTCATTTTGACAGTTTTCATTCAGCGCCAAAACCGGCCGTTTCTCGCAATCATTCAGCCACATAGAGGAACCACAAAAAGGCCCAATGGCACACATGAAACAAGGAAAAAGACAGCTCGGTTTTCTATTTTGGAAAATAATCGAAAAAAAAATTTAGCGCTTACGTCTATTTTCACTAACTTTGCAGAAAATTTAATCACAATTACACCTTTAAATATTTATGGCAATAAAAAAACTCAAGAAAGGTTATGACCTCAAATTGAAAGGAGGCATTACCAATGAGGCGATAACGATTGCCCCCCGCCCTACTGAGTGCGCGATAATTCCTGACGACTTTGAAGGATTAATCCCCCGAATGGAAAAGAAGGAAGGAGAGCATGTGCAGGCCGGCGAAGCACTGTATCACGACAAAACGCACGAATGCATTGTGGTCACATCGCCCATCTCGGGCACGGTTAAGGCCATAGTGCGCGGTGAACGGCGAAAAATAGAGAAGATTATCATTGAAGCCGACCAAGCCAATGAGTACAAGACCTTTAACCTAAATGACACTAAAAGTGCGTTGCTGGAATCAGGTTTGTGGGCCATGCTGCGACAGCGGCCCTACGATGTGGTACCGACACCCGAAGCAACACCCCGCGACATCTTTGTAACCTGCTTTGACAGTGCACCCCTGGCTCCCGACTTGACACTGATAAACGCTGACAAGGCACAATATCTGCAGAAAGGTGTAGACGTACTGAAAACCATCACCGGCGGCAATGTGTACTTAGGTTGCCGCGAAGGTCAAGAAATTGAACTCAACGGAGCTGAAACGGTTGTATTCAAAGGTCCGCACCCGGCAGGCAACGCCGGCATTCAAGTCGCTAACATCAAGCCCGTGAACAAGGGCGAAGTGGTGTGGACAACCGATGTCGTGACGCTGGCACGCATTGGCGAGTTGTTCTCCACCGGCAAGGTCAACTACGACACCGTCGTAGCCATTACCGGCCAACAGGTTGAACAACCTTGCTATGTAAAGACGGTCATGGGAGCTCCTTTAAGCACTCTGCTTGAGGGCAAACTCTGCGACAACGGCAAGACTCCACGCATCATTAGCGGCAACGTGCTTACCGGCTACCATGTAATGGCCGACGAATACCTGCGCGCCCCCTATCGCCACATCACCGTGATCCCCGAATTGCAAAAGGAGGACGAATTCATGGGCTGGGCATCTTTGAGCCCCAAGAAGTTCAGCGTCTATCGCAACTTTACCGGCTGGCTTCTGGGCATGAATCGCAAGGAAATGAACGTGGACGCCCGCATGAATGGTGGCGAGCGCGCCATTGTGATGAGCGGCGAGTATGACCGCATGCTACCTATGGACATCTATGCTGAGTTCCTGATCAAGGCTATCATAGCATTTGACATTGACAAGATGGAGCAATTGGGCATCTACGAGGTAGCCCCCGAGGACTTCGCGTTGTGTGAGTTTGCCGACACTTCAAAACTCGAGCTGCAACGCATCGTGCGCGATGGTCTCAATAGGCTCAGGAAAGAGATGTCGTAATCCATAAGCCACTGGCAACCAATAGATGTTATACTAAAGTATGCAGTATTACTTTAACATCATAATACTTGCAATTCGCAACTTCACAAAACAAGAAACAATTAAAAATATAATAAGGTGAAAGCTTTAAGAAACTTAATGGACAAATTGAAACCGACATTCCACGAGGGCGGCAAACTTGCCAAACTCCAGTCGGTGTATGACGGTTTCGAAACATTCTTATTTACGCCCAACACCACCGCAAAATCAGGTAGCCACATTCATGACAACAACGACATGAAGCGCACCATGAGCACCGTAATCGTGGCTTTGATTCCGTGCCTGCTCTTCGCCATGTACAACACAGGTTTGCAGCACTACATCGCCATCGGTCAAGCCGGCACCGGCTGGTTCACGATGTTCATTTATGGTCTGCTCGCCATGCTCCCAGTGATTGTGGTGAGCTACGTAGTGGGTCTGGGCATTGAGTTTATCAGCGCTCAAATTCATCACAAGGAGATTCAAGAGGGTTTTCTGGTGACAGGTATCCTGATTCCGCTCATTGTGCCCATCAACACCCCGCTGTGGATGACGGCAGTTGCTACCGCTTTTGCGGTCATCTTTGCTAAAGAGGTATTTGGAGGCACGGGCATGAACATCTTTAACGTGGCGCTTATCACACGCGCATTCCTGTTCTTCAGTTATCCGGCTGAGATGAGCGGCGACAATGCCTTTGTGAAACTGGATTCAGCCTTTGGAATGGGCAGCGGCACTGTTGTTGACGGTTTCAGTGGTGCCACACCGCTTGGACAGGTCGCAACCAATGTTGGCCCCAACCTTGACGGTCTGAATTTGGATACTTGGCAGGCCTTCTTAGGAACAATTCCGGGCAGCCCCGGCGAGACCTCAATGATTGCCATTCTGCTGGGTGCAGCCATTCTGCTGATTACCGGCATTGCATCATGGCGTGTAATGACATCGGTGTTTGCCGGTGGCATTGTGATGGGTTTTGTTGCCCATGCGTTTGCCACCCCCACCTACCCCGCCTCAATGCTCGACCCGCTGGCACAACTGTGCTACGGCGGATTTGCCTTTGCGGCCGTGTTCATGGCAACCGACCCCGTAACGGGTGCAAGGACGCGCATCGGTCAATACATCTACGGATTCCTGATTGGCGTGATAGCCATCCTAATCAGAGTTTACAATGGCGGTTATCCTGAGGGTGCCATGCTGGCAGTTCTGCTGATGAACGCCTTCGCTCCGCTCATTGATCATTGCGTGGTGAGTTTCAATATCAAGCGACGTCAAAACCGTCTTAAAACTAACCAACAGTAAGAGAGGAGGAGACAATTATGAACAAAAACAGCAATATCTATCAAATTTCATACGCCTCAATACTGGTCATCGCCGTGGGGGCCATTTTGGCTCTTGTATACATGGCGCTGAAAGACAGGCAAGACATGAATATCGCCGACGACACTCGCAAGCAGATTCTGAGCTCTATCAGAGTCCAGGCTCCTGAGGGCGTAACGATTGAAGACACCTTTAATAAATATATAACCGACGAGCTGCGGGTTGACATTCAAGGTAACATCACAGAGAAAGGCAAGGGTGTAGCCTTCGGTGTTGACATGAAGAATTTTGTCAAAGAGAAGGATGCTACCAACAAGAAATATCCCGTGTTTGTCGCAAAAGCCAACGATGGAACTGTGAAGTATGTATTTCCCATGTATGGTGCCGGACTATGGGGGCCTATCTGGGGATACGTTTCAGTGAACGATGACGGAAAGACCATCTATGGCGCCAATTTCTCCCATCAGGGCGAAACTCCTGGTTTGGGAGCAAGAATTTCCGAGGCCGACTTCCAAAACAAATTCCAAGGCAAGACACTCTATAACAATAACGAATTCAAGAGCATCGAAATTGTGAAGAAAGGACAAAAAGGAACCACCGGTGGCGAGTGCATCGATGCCATTTCGGGCGCAACCATCACCAGTCGTGGTGTTTCGTCAATGATGCAGGATTGCCTCACCCCCTACGATGCCTTCTTGAAGAAATTGCAAAGTGAAACCGCTAAATAATCATCGATATGTTGCTATCCAAGAAAAATAAAGAAGCGTTTTTCAATCCGCTGTCAAAGGACAACCCGGTGCTGGTGCAGGTTTTAGGCATCTGCTCCACGCTGGCAGTAACCGTGAGCCTGAAGCCCGCCATTGTGATGGGCATCTCGGTGATTGCGGTGCTGGCGTTTGCCAATGTGATTATCTCGTTCATGCGCAAGACCATCCCTCCTACGATACGCATCATCGTGCAACTGGTGGTTGTCGCTGCTCTCGTGATTATAGTTCAGCAGGTGCTCACCGCCTACAGTTACGACGTGAGCAAGCAACTGTCGGTATTTATTGGACTTATCATCACCAACTGTATCCTAATGGGGCGTCTTGAAGCATTCGCACTCAACAACCGTCCGTGGCCGGCATTTCTTGATGGCGTGGGCAATGGCTTGGGCTATGCCATCATCCTCGTGATTGTGGCATTCTTCCGTGAGTTGCTTGGTTCCGGAACGCTGTTTGACACTCAGGTGATTCCTCAATGTTTCTACGATGCCGGCTATTCCAACAATGGCCTGATGATATTGCCGCCAATGGCTCTGATAGTGGTGGCATGCATTGTGTGGGTGCACCGCGCACGAAACAAGGACCTGCAAGAAGAGAACAACTAAATGCACACAAAGAATTCATGTAGTCATTTAAAACACGATTGAAATGGAAGAACTGAATTTATTTGTCAAATCGATTTTTATCGATAACATGATATTTGCCTACTTCCTGGGTATGTGCTCATACCTTGCCGTTTCCAAGAATGTAAAAACGGCATTCGGACTAGGCATCGCCGTAACTTTCATGCTGGTGGTAACACTGCCGCTCAACTACATGCTCGACAAGTATGTACTGCAACCCGGAGCGCTCAGCTGGCTTGGCGATACGTTCAAGGACGTGGACCTGAGTTTCCTTAATCTCATCATGTTCATTGCCGTCATTGCATCGGCAACGCAGTTGGTGGAAATGGCTGTGGAAAAATTTTCTCCGAGCCTGTACAACCAGTTAGGCATTTTCTTGCCACTTATCGCCGTGAACTGCGCCATCCTGGGCGGTGCGCTGTTCATGCAACAGAAAGACTTCGGGTCTGCGCTGACCGCCACCGTCTACGGAGCCGGATCGGGCATCGGATGGCTTCTTGCCATCGTGGGACTTGCTGCCATTCGCGAAAAAATTGCTTATAGCCAGGTTCCCAAACCATTGCGTGGTCTCGGCATCACATTCATCATCACCGGATTAATGGGAATCGCTTTCATGAGTTTCCTGGGCATTAAACTATAACACGACTATGATACTACTCAATACAGCAAGCACCACGGTGCTCACAAGTGCGATATTTTTCTTAATCATCACCTTAATTCTGGTTATCCTCTTGCTGGTGGCCAAGCATTATCTTGTGCCCAGCGGCAAGGTGACCATTGATGTGAATGACGGCAAAAAACAACTGCAGGCCGACTCCGGCGGCACTCTGCTGAACACCCTGCACCAGCATGGTGTGATGCTCTCGAGCGCTTGCGGTGGCAAGGGCAGCTGCGGTCAATGCAAAGTGCAAGTGATTGAAGGCGGAGGCGAGATTCTGCCTACTGAAAAAGTTCACTTCACCCGCAAGGAGCAGCAGGCTCACTGGCGACTGGGTTGCCAGGTGAAAGTTAAGGATGACCTAAAGATACAAGTACCCGACTCGGTTCTTGAAGTGAAGGAATATGAATGCACCGTTGTGAGCAACAAGCTGGTTTCTTCGTTCATCAAAGAATTTATTGTTGCGCTACCTCCGGGCGAGCACATGGACTTTATTCCGGGTAGCTATGCGCAAATCAAGATTCCCGAGTACGAGATGAGCTACGACAAAGACATTGACAAGGAGAGCCTGGGCGAGTACTTGCCCACTTGGGAGAAATATGATATGTTCTCACTCAAATGCCGCAACACCGAGCCCACTGTCAGAGCTTACTCCATGGCCAACTATCCGGCCGAGGGCGACCGCTTTATGCTCACCGTGCGCATTGCCACCCCACCCTTCAAGCCCAAACCGGAAGTAGGATTTCAGGATGTAATGCCCGGCATCGCATCGAGCTACATTTTCACGCTGAAGCCGGGCGACAAAGTTATCATGAGCGGCCCTTACGGTGACTTCCACCCCATCTTTGACTCCAAGCGCGAGATGATATGGGTGGGCGGTGGTGCCGGTATGGCTCCACTGCGCGCTCAAATCATGCACATGACCCGTACGCTCAATTGCCGTGACCGCGAGATGCACTACTTCTATGGCGCCCGCTCGCTGAGCGAGGTATTCTATCTTGAAGACTTCCTGCAGTTGGAAAAGGATTTCCCCAACTTCCACTTCCATTTGGCACTGGACCGTCCCGATCCTGTGGCCGACGAAGCCGGTGTGAAATACACCGCCGGATTTGTGGCACCCGTGATGCGAGACACTTATCTGGGCACGCACGAAGCTCCCGAAGATTGCGAATACTACATGTGCGGTCCTGCAATGATGAGCAAGACCGTAAACGATGTGCTTGACTCGCTGGGCGTAGACCCCGAATCTATCCACTACGACAACTTCGGATAAACCCAAAAGCCTTCAGGCTGAATTGGGATTGTCCCAACCTCTATTAAACCCAAATCGGTCATCACATCGATTTGGGTTTATTTCACAGTGTGCTATTGCCCTCGTACAACCTCCATCGTTCCACTATCTTTGTCACACCCCCTCGCTCATTGACACCCTTCCCATTTTTCCCACCCTTCCCACAGCCATTCCGAGTTCTCCGATAACTGAAAACTGATAACTGATAACTGACAACTGATTTCCCACATTTCCCACCCTTCCCAAACGATTCACCCTTCCAACTTCGCCGAACACTGATAGTTTTCAATATTACGTTTTACCGATTTCGTTGAAAATGACGAAGTTTTTCAAGTATCATTTTGCTATTTCAAAAAAATATCGTACCTTTGTAGTATATTTTCGACAACAGCCTAATTTGTTTCCCTTAAACACCAT
Organism: uncultured Bacteroidales bacterium; assembly: GCA_946412245.1. Lineage (GTDB taxonomy): Bacteria > Bacteroidota > Bacteroidia > Bacteroidales > Muribaculaceae > Sodaliphilus. Next base: position 62,680 of record CAMKGM010000006.1, read on the forward strand.
TGTGATTACTTGAAACTTTAAGGCTTCCCTTTTTTTCAACATTAAGTATAAACACGCTATTGTTGTGGCCAAAAATGTGTTCATCTTTAGCCATAACTACACACAAGAAAATCAGAATACAACTTTTTCTATGTACAACATCAATGATCTCAACGCCATGAGCGACAGCGACCTAAAGGCGCTAGCTCAGTCTATGGGCATTAAAAAGGTGGACTCCGTTGAAAAGGAAGACCTGGTCTTCCAGGTGCTTGATCAGCAGGCAATTCAAGATGCCGCCAACTCGGCCAACGCACCCAAACCCCGTCGCAAACGCACCCGCACCGGCAAAGATGGCGCGGCAAGCAAGAAAGCCGACAAAACCGCTGAGTCCAACGAAACAGACAAAACAAAACAAGATAAACAAGATAAAGCTGAGGACACGCAGAGCCAGGCAGAAAAAGAGCCACAGCCCAAACCAGCAGCCAAACGTGGACGGCCCAAGAAAACATCGACTGCCGTTGACAAGAAGGCCAATGAGGAGACTGCCGACACTGACAAGCCTCAATCACAAGAAGAAACTCCTGCGGAAAGCGCACCTCAACCTGAAGTGCAACAACCTGAGAGTGCTGAACCCTCAACCGGCTCTAAGCGCGGACGCCGCAAGCGCATTGTCAAAATCAACGAGGATGTTCCTTCGCTTAACTTTGACAACGACGACAATGCGACTCCGAGTAATCAACCCGATGTGCCACAAGCTAACGATTCCATTACCGACCAAATTTCCAACGAAGCCATGCCAGGCAACGCCCCGTTGCCCAACAGCGAGCTTATGCCCGATGACGGTTTTATACCCGATGACGGCATGTACGGTCCGGAACAGCCTTTTGGCAATGGCGAAATGATGCCTGGCGAGCCATATTTTGAAGAAGGCATGGGCCCTGAAGGTGATGAATTCTACGGTTACGACGAGTTTGACGGACAAGGCGATTTCATGCCCGATAACGGTGGCATGATGCCTGCCCAACCCTCACAGGAGAAGAAACAAGTTTCACTGGGGTCATTCTTCAACACCGGCGGAGGCCTGACTTTCAAGCCTCGCACTCAAGAAGAACGTGAAGAGGCTGCACGCCGTGCTGAAGAGCGCCGTCGCCGTGCTGCCGAAGAGGCCGCCAAGGCTCCCATCATCATTCAAGAACCAAAAGCCGAAAAAGAACAACCCTCAGGCAAGAAAAAGAAAAACAAGAAAGGCGCCCAAGCGCAACCCGAAGAACCCGCAATGCCTGAGAGCCCCTACAACTTCGACGGCATTCTTACCGGTAGCGGACTGCTTGAGGTCATGCCCGACGGCTATGGATTCCTTCGCTCGTCAGACTACAACTATCTCACGTCACCCGACGACATCTATGTTTCTCAAGCACAAATCAAAAATAACGGTTTGAAAACCGGAGATGTGGTGGAAGGCACCATTCGCCCACCAAAGGAAGGCGAGAAATACTTCCCGCTGTGCGAAGTGAGGCTCATCAACGGCCGCACCCCAAGTTATGTGCGCGATCGTGTCCCCTTTGAGCACCTGGTACCCCTATTCCCCAACGAGAAATTTAATCTGGAGAGCAAAGCGCATCCCAACATCTCAACACGCATTGTTGACATGTTTGCTCCCATCGGCAAGGGCCAGCGCGGTCTTATCGTGGCACAGCCTAAAACAGGTAAGACAATTCTGCTTAAAGATATTGCCAATGCCATCTCAGAGAACCATCCTGACACTTACATGATTATCTTGCTCATAGATGAGCGTCCGGAGGAAGTGACCGATATGGCCCGCAGCGTGAACGCTGAGGTGATTGCCTCAACATTTGATGAACCGGCCGATCGTCATGTGAAAATTGCCGAGTTGGTACTCTCAAAGGCAAAACGCATGGTGGAATGCGGTCATGATGTGGTAATTCTGCTTGACTCCATCACTCGACTTGCTCGCGCCTACAACACTAACGCACCTGCATCGGGCAAGATTCTCTCAGGTGGTGTTGATGCCAACGCGCTCCAACGACCAAAACGCTTCTTTGGTGCTGCACGCAACATCGAGAACGGGGGCAGTCTGACCATCATCGCCACCGCACTCATTGAGACCGGCTCCAAGATGGACGAGGTGATTTTCGAAGAGTTCAAGGGAACCGGTAACATGGAGTTGCAACTTGACCGCAAACTCAGCAACAAACGCATATTCCCCGCTGTCGACATCATGGCGTCGAGTACCCGTCGCGACGACCTGCTGCTCAACCAGGATACACTCAACCGCATGTGGATTTTGCGCCGATTCTTGAGCGACCGCACCTCCATTGAGGCGATGGAGTTCATCAAAGACCGCATGGAGCGCACTCGCAGCAACGAAGAGCTGCTGCTCACCATGAACGATTAGCAAAAATGGCTTGACAATGGCACGAATCTTGGGAATCGACTACGGACGTAAACGCACGGGCATTGCTGTGACCGACCCGCTGCAAATTGTAGCAAACGGCCTGACCACAGTGCCCACCCACACGTTGCTCGACTTCATCAAGAAATATATTGAGCAAGAGCAGGTAGAGGCGATTGTCATTGGCAAACCCACACAGCTCAACGGAGAGCCTTCAGAAAGCATGCGCTACATCGACCCGTTTATCAAACGGCTACAGAATGAACTGCCACAAATGCCTGTAATTCTCTTCGATGAGCGATTCACCTCCACCCTGGCACATCAGGCCATGATTGACGGAGGCATGAAGAAGAAAGACCGGCAAGACAAAGCACGAGTCGATGCCATTGCCGCAAGCATCATTCTCAATGATTATTTACAAAGCAAATCACAACGATAAACACATTATTATATGGTACTTCCTATATATATCTACGGTCATCCCGTGCTGCGCAAAGTGGCTGAAGAGATCGACGAAAACTACGAGGGACTGAACGAACTCATTCAGAACATGAAAGAAACAATGTATGCCACCGACGGGATTGGCATTGCCGCTCCTCAGGTGGGCAAGAGCATCAGGGTCATTTACATTGACGTCGATGTGCTTGCCGACAAATTCCCGGAACTGAAAGGCAAAAACATGGTTCTTATCAACCCTATTCTGACTGTCGACGAATATAGTCCCATTATATCGCGCGAAGAAGGTTGCCTGAGCGTGCCCGATATTCACGAGAACGTCGCGCGACATTCACGCATTCACCTCAACTGGCTCGATGAGAACTGGCAGGAACATGACGAAGAGATCGAGGGCTACTTGGCACGCGTCGTTCAGCACGAGTATGACCACCTTGAAGGCAAGCTCTTCATTGACCACATCTCGCCCATTCGCAAACAACTCAACCGCCGAAAACTCAACAACATCGCCAGTGGCAAAATGCGGTTTGACTATCGCACAGTGGGTTATAAACCCACCAAAAAATCTTGATTACCACTCAAACAACCATAACCATGAGTACTAAAAAAATAACCATCACAAAACAAGACCGCGAGTTCATCAAGATGGCCTGCGAGATTGCCAGCGAGAACATTGATCGCGGAGGAGGCCCATTCGGAGCTGTGATTGTGAAAGACGGAGAGATTGTCTCGACCGGTGGCAACACCGTGACGCTTGACAATGACCCGACAGCCCATGCCGAAGTTAACGCCATTAGGCATGCATGCGCCGTCACCCGCAACTTTAAGCTCGACGGCTGCATTGTGTATAGCAGTTGTGAGCCGTGCCCCATGTGCCTGAGCGCACTCTACTGGGCCGGTGTGAAACGCATTTACTATGCCAACACCAAGATTGATGCCGCCAACATTGACTTTGACGACAATTTCATCTATGAGGAGATTGACAAACCCCAAGAAATGCGCTACATCCCGTGCATCCATGTGGACGATCCTCATGCGATTGACCACTTCAACAAGTGGGCTGCCAAGACCGACAAAATTGAGTATTGACACCCATCTTCAACACAAAATAAAGGCCCGCTCTAAGCGAGGCCTTTTTCATAAGGAAGCGGTCAAAATTCTATTTCCTGTTCAGGTATGCGGTCATCGTCGGTGAGTGGCCTAATGACTCGGCATGGAACACCGGCCGCCAACACTCCTGCCGGAATATCGGTTGTAACAACGGCACCGGCGCCAATCACGCTCCCCTGCCCTATGGTCACCCCGCCGCAAACGGTCACATTCGCGCCTATCCACACACCGTCCTCAATGGTGATGGGCGCTGAGGTTTCAAACGCACCACTGCGACGCTGCTCAGGATTGAGGGGATGACCCGCACATGACAGCACCACACCGGGCCCAAAGAGCACATGCTCACCCACATGAATGGGCGACGTGTCAAGGAATACACAGTTGTAGTTCACCAGGGCGAACCCCTTGAAGTGGATGTTGAAGCCAAAGTCACAACGAAACGACGGCACAAGATAAATGGAACTGTGATAAGTTCCCAACAGTTCTGAGAGGATTTGATGCTGACGCTTGTAATCATCGGGTGAGGTTTGATTGAATTCCCAACAAAGTCGACGAGCACGCGCCTGTGCTTCACGCGGAATGTGCATCGCATTGCCCACAAAGGGTTTTGGGGCCATAATACGTGCCAAAATCTCAGCATCGGTCATCTTGTGCGGTTTCTTGTCCATAATAGTATGTCGTGTATTACGTTCTTTCTTTTTGCGCAAAGTTACAATTAATGACCGACAAGCACCTAATTTCTTAACCAAAAAGTATATCATATCACAATTAATCACTAAATTTGCCAAATAATGAACGAAATAGATAGTTATGAAACAGAACGACTTCCTGACCAAAGTATCAAATATGATATTCAAGAACGAGCTGATTAAGCGCCCCTATCAGCGTGTTCTGTTGGCGGTGAGCGGCGGCGCCGACTCAGTAGCTATGCTGCTGGCACTACACGAACTGGGCTACAACTGCATCGTGGCCCACTGTAACTTTCACCTGCGCGGCGAGGAGTCAAACCGCGATGAAGCGTTTGTGCGACGATTATGCATCAAGCTACGCGTTCCCGTGAATGTCAAGCACTTTAACGTGGAAGCCTACATGAAAAAGCACAAAGTGTCAATGGAGATGGCTTGCCGCGAATTGCGATACACTTGGTTTGAAAGGCTTCGTAAACAACGCTACTGCCAGTGCATTGCCGTGGCTCATCACCGCGACGACAGCATTGAGACATTCTTCCTGAACATCTTCAGAGGAACGGGACTTGCCGGTGTGACAGGCATCAAGCCGCGTAACGGCTTTGTGGTACGCCCACTACTTGACGCGACACGCTTCGACGTATTGCAGTACTTGAAAGAATGCAACCAAGACTATGTGACCGATAGCACCAACCTTGAGAATGAAGTGTTACGCAACCGAATTCGAAACGCAATTCTACCGGTCATTGACGACATGTTTCCTAACGCCCGCAAGCAGTTACAGCTCACCATGTCGCAAACCGGTGAATATTTACAATTGCAGAAAGATCTCATTGCATTATTCAAGGATAAAAATCGCCACTGGAGCGTGAAGAACACCCTGGAAATGCCCTATGAATCGCTCAAAGGAATTCATAACAAGGGGCTACTGCTCTATGAAATGGCACGAGAATACGGATTTAACCGAACACAATGCGAACAGGCCACTGAGGGATACAGCCGCAAGTTCAGCGGCTATTACTATTCCAAGACTCACTACATGCGCATTTGGAACGAACGCATCGTCATCAAACCCATTTCGCAGACACCCGTTAGTTTATATCCATTCAAATTCAAGAATGTCACCGATTTGCCCGTGAAAATTCAGGTTCAGAAGGATAACAACCGGCCATTCAGCCCATCCATGGTGAACGGAACGACAAGAGTGGCCTTTGATGCAAGTATCATGAAAAGCGAGAACGTGGTGCTGCGACGCTGGAAAAACGGCGACAAGATGATACCCTTCGGGATGTTTGGGCACAAACTGCTGAGCGACCTGCTCACCGACCGCAAGCTGGACAAGGAGGAGAAGAAGAATGTGTGGGTGCTTGAAGTCGACGGTGTGATAGTTTGGGTCGTAGGCATCCGCGCCGGCAGTGCTTATAGGGTTAAGAAAACCTCTCAATCTTACATAATCCTCACTTGTAATCAAGGTGAGTGACTACGGGCGTATTTGTTGTTTGCTGAATATGTAGATTAGTGAACTGGCATTCTGTTGATTGGTAAATCCCTTCATCATGAATCGCAGTCCATTGACAATTGCTTTGAATTTGTTCTGGTCGCTCAACAAGGCAATGTAACAAGCATCAAGCGGAAGCGACTTGATATCAATAAGCCTGAATCCATGTTGTTGACTTAGTTCATTCATGGTCTCAATGGAAAAATGCCATAGATGTCTGGGCACATCCCATGCTGCCCATGTGTTTCCATAATGAAGTGCATCGGCACTAAAACAGTTAGGTACGGCAACAAGTAGAACGCCATCAGACTTGAGCCAGTCATGGAATCGGTCCCACAAGCCGTGCAGGTCGTGAATGTGCTCAATGGCATGCCAGGCAGTGATCACATCGGCACAAGCAGAAGTATACTTAGCTTCCATCACGTCGCCATCAAGATGCAATTGCCATCGCTTCCAAGCTTCAGCCCGTGCAAGCGCACTTTGTTCACACCCCATCACATCCCATCCACAACGCTGCATGTGGGCCATGAAGTGTCCATTGCCCGCACCCACATCAATGAGTGTGCCGCGTTTGTTGTGATAATGCTGGATAAGCGCGTGCTTCCAGTTAAACATTGCCGAACGCACAGAGCGATAGATGAATGAGTTGAATCCGTGACCTGTGTTATGTGGGAGATACTTCTCTGAATCATAATACTGTTTGATTGAGTCGATACTTGGAGCATCTTGCGTGAACAGGAAGCCACAGGCTTTGCATTGAATGATTTTGAATTGTTTGCCACTCACCAGATGGTCGGTAGCCGATGCAAAAGGTGCCAATTCTAAGCCATGGCACAAGGGGCAGGAATCATAATGAATAGTGTCGATCATAGTGCAAATGTCTTTCCTTATAGACAAACAAGGAAAGATGTTTGCTGCATCATCACCATGTAAATCTGAAACCAATTGGAACAGTTATGCTCCAGGGATGCTCAGTTCTGATGGTCTTTGTGCCGTTGTTGAGGTAATAAGTTGCCCCGGGTTGCATAAAGACGCCGAAATGAGGCGTGAAATTGTACTGAACACCCAATCCTGCATTAAACGACCATTGCACGGGAACATTTATGTTGCTCGATTGTGAGTAGATGGTTTGTCCGTTAAGTAAATGACGGGTCTTCCACGAACGAGCGACAGGTATGTCGAGTGTAACCCCAGCAGTGCCGTACAGATTCCAGCGATTCCCTTGCAAGAATGAGTATGACGCATTTACTGGGATTCCCAGATAATGGATGGTCTGTTCATTGTGAATGTATGCTTGCGAATATCCCAAGTCGAAAGTGGAATGTAATCGAGAGTAATTCAATCCTGTGCCCAGACTCCATCGGCTAGCAATATTTCTGTTTACCGACAGGCTGAGTGTGAATGGCATATCGTGATGAGCATGTTCTTCAATGTTCTGTTGTGGATTGCCTATAGCGTTGCTGCCGGCAATGCGTCTCAAAGAGATGTTCTCTTCGGTTGGATTGGCATCGGCTTCCATTTCCAGGAAATGGTAATATTCGCTCCAGTCGGTGAAGTCTATAGGGCTCGGAGCCTCTGAACCAATTGGAGCAGGAGCAATAGATGATGTTGCCTGAATCACTGCCTGCTGCGAGAAATCTGATGGTTCGGGCCAGCCACTAATTGCAAACATTATGGATGTGTTTGCATCGTTTGACTGTCGATGCCTTATCGGCATCTTTTGTATTTGCATTGGCCTTGACGGCAATGGAGGCATTACCAGATATTTATCTTCTTGGACTGGTGGCTCATGAGATTCTTCTGTCGTATCGGTGGGTATGCGTGATTTGATTGTGTCTGCCGACGGCACTTCGTCGTGAGTAAATACAACAGATGACATTTGCTCATTCAATACATCTTGAGGAGAAACAGGGGTAAGCGTTTCCTTTGAAAGACTGTCAATCAAAGTGGGCGGTGGTGTTTGAGCCGTTGTCGGTTGATGGTCTCTTGATGGTTTTTTTGAAGGATGATTGAGTACAACATACAGTAATGACCCTACTGCGAAAATGAGGAGCATCATCCACCAGTGTTGAACCATCTTTTTCAACATTCGACGTGCATGAGTGTATTGCGAACGACTTGTACTGCTTGTGATGCCAAGGCGTTGGCTTATCTCATCGTGACTCAGTCCTGCCATAGTGCGCAATCTGAATACTTGTTCGTATCCATCGGGCAGTCGTTTCACCATGCTCATGAGCACATCCATGGGAATAAGCGGTTCGGCGGGTTCTGGATTAGGAATCATGTCTTGAACAGTCTCAATAGGCTGTTTTGTTATCACATGCTCATGCTTAATGTGATTCAATGCCATATTGCGCACTATGCGCACCAGCCATGGTTCAATCCGGCTGGCATCGCGCAATGAACCGAGTGAAGAGAATGCCATCAAGAGCGAGTCGTGCACAATATCGTGGGCGGTGTCTTCATCAACATAATATCGAGCTGTGCTGATAAGCTTCGGGTAATAACATCTGTACAAGGAGTGTAGGGCATGACTGTCACCACGACGGCACTGCTCAATTAACGCTTCGGTTTCTATTTCTTGATAAACATTCATCAATCTATTGACAACAGAAACCATCGTTTTGCTGCATCAAGTACAAAAAAAATGAGTGATTTATAATCGCCCAAAGGATTGTTTTATCAAAAGAGTGATTGCTATGAGGGATTATGGGTTGTAGAGTAGACTGAGGAGCCCCTCGGTGGAGCGGTCGCTGCTGATCATGATGCGTTCAAGGGCGCGGAGCACGCGATTCAGGCTTGCCTCATTCTTGACAAGGACCTTGCCATCGGCATTCAGTAGATAGAATAGCGGAATGCTGGGCAGAATGTAGCGTTCCTCATCCTCAATTTGTTGTTTCTCATCCCAAAGGTTTATCACGTTATTCGGATAAGATGTGGCGCACCAACGTTGCTGGTCGCCGTAGGGGTAGATGCCCACAATCTGCAGCAAGTCGCTATTGACATAATTGTTAATGACCTGCGTGGTGTCAAGACGGTTTTTGAGTATGTGGCAGGCATCGCAATCGGGGTCGTTGAAGAAGAGCAATGTAAACTTGCGTGGCAACTGACTCAACGAGATCACATCGCCATCGCGGGTGGTGAGTTCCAAATCGGTGGCGAGTGAGCCTATGCGATTCTTAACGGCTCGCTCAAGCAAGATGCGAGGGCGCATTTTATCGGTCTCAGTGAGTGTAGTGTCGCTCAGCACATCTTCGAGAGCAGCGATGTATAGCTGCTCGTTGTGCAGCGAATCGGCAGGTTGGGCATAGTGTTGCTCGGCATAGTGTAGCCGCTCCAGTGTGGTGCTACCGTCGGTTGCAGCAAGACACTGAAAGGCAAGCGCAGCCATAATGAAAAAGAACCAATTCTTCATTGTTTCGCAAGTTTATTTGCAAAGATAGGCAACTTCCACTAACTTTGCATATAAAGTTTATTAAAACACATGAAAAAGATTCAAAAAACCAATGCAGCCCGACTGCTCGACAAGGCTAAGATTGATTATGAACTGATCGCCTATGAGGTCGATGAGAACGATCTGGGAGCCGAGCATCTGGCGCAAACCATAGGTCAGAATGTGGCACAAGTGTTCAAGACGCTGGTGCTACATGGTGACAAGACAGGACACCTGGTGTGCGTGATTCCCGGCGCGATGGAGGTGGACCTGAAGAAGGCGGCCAAGGTGTCGGGCAACAAGAAGGTGGAAATGATTCACATGAAAGACTTGTTGCCGACTACGGGCTACATTCGTGGCGGTTGCTCGCCCGTGGGTATGAAAAAGCCTTTTCCCACCTATTTTCACCAGACTTGCAACAACTTTGAGCACATCTATGTGAGTGCCGGAATGCGAGGGTTGCAATTCAAGATCAAGCCGGCCGACCTGGTAGGCGTTGTACACGGCCAAGTGTGCGACCTAACTGTTGAACCCGAGCAAGAATAGAGCGTTATGGCACACCGGAACAGAATTGGGAACCTATACAGCCTCACATCGTTCGGCGAATCGCACGGCCCCGCCATCGGGGGTGTGATTGACGGCATGCCGGCAGGTGTGGCGATTGACCTTGAGGAGCTACACCGCGAGATGGACCGTCGCAAGCCGGGCCAGGGCAATGGCACTTCGAGCCGCAATGAAGACGATGAGGTGGAGATTCTCTCGGGACTGAAAGACGGCATCACACTGGGAACGCCCATCGGGTTCATCATCCGCAATCGCGACAGTCGTCCGGAGGACTATGACCATCTGAAGGATGTATTCAGGCCATCACACGCCGACTACACTTGGCAAGCCAAGTATGGCATACGCGACCACCGCGGCGGGGGCCGTGCCTCGGCACGCGAGACTGCGGCTCGTGTGGTGGCGGGAGCCCTTGCCAAGCAAGTGCTGGCGCAAGTGGGCATCACCATCAGTGCCAAGGCAATGGTAGCCAAGAACATGGCAGACTTGTCTGAAGGCGACACTGTGGGCGGCATTGTGGCATGCGAGATTCATGGCGTGCCGGCCGGGTTGGGTGAGCCTGTGTTCGGTAAACTCTCGTCGCAACTCGCCGAGGCGATGATGAGCATTCCGGCCGCCAAGGGTTTTGACATTGGTCTGGGGTTTGACTTCCCGAACCATACAGGCCGCGAGGTGCTTGACCTGTGGCGGGTTGATGATGGCAAAATCACCACCGCCACCAATTTCTCCGGTGGCATTCAGGGAGGTATCAGCAACGGCAACGACATCTGTTTCAGGGTGGCATTCAAACCCGTAGCTACGCTCATGCAACCCATTGAAGGAATTGACAATCAAGGAAATGTTGTCAACATTGAGCCTCGAGGTCGGCACGACATCAGCGTGGTAGCACGCGCCGTGCCCGTAGTGGAAGCAATGGCTGCCATCGTGATGCTCGACAACTATTTGCTCAACAAAACCACACACCTGTGAAGCTACCCGACATTACTCTGCGCAAGGGCTGCAATCTGCAAGCCACTATGCGATTTGTCGACGACCATGAGCTTGCCGACGTGCGGCAACTGGCCTTTGAGGCGGCACGAATTCCGGGTGTAGACGCGCCATTTGCGCTTGACCAGATTGCAGGCCGGCAAAAGGCGCGTGGCAAGTTGCCATCATGGGCTCAGAACCGCGACATCATCTATCCGACCAGCCTCTCAATGGAGCAATGCTCGTCGCAGGCCACAGCCCTCTATAAGGCTTCACTTGCAGGTGAAGGACAACTGATGATAGATCTCACGGGCGGTTTAGGGGTTGATTTCTCGTTTATCGCACAACGCTTTCGCGAGGCCATCTATGTGGAGCGCGACCCTCGGTTGTGCGAACTTGCCTGCCACAACATGGCTGCTTTGGGGCTGAGTCACGCCCACATCGTGAATAGCACCGCCGAGGAGTACCTTGACTCACTACCGCAAGCCGACCTCATCTATTTGGACCCGGCGCGCCGTGACGCGGCCGGCAACCGAGTGTTCCGCTTGGAAGACTGTACGCCCGACGTCACTACCCTCCTGCCCCACTTACTCGTCAAGTCGCCCCGCGTGCTACTGAAACTCTCGCCTATGCTCGACCTGCATCAGGCGTTGAGCCGGTTGACCGGCGTGAGCCAGGCGCACATTGTGAGCACCGGCGGCGAGTGCAAGGAGATGCTCCTGCTACTTGAAGCAGGCCACGAAGGCCCCGTTCAGGTCACTTGTGTGAACGATGCCGATGAGCCGTTCACCTATTCGCTGGCCGACACTGCCACCGATGCCGATGAGTGGAATCCCGACGGGTGCAGTGAGAAACAAACCGTGTATCTCTATGAGCCTAATGCGTCCATCATGAAAGCCGGATGCTTTGGCCTATTGGCAGAGCGTTACGGTCTCGTTGCCGTAGCACGCAATAGCCATCTGTTCGTGTGCCATGAAGCACTGCCATCGTTCCCCGGGCGTAAGTTCGTGGTCGATGCCGTCACCACACTCAATGCCCGCGACCTCAAGCGACATCTGCAGGGCATCACCCACGCCTGCATAGCGGTGCGCAACTTCCCCATGAAAGCGCCCGAACTGCGCAAACGGCTACGGCTGAACGACGGTGGCGACACCTATATCTTTGCTACCCGGCTGGCAAGCGGCAAGAACGTGCTTCTCATCACCCATAAGGCACAATGCAGATAGGAAAAGTGCACAGATTTTGCCGGAAATCAGAAATCAGTTGACAGTTGTCGGTTATCAGTTGTCGGTTTTCGGTTTTCAGTTATCAGTTGTCGGTTGTCGGTTGACAGTTGTCAGTTGTCAGTTGTCAGTTGTCAGTTGTCGGAAATAAGGTCAAGGTGGTGAAGATTTTTTCAAAAAGTTGCACCTATCGGTGTCAAAAAGCCGGCTTACGCCGGTAGTGCTTAATGCGAATTTGGCTAATTAGGCGAATATCACGAATTTATCTTTTCGCGTAATTCGCTACATTCGTAAAATTCGTATTGAAATAATTACTGAGCGCAGTTTATGTTCTGTGGTCAGATGGATGGCTGCACACTCTTTGAGGGGTCGCCGCCGGCGACGGGCCGGAGGACGGGCTTTACCCCCAGTGCCGCTATCTGCGCTCGCTATCGCTCACTATGATAGCGGTACTGTGGGTTACTCAAATGGCACCCTCACGGGTGCTCGCTGCGAAAGCAGGCTTTTCGTGGCTTTTTGGAGAGGAGATATAGGATGGCATGGAGAAAATGACAGGGCCGGCGTGATGC
>CAMKGM010000007.1 GCA_946412245.1 uncultured Bacteroidales bacterium
TTGTTTTCAATGTCACCAACATTTACTTTGTATTCGTGACCATTGATTTTATACTTATATTCTTTCATTGATTTAGTAATGCAAATAAAATGTTAGTGATTATTATTTAATGTCGCGACGCACGGGCTTGGGCAGCAGCAGATTGCCTTTAGAACCCCATGCGCTTTGCTGACCTTGTGAGCGGTCTATGGTGAGAATGCCGCTTTCCTCGTCATGAGCGTTAAAGTGCTGGTACAGTGCCATGCAGATGGCTGCGATAGCCTCATCATCGCCTTCAGATTGAGTTGCGACTGCGGGCTCGTTTTCCACTGCCTTCTCAATCACTGCGTCCTCTTTCTTCTTGTCCTTGGTGGCAAATGCCTTACCGAAGAGTTTGAACAAAATGTAGAGCAGCAGTAGCGCGCAGAACACTACACCCATTGACATGAGCGTGAGCAGAATGCCCGAGGGATCTTCTTCCTTGAACTTCTGTACGTTCTCATTCTCGGGGCGGGAGTTGAACTTGCCGGGAGTAATGGCTTTCGCTACGGTTGAGCCGTCACGCACTTCCCAGTCATTTGCATTGAACTTGTGCTCTGCGTGAAGGTCAATCTTGTCCTCACCGCAACGGGCATATGACTGGTTGGCCTGCAAGTCATTCGGAATGGTCACTTCGTCAACTAAGTCTCCATTCACGTCATATAGGGCTACATACTGCCCGGGAGTCAGAGTGAATGGCAGGTGGAATGTACCGGCGGTTGTGTCAACATCGGCCATGAACACCACATGAGTGCGGGGTTTGACCTTGGTGGCAACATCGCCACGCGGAATCTCATAGATGTCACCGGGACGTGAGTTGCGGAGCTCTTCAAGCAGCTGGTTGCGCTTCTTGTTGCTCTTTTGCTCTTCAGCCTTGAAATAGTTCTGGATGAAATCAGGCTTGAGTGTGGTGATGAACATCTTTTCGATGCCATTGGTGCCATAAGACGCATTGAAAATCTCAATCCATCCCGCTTGGCAGCCATTCTGGTCAACAGTGTTGCTGTCGTTCTGCACTGCAACCTCGTTGATGCGCAAGTCCATGCGACCTTGTGCGCTCGCGGTGATGGCAGCCACTACAGCAATCAGTATCAATAATATTTTCTTATTCATTTTGAATAGTCGTTGAACAGGGATTACAAAGGAATATTACCGTGCTTCTTGGCGGGATTGACATACTTCTTGGTGCGCAATTGCTCAAGGGCGCGAATCACGCGGAAGCGGGTGTTGCGAGGTTCAATCACATCATCAATGTAGCCATACTTGGCTGCATTGAATGGAGTGCAGAACAGGTCATTGTATTCTTGTTCTTTCTCTTCGATGAACTTCTTGTTCTCTTCCATGATTTCTTTGGCCTTTGCCTCGTCACCGGCTTCTTTAGCCTCGGCTGCGGCTGCCTTAGCGGCCTTCATTTCCTTGGCATAGAGAATGCCTGCGGCACCTGCGGCACCCATCACGGCAATCTCAGCGCTGGGCCATGCGTAGTTCATATCACCACGCAGCTGCTTGCAGCTCATCACGATGTGGCTACCACCATAGCTCTTGCGCAGGGTAACGGTAACCTTGGGCACTGTAGCTTCGCCGTAGGCGTAGAGCAACTTGGCACCGTTCAAAATCACAGCATTGTACTCTTGTCCGGTACCCGGCAAGAATCCGGGAACGTCAACGAGGGTTACCAAAGGAATGTTGAATGCGTCGCAGAAGCGAACAAAGCGACCGCCTTTCTTCGAGGCGTTCACATCAAGCACGCCTGCCATGTGCTGCGGCTGGTTGGCTACGATGCCCACCGACTGGCCGTTGAAGCGAGCAAAGCCCACGATGATGTTCTTGGCAAAGTCTTTATGAACTTCAAGGAATTCACCGTTGTCAACGATTGCGCCTATCACATCATACATATTATAAGGATCGTTAGGACTCTCGGGAATGATGTTGTTGAGAGCGTCTTCCATGCGGTCAATCGGGTCATTGCATTCAATGCACGGTGCAGGTTCCATATTGTTGCTGGGCATGTAGCTCAACAATCTCTTGATGGTTTCAATCACCTCTTCTTCAGTGTCGCATGCAAAGTGCGTCACACCACTCTTCTGAGCGTGAACGGTTGCACCGCCCAGTTGTTCCTGAGTCACGACCTCGCCCAGCACTGTCTTTACCACAGCGGGACCGGTAAGGAACATGAACGATGTACCCTTTGCCATCAGCGTGAAGTCAGTCAGGGCAGGGGAGTACACTGCACCACCGGCACAGGGACCGAGGATTGCTGAAATCTGAGGAACGACACCACTGGCATCAATGTTGCGCTGGAATATCTCAGCATAGCCGGCCAGTGCGTTAATACCCTCGGGTATGCGGGCACCGCCTGAGTCGTTAAGACCAATCACGGGTGCTCCCTGTTTCATGGCAAGATCCATTACCTTACACATCTTCATGGCCATGGCTTCGCCCAGAGATCCGCCTATCACGGTGAAGTCTTGTGCAAACACATAGACCAAGCGGCCGTTAACTGTGCCGTAACCGGTTACAACACCATCGCCCGGGTAGGATTTCTTCTCCTGGCCAAAGTTGGTGCAACGATGACGGACAAACATGTCCAGTTCTTCAAAGCTTCCTTCGTCAAGGAGCATATTGATGCGTTCACGAGCTGTGTATTTGCCTTTCTCGTGCTGTTTCACGATGGCTTTCTCGCCACCACCAAGACGTGCTTCGGCGCGTTTCGTAATCAGTTCTTGGATTTTTTCGAGTTGTTTACCCATTACTCTATATTATTTGTTAGGATTTTCACAGAGTTCTACAAGTGCACCACAAGTGGTCTTCGGGTGCAGGAAGGCAATGTTCAAGCCCTCAGCGCCACGGCGAGGCTCTTTGTCTACCACGCGACCACCTTTTTCTTGAACCTCGGCAAGGGCGTTCGCTACACCATCCTCAACTGCAAAGGCAATGTGCTGAATGCCGCCACGGCCACCATTCTTCTCAATGAATTTGGCGATGGCACTCTCGGGACTTGTTGCTTCAAGCAACTCAATCTTTGTTTGACCCACCTGGAAGAAGGCGGTCTTAACGTGCTGATCTTCTACTTCTTCGATTGCGAAGCATTTGAAACCAAGTAAATTCTCATAAAAAGGGATAGCTTCTTCAAGAGAAGTAACTGCTATTCCAACATGTTCAATGTGTGAAATTTGCATAATGAGTTTTGTTTAAAATGTTGTTATTTAAATAATTGTAGTGTGTTGATCTTGATTTGCATACGCGCGTCACGTGCGCGTATCCTTAATTTTTGTGCAAAGTTAATAAAAATAATTCACTGTAACCATAGGTTTTATCGCTTCTTGCGCTAATCTTTTCTAAAATTACATTAATAAGTGCAAAATTACCCGCTTCTTTTCCCGGAATGGCATTTGATAGCTTTTACGAGGACTGACAGAGTGGCAGAGTCGTGTCATGTTATCTGACCTTACTTTTTTTTGGCACAAGCTTTGCTATTACATGGGTGACATTATTGTCGAAAAAACAGAAAACAAATCTAAAAACTTTTATATTATGGCTAAAATTATTGGAATTGATCTGGGAACCACTAACTCTTGTGTGTCGGTTCTTGAAGGTAAAAATCCGGTTGTAATACCGAATAGTGAAGGACGTAACACTACTCCTTCGGTAGTGGCTTTTGTTGATGGCGGTGAGCGCAAAGTGGGTGACCCTGCTAAACGTCAGGCTATTACTAACCCTACTCGCACCGTCTATTCTATCAAGCGATTCATGGGCGAGACTTTCGACCATGTGGGCAAGGAAGTGGAACGTATGCCTTATAAGGTAATCAACAACGGCAACAATCAGCCCCGTGTTGAAATTGACGGACGTCAGTACACTCCGCAGGAAATCTCAGCGATGGTGCTTCAAAAAATGAAGAAAACGGCCGAAGATTATCTGGGACAGACGGTGACCGACGCTGTCATTACAGTTCCTGCTTACTTTAATGACTCGCAACGTAAGGCCACGAAAGAGGCCGGCGAAATTGCAGGTCTCAACGTGCAACGCATCGTTAACGAGCCTACTGCAGCTGCACTCGCTTATGGCCTCGATAAGAGTGCCGACGATAAGAATATCGCCGTGTTCGACCTTGGCGGCGGCACTTTTGATATTTCTATCCTTAACCTCGGTGATGGCGTCTTTGAAGTGAAATCGACCAATGGTGACACCCACCTGGGTGGCGATGACTTTGACCAGCGCATCATCAACTGGCTTGCTGAGGAATTCCAAAATGAAGAGGGTATTGACCTGCGCAAGGATCCTATGGCACTCCAGCGACTCAAAGAAGCGGCCGAGAAAGCTAAGATTGAACTTTCAAGCTCCATGAGCACTGAAATCAATCTGCCTTACATCATGCCCGTTAACGGCATTCCCAAACACTTGGTGAAGACCCTGACCCGTGCCAAATTTGAGCAACTTTGTGATGACCTGATTCAGAGCACCATCGAACCCTGCCGCAAGGCTTTGAACGATGCTGGTCTGTCAACAAGCGACATTGACGATGTGATTCTCGTGGGCGGTTCTACACGTATTCCTGCAGTTCAGGAAATTGTACAGAAATTCTTCGGTAAGGCTCCCTCTAAGGGCGTGAACCCCGACGAGGTTGTGGCTGTGGGTGCCGCTATTCAAGGCGGTGTGCTCAGCGGAGATGTGAAGGATGTGCTGCTTCTCGACGTAGTGCCCCTGTCAGTCGGTATTGAGACCCTCGGTGGCGTGATGACCAAACTCATTGATGCTAACACCACAATTCCTATCCGCAAGAGTCAGGTCTTCTCTACGGCTGTTGATAACCAACCTTCAGTTGAAATCCACGTGCTTCAGGGCGAGCGTCCCATGGCTAAGGATTGCAAGACCCTCGGCAAGTTCCATCTCGATGGCATCACACCGGCACCCCGTGGCGTGCCACAGATTGAGGTCTCTTTCGAAGTTGATGCTAACGGCATCATGAATGTCAAGGCTGTTGACAAGGCTACCGGCAAGGAGCAAAGCATCCGCATCGAGTCTTCGAGCGGTCTTAGCGATGCTGAGATTCAGCGCATGAAGGACGAGGCTGCTGCCAATGCCGCTGCCGACCAAAAGGAGAAGGAACGCATTGATAAGATTAATCAGGCCGATGCCATGATTTTCCAAACCGAGAAGAGCCTTAAGGATCTGGGCGACAAACTGCCCGCCGACAAGAAGGCTACCATCGAGGAGTCGCTCAATAAGCTGAAAGAAGCTCACAAGAATCAAGACATTGCAGCCATCGATACTGCTATGAACGAACTCAATGAACGCTTCCATGCCATCTCGCAGGAGATGTATGGTCAAGCTGGCGGTGCACAACCTGGAGCAGGTGGTCCACAACCCGGTGCCGGCGGTTTCCAGGGCGGCAACCCCTTCCAGCAAGGTGGCAATAACGGTCAGCAAGGCAACAGTGGCTCAGCCGAAGACGTTCCTTACGAAGAAGTATAAATCGTAGAAATTTCCATAGTAAAATTTTTTAAGGGTTAATTTAATTCTTAGTGAACGCAGAGAGTGTGTCAAGGCACACTCTCTGTTTTTTTACCCAATTCTACCACCGCCTGGCACAGGCTCTTCAGCGAGAGCATACCAATGTCCCCTTACGCGAAGACACAGTCTCCGTCACTTCACCGCAACAAAATGTAATCTAATAATTTCCGTGTGCGAGAGTTGTTAAATGTCGTAGACTCTCATTCTGCATCATGTCAATGTAATGCGAGACGCAGTCTCGTACCCCCGCAACTCAGTTCCGGTCTCCGCTAAATCGCCGCGCAACGTTCCACTCTGCCGTCCCTCGGTCCTCTATGCTACAACACCCGTCGCAGCCCCTGCTCCGTCCGTGCCGTTCGTGCAGTCGGCGACTGTCGCCGAAACAGTGCTAAACCGCACATTACCCGCCATCGCGCGAACAGGCAGGGGCACACCGCATCCAAGCTCCGTTAGGAGCGGTAAGCGAATAGGCAGGGGTGAAGCGAGCTTGCGAGCGGAACCCCTGTGAAGAAGAACCTCCCCCTCACTCATTAGCCCCGTCGGGGCGACACCTCGCTTACACACTAATATTTCAATAATTTTAGCGCGCCAGCGCAATAATTATTAATATTGAAATTTTAGCGAAGCTTTAATTTTAAGTGCGTAGCACGTCCAACATAATTTGTTAGATTTGTTCTGATTTGCTAGATTTCTGCCGAAGGCACTCCCATAATAAAATGTGTGCTATTGCTCTCGCTCAACTCCCGTCTTTCCCTTATCTTTGCTCCTCAATCAGTACATACTATCCCTCGGTCCTCTGTGCTGCAACACCCGTCGCAGCCCCAGGCAAGCTCATTGACATCCTTCCCATTTTTCCCACCCTTCCCATCCACCTTTAAAGAAACTATCTTGTGCGTAGAACGGCTAGAGCTGCTAGAACGGCTAAAGCAAGTGTTTCTCGAACCGCGCAGCACTCGAGGTGATTTTGCAGCACGAGTCACGAAGTGGCGTGCGGTGCCGTTAGGCATCAACACTCGACCCAATGCAGTACAATAAACCACGAACGCAGTACAATAATGCACGAAAGCAGTACAATCTCTAAATACCACAATATTATATATCAGCATTTTACGAAAATTACCACGATTTCCCGGCTTTCCCACCTTTCCCACCTTTCCCGGCTTTCCCAAAAGTTTCACCCTTCCTAATAATTCAGAGATTTCACAACCGATAACTGAAAACCGATAACTGAAAACTGAAAACTGAAAACTGTCAACTGTCCTCTGTCCTCTTTCTACTTCCACTCTCATCAAAACTACTGGTTTTTTCATGAAAACGATTGCATTTATCCTAACGAATTGATATTAAGTCAATAAAAAACTTTTGTTAATCCTTATTATGCCAAGTATTTTATTTTTATTCCATTTGTCAAATCTTTGATTATCAGTTTATTAAAATTCTAAGCAATCGAAATTAACCATTTCTTTCACTTTGAAAGTGGTAGAGTTACAGATTTTTTTTGTAATTTTGCACTTTAAAATAACCCTTTTGGGCTTAATCCTGAATAAAATAGGGTTAAGTATAAATTTAGAACTTATAATGCTTGATTTGTTGTTTGAAACAAGTTGGGAGGTCTGCAACAAAGTTGGCGGCATTTATGCGGTGCTTTCAACGAAGGCCAAGACACTCCAGAAGCTTTTCAAAGATAAAGTAATATTCATTGGTCCTGATATTTGGTCAGAATCCAATCCTTCACCTTTCTTTAAAGAGATGAAGACCCCGCTTGATGCCTGGAAAAATAGCAACCGGGTGCCTGCGGACGTGCAGGTACGCACGGGTCGCTGGGATGTACCTGGACGACCTCTGGTGGTGCTTGTGAATTTCAACAAGCTCTATGCTACCAAAAACGACCTCTATGCAACCATGTGGCAACACTTTGGCGTTGACTCTCTTCACGCCTATGGCGACTATGATGAGTCGTGTGTCTTTTCTCATGCTGCTGCACTGGTTATTGAGAGCATTGTGCAGTGGAAAGGAGTTGAACCAAAGAATGTGGTGACCCATTTTGACGAGTGGACTACGGGCATGGGTCTGCTACACGTGAAGCTGAATTTACCTGAGGCCTCAACCGTTTTCACTACACATGCCACTACCACGGGGCGTAGCATTAGCGGTAATGGCAAACAACTCTACGCCTATTTACCCGGCTACTTTGGTGACCAAATGGCAAGTGAATTGAATGTTCAAGCAAAACATTCGCTTGAAAAAGCCGCTGCTCAGCAAGCGACCTCATTTACTACGGTGAGCGAAGTAACTGCGCGCGAGTGCGAGCAACTGCTTGAACGCCGACCCTTAGTTACGCCTAATGGCTTTGAGCAAAATTTTGTACCTAAGGCCGCTGACTTTGATGCCCGACGTAACGAGGCACGAGCCAAACTACTGAAGGTAGCTAAAATGCTAACCGGCAAGCGATATAACAAGAACACACTCATCGTTGGCACTTCGGGCCGACAAGAGTTCCGCAACAAGGGACTTGATATGTTCTTTGACACAATGAATGAATTGCGCTCCGACTCATCAACTCAAGTACTGGCCTTCGTGCTGGTTCCGGGTTGGACAAAGACTGTGCGCACTGACCTGGCAGAGTCTCTTACCAAGGGCAAATACATCCCTCTGCAAGAGCCCTGCATCACACATGAGCTTCACAATCCTAATGAAGACCCCATTTTGGGTACTATGCGTCGCATGGGTTTCAACAACGATGTCGCTGACAATGTGCATGTGATTTATGTGCCATGTTACTTGAATGGTGATGACGGCATCTTCAATATGACCTATTACCAGCTGCTCATCGGACTTGACCTCACCGTGTTTGCTTCTTACTATGAACCTTGGGGCTACACGCCGCTTGAGAGCATCGCATTCGGTGTCCCTACTGTTACCACAAATCTTTCGGGATTTGGCCAGTGGGTTTTGAGCAATGTCTCGACTGAGTTTGAGCATTGTGGCGTGAAGGTCATAGATCGCACCGACCATAATTATCATCACTGTGTGGTTGAGATTCAAGATTTTATTAGCAACTTCGCAAGTCTCGACTCTAAAACGGTGGCTAAGATAACTCAACAAGCCAAGCGCACTTCACGCATGGCTTCATGGAGCAACTTTATTAAATACTATCTTGATGCCTATGGCATTGATTTCAATGAATAAACTATTTTTTGATATATGAAAATTAAAACAAGTAATGCTAATGCCCCGGCTTGGAGGGCTATTACAGTGAAAACGAATCTTCCGGAACCCCTGAGGAAACTGGAAAAATTGTCGCGCAACCTTTGGTGGGTTTGGAATAGCGAGGGTAAAAACCTCTTCCATGACCTGGATCGCGAACTTTGGCGTAAAACAGGGCAGAATCCCATAATGCTCCTGCATCGCCTGCCTTCGGCTAAGCTTGAAGATATGGCTAATGACTCTGCACTCATCTCGCGCATTGATAGAGTTTATGACCTTTATCAAAAATATATGCAAGAGCCATTGCGTGAAGATTTGCCTTCAGTGGCATACTTCAGCATGGAGTACGGCCTGTGTAACGCGCTGAAGATCTATTCAGGTGGTCTTGGTATTCTTGCCGGCGACTATATTAAGGAAGCAAGTGACCGTCGCATTCGCATGACCGCTGTCGGTTTCCTTTACAGGCATGGCTACTTCACGCAGTCGCTCTCAATCGACGGACAGCAGATTGCCAACTACGAGGCGCAAAACTTTGACCAACTGCCCATTGACCCCGTAATTGATGAAAATGGTCAGCAAATGGTGCTTGAGGTTCCCTATCCCGGTCACATGGTTTACGCTAATGTGTGGCGTGTCAACGTTGGACGAATGAACCTCTATCTGCTTGATACTGATCTTGACATCAACAGCGAGTATGATCGCCCCATAACTCACCAACTATATGGTGGCGACTGGGAAAACCGCATCAAGCAAGAGTATCTTCTCGGCATCGGTGGCATTCTCATGCTCAAGAAATTGGGCATCAGAACCGATATCTATCATTGCAACGAAGGCCATGCGGCTCTGCTCAACCTGCAACGCCTGGTTGAGTATGTGCAGAACGATGGACTCAACTTCAATGAAGCACTTGAGATTGTTAGGGCTTCTTCACTCTACACAGTTCACACGCCTGTGCCTGCCGGTCATGACTACTTCGATGAAGATCTCTTTGGCAAGTATATGGGTGAATTCCCTGCCAAACTGGGCATCTCATGGCAAGATCTCATGAATATGGGCCGTGAGAATCCTGACTCGAACGAGAAGTTCAGCATGAGCGTTTTCGCTCTCAATACAACTCAGGAATCTAACGGTGTGAGCTGGCTCCATGGCCAGGTGTCGCGCAAGATGTTCCAAGGTGTTTGGAAAGGCTATGCCCCCGAGGAGTCGCATGTGGGATATGTAACCAATGGTGTGCATATGCCTACCTGGGCGGCTTCGGAGTGGAAGGAGTATTATGGCAAAGTGCTCGGCGAAGACTACATGAAACATCAAGAGGAAGAAAGCACATGGGCTCCTATCCTTAGAGTTCCCGATGAGGAAATCTGGAATATGCGCATGCGTCTTAAAAACAAGTTCATTGATTTTGTTAAGCGCGATTTCAGTGAGACTTGGCTCAAGAATCAAGGCGACCCCACTCGCATCATGTCAATCGTCGACAAGATTAACCCCAATGCGCTACTCATAGGTTTCGCAAGGCGTTTTGCTACCTACAAGCGTGCACACCTGCTCTTTACCGACCTGGACCGTCTCTCTAAAATTGTCAATAACGAGAAGTTCCCTGTTCAATTTATCTATGCAGGTAAAGCTCATCCTGCCGATGGTGCCGGTAAAGACCTGATTCGTCGAATTGTGGAAGTTTCAAAGATGCCTCAGTTCTTAGGCAAGATTATTTTCCTTGAGAACTATGACATGATGGTGTCAAAACGACTCATTACCGGTGTGGATATTTGGTTAAATACTCCAACTCGTCCACTTGAGGCATCTGGCACATCGGGCGAAAAGGCTGAGATGAACGGTTTGCTCAATTTCTCGGTCCTTGACGGTTGGTGGTATGAGGGCTATCGTGAAGGTGCCGGTTGGGCTTTGACAAGTGTGCGCAACTATACCGATCAGAATCAGCAGGACAAACTCGATGCTGCAACTATCTACTCAATGCTTGAGAATGAGATTATTCCTCTCTATTTTGCCAAAAACTCTAAAGGCTATTCTCCCGAGTGGATTCAGTACATCAAGAACTCTATTGCTTACATTGCTCCCAATTACACCATGTCAAGAATGCTCCGTGACTACTTCCTGCGTTTCTACAACAAGGAAGCTGAGCGTAGCAAGAAGTTAAAAGCCAACAACTTTGCACTCGCTAAGGAAATCGTCACTTGGAAAGAACGCATTGCCGGCAAGTGGGATCAGGTGCAAGCTGAAGATGTGCAGTTGTCTGAATCGTTACGGGCTGCGACTAACAATGGTGACTCCGTCGAGGCTGTTATTCGCCTCAATACGGCAGGACTCGGTACCGACTTGGGCGTTGAAATGGTTATCAATAAAGAAGAAGATGGTGAACTGAAGTTCTTTAAGACCATTCCATTCAGTGTTGAGTCTCAAAATGGTGATGTGGTTACGTATCGCATGAAGACCAAACTTAAGAACTCGGGCATCTTCAAATATGCCTTCCGTGTCTTCCCTTGGAACGTCAATCTACCTCATCGCCAAGACTTTGCTTACGTCAAATGGATTTAATTCGATGACATTCAACAAGGTTGATAACATTACAATATCACATTTTAATAAAGCCTGCACTGAAATGCAGGCTTTATTGCTGATTATCAGCCTATAAGCCCCTTTTAACCAAGATTAAAGAATAAATGTTTGTAGGCTTACTACAATTTCGTTATCTTTGCATTGAGATATATTGACACCTATGATTGATAGAGCTACGGTTGACAGGATTATTGATGCTGCGGACATTGTGGACGTGGTGAGTGATTTTGTGACATTGAAGAAACGGGGACAGAACTATTTGGGACTATGCCCGTTTCACAATGACCGCAGGCCGTCGTTCAATGTGTCGCGTACCAAGGGCATCTACAAGTGCTTCAGTTGTGGAAAGGGTGGTGGCCCCATCAACTTCATCATGGAGCATGAGCAGATGTCGTATGTAGAGGCACTGCGTTACTTAGCTAAAAAATATCACATTGAGATTGAGGAACGTGAACTCACCGACGAGGAACGTGCTGCTCAAGATATACGTGAGAGTTTGCTCATCATCAACGAATTTGCCATGCAGTTCTTTGAAGATCAATTGGCTAACTCGCAAGAGGGGCAGGAGATAGGCATGGCCTACTTCAAAGAACGTGGTTTCACTGCTGAATCAATCAAAAAGTTCCATTTGGGATATTCTCCCGAGAATCGCTCAGCACTCTATGATGCTGCTATTAAGAAAGGGTATAATCGTCAGCTACTCTTTGATGTTGGCCTATGCATTGACGATGGTCGTGGCGGTGGTTATGACCGTTTCCGTGGCAGAGTGATGTTTCCTGTATTTAATATCGCCGGCAAGGTGATTGCTTTTGGTGGCAGAACATTACATAACGACAAGGCTAAATATGTCAATTCTCCTGAATCGGTGATATACAAAAAGAGCAACGAACTCTATGGTTTGTTTCAAGCCAAGCGTGCCATTAGTAAAGAGGAGAAATGCTATATTGTTGAGGGATATGCCGATGTTATCTCAATGCATCAATCTGGCTTTGAGAATGTGATCGCTTCATCAGGTACTGCACTGACCGAAGGGCATGTGCACAAGATTCATCGTTTTACCGAGAATGTAACCGAATTGTTCGATGGTGACGAGGCAGGCATTCATGCCGCTTTGCGAGGTGTTGACATGTTGCTCAAGGAAGGTTTGAACATCAAGATATTGCTTTTGCCGCAAGGTGAGGATCCCGATAGCTTTGCCCGCTCTCATGCCTCGCACGAAGTGAAAAGCTACATTGACGAGCATGAGACTGATTTCATTACTTTCAAAACCGAAATGTTGCTCAAGGACACTGCTCGTGATCCCATTGCCAGAGCTAAGGCGATTACTGATATTGTTCACTCTATAGCGTTGATTCCGGAGCAAATAGCTCGCTCAATCTATGCTAAAGAGTGTAGCAAGCGGTTTGAAATAGAGGAACGAGTGGTGATGGCCGAGATTAATAAGCAGATTGCCAAAAATAAAGAGAAAGCCTACAAAGAACGGCAATCCAAGAAGAACTCGGAAAGTGAGGACACTAACCATCAGCCCGATACTGAAACAGATACCGTAATCAATTTACCGCCATCGCAAATTGAAGCACGCCAATCTGGTGGCAAGAGTAAAGTCGAGAGCATTTCGCTATATCGTTATGAGGAAGACCTGATGCGATATGTGGCTAAATATGGCATGTGCTTTTTATGCGAAACCACAATGGCCGATAATTCAAGACAACCCACTACAGTGGTGGAATATATCTATAATGAATTGAGCGCTGATGGCATTGAACTGATTACACCCGTGTTCAAACGTATGCTCAACATCGCTATGGAACAAGTCCACCCCTTCTATGAAGCGCTTGAAGATAAAAGAGTTGTGCTGAATCAGGAGATGAATCAGGCACTCAAAGAAGGCATCGCTGAGATAGACCGGAAAGGTGTTGACAGTGTAGAGATGGCCGAGAAGATGGAAGAGGAGCTCAAGTCGCGAATTGCTTTGAAGATGAATCAGCGTGAAGTTGAATTCAGAATTAAGTATTTGGAGCAACGTTTGTGCTCTGAAAGAGATGATCAAGTGCGCGAAAAGGCGGTTAATCTTGTGGTGGAATTGCATCAGTTGAGTCGCATTCACTCGCAGTTCGGAGCGGTTATTCCAACTGAATATGACAGGCTGATGACCCTCGTGCCTAATGCAATCTTGAATTTGAAAAACGCTATTGCCAATAGGCGTGTGATGGAAATTCGTGAACAATTGGCTCATGCTGACACTAATCAAGCCAACGAATTGCTTGAAGAGATGCAGCAACTGAACGAAGTGCGTAAGAAATTGGCAAAACTTACCGGCGAACGAGTCATTAACACAATATAGAGCAAAATGCTTGATATTAAATGGAAGAATTGATTCATAATTAATTTTTTATTTGTAAATTTGCCTCTTAATATAATCCTTTAGATTGACAATAATTAATAATTGAAATATGAAATCTCTACGAAATCGTGTAATGTTGGCGGTATTGGCGCTCGTAGTGCCTCTGTTTTGTGCTGCCGATTTGAATTTACCAGTCAAGGTGATAGGCAATGAGTCATTCTACTATTACAAGACAGGCAATAATGAGTCAATACAGGGCATTGCGCAGAAATTGGGCGTTACTGTAGAACAGATTGTGACCTACAATCCATCGGCCAAACTCGGCATTGCAAAGAAGCAGTTGCTGTTTTTCCCTGTCAGTGCGTTTAAAGGCCAGACAACAAGCCAACCCACAGTTAATCACATCGCGAGCGAGACGGTTACTCATGTGGTGAAAAAGGGAGAGTCGCTTTACGGCTTGGCTCGTAGCTATAATATGAGCATTGACGAGCTGGTGGCGGTCAACCCTCAAGCCAATAATGGCGTGAAAGAAGGTGATGTGCTGACGATACCGCAGAAAGGCTCAGTACCGGCTCCAGTCAATGTTACCCCTACAATAAGTGTGGCATCTGAACCCGGTGAGACCGTGTTCCACACGATTAAAAGCGGTGAAACGCTCTATGGAGTGTCAAAGCACTATAATACCACCATTGAGAACCTGATAGCTTTGAATCCGGGCATCTACCCTGACAAATT
Source organism: uncultured Bacteroidales bacterium (assembly GCA_946412245.1). Lineage (GTDB taxonomy): Bacteria > Bacteroidota > Bacteroidia > Bacteroidales > Muribaculaceae > Sodaliphilus. Next base: position 14,393 of record CAMKGM010000007.1, read on the forward strand.
TGTGGAGGGTGACGTGATTAAAGTGCAACCAAACACAACCGGTACAATCACTATTGAAAAGGATGTTACCAAGTTTTACACCTATGAGGTGAAAGATGGTGATACCTATGAGAGCGTAGCTGCTGCCAATGGTATCAGTGCCACTGCTTTGCGACAAGCTAATCCTGACATGAAGAAACTGAAGAAGGGCAAAACCATCTATGTGCCTCGCAACGACCAGGAAGCTACTGTGATTAGCTCAAGCGCTGCGACAGAAAAAGAGCTGGAGCAGACCTATGCCAACAAACTTGATGACGTGTATAACACTGTTCACAAGATTGATAACGATAATGAACTTAATATAGGCATCATCTTGCCGTTCCAGTTGCAGAAGTCTAATCCTCCACGTCAAGCAATGCTCTACACCGATTTCTACAAGGGTTTTCTGGTTGCTGTGGATAGCATTGGCAGTCAGGTGAAAAAGAAAGTGAACATTAACGTGTACGACACACAGCATAACCTGAATGTAACCGACAGCCTGCTTGCACTTGATGAACTTAAGAAGCTTGATATAGTGTTAGCACCGAGTGAACCTAAACAACTGGAGCGAATCAATCGTTTCGGTCAGGCTAATGGCATTACCGTAATAAATTGCTTCTCAACTCGTAACGATGACTATGCCGAGAATCCTCGCGTGATACAAATGAACGCTCCCACTCAATACATGACTACGGTTGTGAACGATTGGGTTTCCAACAAGTTCAAGGATTATACGGTGGTGTATCTTGACGAGAGCAGTAGTGAAGATAAAGAGATATTCACTGCTATCAAAGACTATATGGCCAAAACCGGCAAGCGAACTAAGACCCTGTCAGTTAGCGATAAATTAGAGTATACTAAACTATCGCAGGTGATGGATCCCGGCATGAACTACTTGTTCATCCCATCGTCGGGTCGCAAGGACCTTTTGAATAACTTCATCGGAGCATTAGCTACTGCCAAGTCGCAACGTTTTGATTGCGAGATGGCGTTATTGGGTTATCCTGAATATGTGACGTATATGAACGATTTCAAGAGCCAGTTACAGACGGTTGATACTTACATCTTCAGCCGTTTCTATAAAGAGGAGAGTGCTCGCAGTCGCCGTGTTGAGCAGAAGTTCAGCGCGATGTTCGGTGACAAGATGCTCAGCACGACCCCCTCAATGGGTATGCTTGGTTTTGATATGGGTATGTACCTGCTCCGGTCGCTCAACGATGCTCCTGAGCTCAAGGAGAGTACTCCTGAATACCATGGTATTCAGACCACTTTTAACCTACTGCGCACAAGTAACTGGGGCGGCTTGATTAACAAGTGCGTGAAATTGCTTCACCTCAACGGCTCTTCGTTTAAAGAAACACTGCTGCGATGAGAAGATTGACGCAATGTGTGTTTCTTGTATTGCTCATGCTGGGTTCGCTACCCGGCATGCGCGCTCAAACACATTATGAGGGCCAAATCTACGTGGGCGGCAAGGCAGGTGTAACATTGTCGCGTGTGAACTTCAACCCCACTGTACCTCAGACTATGTTACCCGGCATGATGGTTGGCGGCACATTTCGTTATGTCGAGGAGCGTCACTTCGGTATCATTGCCGAGCTCAATGTGGAGCAACGTGGCTGGAAGGAGAAGTTTGACGGTTACGACTATAGTTATCAGCGCAAACTCACCTATATTCAGTTGCCGGTGATGACTCACATCTACTTTGGCAGTCATCGGTTTCATGGCTATTTCAATGCAGGTCCTGAATTGGGCTTCATGCTTGCCAGCGGCACGAAGTCAAATTTTGACTATGCCCACTTTGAGTCAATTGAAGGCTTTCCGAGTGTGAACCGCAGTACAGATCAGTTTAACATGAAGATTGACAAGCGTTTTGACTACGGTATCTCGGCCGGCCTTGGTATGGAGTGGTTCAAGGACAATCATCACTCGTTTACCCTTGAGGGAAGATTCTACTACGGACTGAATGATGTGTTTAATAATCACAAGACCGATGTGTTCTCAGGTTCTAACTCCATGTCGATTATGGTGACATTGGGTTACAATTACCGACTCAAGTAAATGTAGGAACCATATCAATTTAGTTATATACAGTCAGCCACCTTCATTATGGGTGGCTGTGTTGTTGTGGCGTGGAGCCATCAGGCATGCAGTATCTTGTAAGCAAGCTCGCGCTGCAAGGCAAATGCATCTTGACGAGAACCTTGTCCTTTGGACTTGACATCGCATTCTCGCAAGTATGCAATGATGTTGACGCAAGCCATTGTTGAATAGTTGGCGGCAGCTTTCTTGAGTTTGCCAAGTCTGAAGAGCGATTGCGAGTTAATTTGTGCGAGTAGTCCCTTGTCGGTCCGGTCTCGAGATGTGCGAATGAGTAACACGTTAGAAAAGAAGGAGAAGAGCATAGGCACAGTTACTATGACTGGATTATTCTTGGGGTTCTTCTCAAAGTAGTCCAGAATGCGATAGACTTTCTCGGCATTGCGAGCACTGAAGGCATCCTCGAGCTCAAAGTTGTTGTAATCCTTGCTGATGCCTATGTTTCGCTCGATGAGCGCCGGGGTGATGCGCTTGTCGGCTCCTACAAGGATTTTTAGTTTGTCAATTTCGCCGAATAGGCGTGCCAAATCTGTTCCGACGGCATCGGTAAGCATCGCGGCCGATTTCTCGTCAATATTACATCCAAGTTGACGCACATAGTCAACGGCAAGTCTCGGCACCTCGTAGTCTCGCACCTTGTTGCTGGTGAATACGATACCCGTCTGTGCAGCTTTCAGTTCCTTGAGCAATTCGGGCGCTTTGATGTTACCCCCTTTAAAGCAGATGACCAGAATGGTGCTTTCCAATGGTTTCTGAGCGTAGAACTTGAACAGATTCAGTTCCTTTTCAATGCTAACGCCGGGTTTGGAAATGCCCTGTGCCTCGCGTAGGACGACAACCTGTCGCTGAGCCATGACGGGGTAACGCTTACAGGCATTAATGACTTGCTTGACATCGGCATCCATGCCGTATACCATGGTGAGATTGAAGTCACGCTCGTCTTCGGTGAGAGCATTATCAACAATAAGGTCGGCCAGCAGATCAATGTAGTAAGGCTCCTCGCCTTGAAGTATGTAAATGGGCCGAAACTGCTTCGCAATGATTTCATTGCGAAGGGCATGGTAGGTTATGTCATTCTTTTTAGGAGGCATGATAGATATTGATGTTTAAATCATGTGCTAATTTAGCAAGAATTGTCGAGGTGTGCAAGAGTATGACCGTTAATTGTCGGGTTTAAAAGTGGACACAGTGCAGACCCATTTGCCGTCAGATGATACTTGTTGCTGCATGATGACGCGGTGAGCGTAGCGTTCAAGGATGGTCTTGATGTCGTCGCTCACGCCTTTGCCGGTGAGTTTGACTATGCTTTCCTTGCGCGTCCAGTAGCGGATAAATTCGAGAGGCGGGTCTTTAGCTTCAGTCACTTGCTGCAGTTCGCTGTCAGTGAGCACATATCGAGCTAATGGCATGTTGAGTGGCCGTCGCACTGACTCGATGTCAATGCCCACCGGTGCATAGTGGATTGCGCAGGCAACAGCATCTCGGCAGTGACTTAAGTTGAAGTGAACAGTAGGTCTTTCCGGGATTTTTGAGCCTTTTGGGAAATCCGGGAAAGTTGGGAAATCCGGGAAATCTGGGAAAGTTGGGAAATCCGGGAAAAATGGTTTTCCGTGTTCCTCGCATGCGACGCGTGGCATGGGAGCGATACCGAAAGTCTTTTCCAGGGCTGTTTGGAGCAAGTGCCATGCCGCTGCGGTCTGCACCTGAAGTGTCCGGCTGCGATAGCGAAGAACCTCTTTTTGTCGGAACGCATCCAGTGTGGGCAAGACGGCCTCTAGATTGAATTTGTCAAGGTCTTGGTTGATGAATATGTATGGGAACCGCTTCATGTTGCAAAAATACAATAAATAATTCTGGTTACAATGTTAAAAGTGCATGATGGCAAAAATTGTGCTAGAAATGTCTTGAATCGTTGAAAATTGTGTAACTTTGCTCAATCCAAATCCATTAAGCCTTTTAGGCTAAACAGAGCGGGATACTTTATGCAACTCAATTTGCCGACATACGATGATTTCCGTATCAGGACCAACGCATCAGGTCATCGCGAGATATTTGACCGTCTGCGTCGTCGCTATGTGGCTCTCACTCCTGAAGAGTGGGTGCGTCAGCACTTTGTGAATTATCTTGTGGAGGATTTAGGTTATCCGATGGCCTTGATGGCCAACGAGGTTTCGCTTGAGTACAATGGTGTGAAACGAAGATGTGATACGCTGGTAGCCGATGCGTCAGGAGATCCGCTGGTCATAGTAGAATACAAAGCACCAGAAGTTGCTATTACTCAACAAACGTTTGATCAGATTGTTCGTTATAATATGGTGTTGCATGCACGATATTTGATGGTGAGTAATGGCATTGAACACTATTGCTGCCGCATAGACTACTCTCGTGATAGCTACACGTTCCTGCAGGAGTTGCCTCCATATGATCAATTATAAATCCTTATTTCGTCGAATCCCGAAGGTATAGGATTAACGGCATGAGTGCGGAGGCCGAGGGCTCGGCAATGCGTGTGCTCAGCTTGATGGCGTCGCCCATGCCGCCCAGCACCTGGAACTGGAAGTCGGGATTGTGCTCGTAATCAACCGGCTCAGGATTCTCTCCACGCAACAGCGCCACGGCCTCGCTGGTCATTGCCTCGAGGCGCAGCAGCCAGGGGCGCAGGTCGTTGTAGAGTAGTTTTTGGCTTATCCAAGAGTTAGAAGCCGATGTGTCTAACGAATTGAGCCTGGGTTCTATGGTACGCAGTTGATTGCAGGCATCGTTCACAGTGCTCAGCACATTGATGAGCGCCTCGGGGCTGGGATTGCCGCGTTGCACCGATTGCTTGTAGCGCACCACATAGTAGTCGAGCGCATCGTTGTCGTAGTAGCGCAGATGCGGCGCGATTATCCTGAAGGCATCAACCATGTCTTGCCCAACCACGGCAGGATCAAGCACGGCGGGAATGGCGGCGTCCCAGGTGCGCTCGTTGTTCCAGGCACCATTGTTCCAAGTGTAGTCGGCTACGCCAAACAGGGCAATCTTCGATAGCTCGCCCTGCTGCATGGGGTTGATGATGACGGTGTTGGTACCGTTCAGGCTGTGCTCGAGCCGCTCGGTGTTGATGATGTGCGTCTCGTCGCGGAAGTTGGTGTAGGTGTCGCTCACAAACAGTTTGCTCATGTCCTGGTCGTTGCAGGGGTAGTTCCACCACCAGCTCACCTCGCGGCCCAGCCAGCTCTGCACAAGCGCCAGGTCGTGGTTGTTGGGTACCGACCACACATTGCGGCCTGTGATGTAGATGTTCACCTTGCTTGGGGTGCAGCGCAGCGACTCATAGAATTGGCGGCCTCGGTCCAGATCAACCCAGCCGTAGGCATAGAGTTGTGGCACATAGTGCAGGGGCCTCACCGTGTCGGTGGGCGCTGCGCCAGGCTTGTTCCAGCGCTCGTCGATGCGCTGTTGCAGCGTGGTCAGATTATCGGCACACAACTGCATGATGGCGGGATCGCTCGGCACACCCACATCGTCGACAAACACGCCGAACTGCCGCACGCCAAGCCCGTACATGCTCTCCAGCTTGTGCATGATGCGGTCAATCACACCGGTGTCGGCAGGGTCGGCAAAGGCCTTGCCCGGGTGGATGGCCCACACAAAGTTCACCTTGCAGGCGTGAGCGGTGGCAGTGATGTCGCGCATCATGTCTTGCGATAGATAGCCTATGCGATCCTGTTCGGCGCTGATGTGGGTGGGGTAAGGCTCGCTCCAATAGCGCGAGTGATAGGGGTCGCTCTTGGCCCCATACATATAGGTGTTGAGTTTGTAGCGTGCCATGAAGCGGAACAGGTCCTTGGTGACTGCGGCAGAGTAGGGCACGCCATAGTATCCCTCAATGATGCCGCGGTTCTGCACATCGGCCCAGTCGAGCAGCATCACGCAAGGCAGGGCTGTAGTGCCACGGTCGAGCATCTGCTCCAGCGAGGCAAGCCCACAGAAGGTGGCATCGGTGTTCTCACCCACAATCACAACCTGGGCATAGCCCGCCTTGTTGCGTGTGAGGCTAAGGATGTGACGGTCGTATTTGTTGTTGAGGCTGAACGGCTGACTATAGATGCGCGTGTACCGCTTATCGGCCTCGCCACCGCTGCCATTGATGCCCAGCAACAGGTTGCTGCCTTTTTTTGAGGGACGATTTGCCACGGTGGCAAAGAGGTCATGCTCGGTCAAGACCTGCTTGGCGCGCTCAACGGTCACCTCGTCGATGCCTTTTTCTGCCACAATCGTCACCTGCTTTGTGAACGAAGCCTGACCTATTCCAGCCAGCTGCACCTGCGGCACCGGATATATCTCATAAATCTCCTCACCCAGCATTGTTGTGCTGCTTAAAACAGCGACAGCCATTATCAACATCGTCACAATCTGTCTCATAGTTTTTTAGCATTTACTTTTTCACAAAATTAACCTTTTCTTCTCATTCTCACAACTTTCTCTTGCAAATAAATCAAAGTTGTTCGGAGTTCTCTGAGTTCTCGGGGAAAACAAATCCAGTGAATAAACGTCCAATAAATGCAAAGTAATCTCCTTAAGCACGAAAAGATGTACAGATTTTTACTGCTTTATAATTATTTTAGAGGTGGTCACACTACCATCGTCATAGGTGGTTACTTTTATATTGATGCCATTCCACGGCTCAGAACTGCGTGTTCCGGTGAGATTGATGTATTCAACATTGGCTATTTCTTTTACGATATCTCCCACGCAACTATTCACAGGCAAGTGGTTGTTAAACCATTCAATGTTTGCAAGCAGTGAGGATTTTAGTCTTTCAACCCTTTCTTCAAGGGTTTCTTGGTTAGTGTAATTCCAACGGATTTTGTCTTGCTCGTAGGCTTCACCGCAAAGTAGCAGATGCTCATCAATATACTCCATCCACGCAAGTATTTCATATGGATAGAATTCATTCCACACTTCTCTTACCGCTCGGCAGAAGTCTTCGTCTTTTATCAGCTCACCAATCCAGTGTGGAGTGAATCCGTAGGAAGTCGTCATTTTGAAGGTGTAGTCTGTTTTTTGTCGTTGATTGCACGACAAGTCCCATAACGGGCCGGCCACCCAGCGAGCGTCATCGGTCCAATCCTTATGCAGATAGAAACTGCCGTGAAATCCGTCACTGTTATCGAGCACCTCCTGAATGATAAAATATCGTGATATGGCATCCACATCAATCATTTGCTCCCAGTGGCTGTTTTCTTTATCAATGTCATAGATGGCATTATTGATATCCTCGAACTCATTTTGCAACCATGCTTTCTGTGCCGGAGAAAGCGAGTCGGGAGAGTGGTAAGTAATGCGCATGTTCCACTTGTTGTTTTCGCTGATGCTGATAGAATTAGGCTCATAGTAATTATCCACCTCTACGAGCCAGCCGTATGGAATGGAACTTTCATCCTCATTCCAGTTAGGCTGTTCATATATGTTGAGACGATTCTTGCCAATCCGGTTTGTCTCTGTCAACAGATAGAGTCCTATATAGTCACCATTGAGAACCACTTCGACTGGCCTTGTTGAGGGCGTCCAATCCATGCCCATGATTTCTCCAAGCCGCATTCCGACTACTGTTGGCTCGTAAAATTTAAGTAATGCCCAGTGCTTATGCTTGTTCATCCCAAGCAAAGGAGCCTTGTCGCCTAATTTGATTTTGTAAGGTTTCTTTATGCCCTTCCATGATGAATGCCCCCTGCCGCGTATTTCAAGCGCCATTGGGTTCTCGGCCGAGCCAAGATTGTTGTCGGGATTTGACTCATCAACAATGAAATATTCTCCGGGTACATATACTGTCTTTGAAGTAATTGGTTGATGATTTTGAGTTTCAATAAATATTACCGGTAACGATCCGGTTTGGGCTTTGATCGCAGGAAGAATGAGGGAACATGCGATGGTTAGAATGAATTTTTTGAACATATTTTTAATGTTGATTGAGTTAATTATTATTTGAGCAGATACAGTGAAGTTTGGGTATGAGGCGGTGAGTTTTAGGGATGCTTTGATGAGATGATGGCTCGTAATCTGAGTGGTAGCAGGAGCACAGCAGGAAGCTCATCCTTTGAGCAATCGATAGGTAGCACTTTTGGGTCGTTATACCGTAACTTCATGATAAATACGCTTGGTCCCGTTGTGATGCTACCAACAAAAGAACTGCTGGAAAGCAGCAAATCAACTGAAACAATCAGTCGTGTAATAGCCTCCTTTTTGCTTTGGAAGTCTTTCTGGCAAAACAATTTGTGATAATAACCCTTTTCATCTTCTTGGCAAAGTGTTGATAGTTTGAGCTTCGGGAAATCTTCTATGGCTTGCAAGAATAGACGATAATCATCTGTTAGTATGAACAAGCTATCATCATCGTGAAGGTTCAACTTCTCGATGTGGGTTTTTCCATCAATCAATTTTGTTTCAGACGCCTTGTCGCCTCCTCTAATTTGTGCACCCGAGTAAATGGGAGGCAGTGATAGGTTCATTTTATAAGTCTCCTCTTTGTTCAGTATCTCTGGTTGAAGGCGCCAAACCATGCGTGCAAGCAGATTGAAAGTGCTCAAGTAGTCGCCGTTGATACCTAATTCGGGTACAGTGCACCACCGTATGGGCTCGAGTGGAACATCTTGTGCAAGCAACACTTTTTCTCCGTAAGTCTTATATGACACGCAACGCCCAATAAAGGTCATGATGGTTTTCTTGATTTTCCAGGCGACAGGCCCCAATGACTTCTGGCTTCTGCAAATTCTCAGAATGCTTAGCCATGATGGCAATTTGTGATAATTATACTTACTGTGGAAGTTTTCATGGACCTCTTCGCAAAACGGCAAAAAATATTCTGACCACCCGATGCCAGTGCCAAAATTAGCATCTTTTGAATAGAGTTGGAACTTAATATGATGAACCAAACAATAGAGCATGGCATCCACCATATAATTCATTTCGGCACAGAAACCACAGTCCACACCTACGCGATACACCATTCTTTTGGTGAAAGATTTATTGACCTGCTGATAGGAGACTAAATTCAGTTTGTCCATAGTTTGACGTAATTCTTTTTTGCCGCAAAATTATTTGAGATTTTGCGGTTGAAAAAGCTCAAAAATCAAATGTAAATGCAGGTATAGTCGTTAAATATATAATAGTGTTGATGAACAGGGAATAATGTCGAGAAAAGATGTAAATCAGGAATGTGGCGGTGTTATTAGTTGCTGAGATGAAGATTATGCTCTTTATTTGAGAATCAGATATACAAAAAATCCTGTGTGATTTTGGCTCACACAGGATTATTGTTTTGGTGGGTGCGGTAAGTTTACGGCTTGCTAATCATGAGTTTATTTCCTAAAATGTATATGCCGTTTTCGGGAATGGAATTCAAGCGACGCCCGTGAAGGTCATATATTTCAAGAGGTTTATTGCTTGTGTATATGTCATTAATGCTTACGGTTTCATATCCTGGCGCTTGATAGACAAGATTCCCTTGTTTCCAACAGCGCATCAAATAAGATAACGTGTTTTCCTTGCCCACAAAATGAAACTTAAGATGCTGGTCCTTGCTCGCACCAATGCTTTCAATAAGGTAGTAGCTCCAGGGTTCTGTGTCTCCTGCAAAATAAGAATGACAATCAAGCCCCGTGTCAATATAGATAGTCCTGTTGTAGTAACCTTGGTTTTCCTGAGTTTCAATGAAGCCTACGAACGACTCCTCATTGGGCAAATAATCACCCTCTTGCAGGTTGAAGTCAAACAGAACTCTCGGATTCTCTTCGTTAGAATCCACTACATACACTTTACGTCCTTCTTCAAACATGGCCTTTTGGATATTATACTCGGGAGAATAAATCAGTTTGCAGTCCCGTGTACCAATGACAGTGTCTCCTTTGACTTGAATAGAGTAAGTGCACTTGTCGTTAGGGCTATCGGCTGAAACGGCTAAAAACTCCCAAGTTGTGCCACTTGTCAACATTTCGTCATAAGGAATGATAATATCATCATTTTCATCACCATTCATGAGTGTTTTCTTGCGCCCTCCCTTTGAGGAGAAAATGACATGACTGATGTTGGTTGGCTTGGGATGGTTAGTTCTTCCCGGAGTTGCTTCCAGCAGGAAAAGGTCCATAGGGCCTCCAATGTAACCATATTTATAGATGATGCTTTTCCATCCAGGAAAGCAGTGCGTGTTTCCATTATTCAGCATGTAATAGTCCAACGAATCTTCCTGCCAATTAATGAAAAGTTCCTTAACTTCACCGCCCATCACTCCATATCTTATCTTGTTGCCATATTCAAATGGAGATCTGAAATCGTAGAGCAGGCATTCCTCGCCGATATTTCCGTCTTCTTTCACCGGCCGCACATAGATTAAAGTATCTCCGTCACAACGAATGAAGCCTTGGATTTGTGTGCTTGCTATCACATCATTAATGGTAACCGACTTTTCAAGAGCCATACAACTATCGTTGGCATGTAACAGACGATAGGTCACCTTAATGTCATTTTGAAGAGCTGAAGAACTGTCGCCTTCAATGGTATAGTAAACATCCCATTGCGAGCCTTCTCCCCAAATACTGTTTGTGTTCGCTTGATTTTGAGCTTGTGCCCAAAAAGATAGCAGACACAAGAGAGCAGATAAAAATTGTTTCATATGATATATTGATTTAAATAATCTTCAATTGTTTGATTCTGAATATCTTTGTCCAACTTCTTTTTCATCCGTTGTTTCCTTACTGCGACCGACGAGGATGCAATGCTATACACATCAGCCAGAAGTGCATTAGGTACCCGCATCATCAGCAAGCAGCAGAAACGCACATCTTCGGTTGTAAGAGTAGGATGCTGTTTACGCAGACGGGAAGTAAATCCTGGAAGAACCATGTCGGTGTTTTTCTCAATGAGTTCCCAAGATGATTCCTCAAGATTGATGTGGCCACTCTTGCCACGATGGGCATTGAGGATTGGCAGAATAATGGCAAAAAGATGCTCGTAGTACAGGCGTTGCAACTTGACGTTCTCTTCTCGCACCAAGTTTTCGTTGATTTGAGCGGCTTCAGAGAGTCGCAAGGCCTCCATTTCTTTGGCGTGAGCGATTCGTGCTTTTCGGCGATAGAGAAGTCCGGCTATGCATGCCGCTAACAACAGTAACAGAGCCATAATGATGATGACAAAGAATTGTGCTTGTTCAGCTTTGCGTTCAGCGCGTTGAAACTCCATTTGTCGCTCATGCTGTAGGGCATGGATTCGCGCCATATTCTCGGAGGTTTCATCTTTCGCAATGCTGTCGGTGATGTTCATGAGGCTAATGGCATCATCATAGGCTTTCTGCCATTGTTTTGATGCTTCGTGATGGTACATTAGCAGGCGAGTGAGTTCAGCTTGCCCATGAATGCCGCATTCTGATATATAGGAAGGAAGCACGGCCATCAATTCCTCATTTCGGTTTTGCAAATCGAGTCCATAAGCATGGGTGATTCGAAAGAGGTCGGTATTAACAACCTTTGGAAAGATGTGTTTGGCTTCTGAGATGTAATGCAGGACGCTGTCGGCATTTTCAGTCATAAGGTGGATTTGAGCCAGCAGCAGAAGCGTTTGGGCACGGAAATCCAAAGTGTCCTTTGGCGCTAATTGAGCGGCATTATGTGCTTCGATGCAAGCGCTGTCCAAATCACCTTGCACCATGTGCGTTGTTGCCATTTGCTGGTGTGCCTCAGTCAGGAGTGTTTGGCCACGTCTTTTGTTATCTTTATTGATTGCTTCAGCTTCGATTATCATCTTGTGCTGATAGTGTTTCTGTAACTCCGATAAGTTTTTCTTTTCATATTCAGCAGCTATCTGTGAATACAATTTGTAGCGCTTTTCTTTATCTCCGGTCTCTTGGCATTTATCTAATTCGTTGAGTAAAGAAAACAATGCGGCATCTTCTTCGGTGGGCGGCTTATTGTTAGTTTTGGTGCAGTTGACCAGCAGACCGATTAGTATGATGAGAAGCAGTTTTTTCATGTTGATTTGTTTTCGGCAAAATTACTCATAATAATGCTAAAAACAATGTGGTATGTTTTAAAGTATATGTGTGTATATTATAAAAAGCTTGCTATGGCATTGATTTGTATGCTGATAATGAAGATGCGTGTGTATATGGAGTGTTTCCCAAATTAGTCGGTGAATACGGCAAGCTATGATAGGCAGAGGGCGAAAAATAGAGTTGCCCGACACAAGGAGTGCCGGGCAACTGATAGATGGGTTATAATCGGTTGGGATTATTTGTTTTCGGGTTCAACGCCCCATTGCTGCTGAGCAAGGCGGCGATAGTTGTTATAGCGCCACTGAGCGTTCTCCTTGGCGGCAGCGAAGAGTTGGGCTGCCTCTTCGGGATACTGCTTAACAACTGAAGCGTAGCGCACCTCGCCCTTGAGGAAGTCTTCGAACTTGTCCCAATCAGGCTCTTTGCTGTCGAGGGTGAATGGGTTCTTGCCTTCTTTCTCGAGTTCGGGATTGTAACGCCACAGGTGCCAATAACCGCAAGCCACAGCCTTGGCTTCCTCGGCCTGGCTCTTGCCCATACCGGCCTTGAGACCATGGTTGATACAGGGAGCGTAGGCGATGATGAGTGACGGTCCGTCGTAAGCCTCAGCTTCGCGGATGGCCTTGAGGCACTGTGCATCGTTAGCACCCATAGCCACCTGAGCAACATACACATATCCATAGGTCGAAGCAATCAGACCCAGGTCTTTCTTGCGGATGCGCTTGCCGGCAGCAGCAAACTTGGCGATAGCACCGATAGGAGTAGCCTTCGAAGCCTGACCACCGGTGTTAGAGTAAACCTCGGTGTCGATAACCAGGATGTTCACATTCTTGCCGCTGGCAATCACGTGGTCGAGACCGCCGAAGCCAATGTCGTAGCTGGCACCGTCGCCACCCACGATCCACTGCGAGCGTTTCACCAAGTATTGAGCCAAGCTCTTCACCTTCACATCGGCAGGAGCGTTGCTGTTTTCGATAGCCTCAATGATCTTGTCGCTGAGTTCGCGGCTCATAGCGCCATCGTTCTTGTTCTCAAGCCACTCGCGGTAGAGAGCCTTGGTGTTCTCGTCAACACTCTCACTCTCGATAGCCTCGCGCACGAAGCCCTCAACGCGGTTGCGCATCTTCTCGTCAGCAATTGCCATACCAAGACCGAACTCGCAGAAGTCCTCAAACAGTGAGTTGGCCCAAGCGGGACCGTGACCCTTGGCGTTGGTAGTATAAGGAGTAGAAGGCACTGAAGCCGAGTAGATTGAGCTACAGCCAGTAGCGTTGGCCACCATTTCGCGGTCGCCGAACAGCTGAGAGATGAGCTTGAGGTAAGGAGTCTCACCGCAGCCCGAGCATGCACCTGAGAATTCGAAGAGAGGCTTAGCAAACTGCGAGTTCTTCACATTGCTCTTGATGTCGACGAGTTCCTGTTTCGAAGTCACATTGTTCACGGCATAGTCCCAGAGTTTCTGGTCCTCTTCGTGACCCATGAGGGGCACCATTTCGAGTGCCTTGTTGCCCATCTTGCCCGGGCAGATGTCGGCGCAGTTGCCGCAGCCGAGGCAGTCCATCACATCAACAACCTGAACAAACTTCAGGCCGGCGAGGGTCTTACCGATAGCGGGCAGCTTGTCTTCTTCCTTGAACGGAGACTTGGCAGCCTCTTCCTCGTTCATCAGGAACGGACGGATAGCAGCGTGCGGACAAACGAGTGCACACTTGTTACACTGGATACAGTTCTGAGCATTCCAGACGGGAACGAAGGTAGCAACGCCACGTTTCTCGTAGGCAGCAGTACCGGCATCCCAAGTACCGTCTTCACGACCCTTGAATGCCGAAACGGGCAGCAAGTCGCCGTTCTGGGCGTTGATGGGACGGACCACGTTGTTGATGAAAGCGGGAGCGTTGTTGTCGTCCTCGTTCTCAACGGGCAGGTTAGCCCAAGCGGGATCGATTTCGAGGGTCTTGTATTCACCACCGCGGTCAACGGCCTGATAGTTCTTGTTGACAACGTCCTCGCCCTTTTTGCCGTAAGACTTCTCAATGAATTTCTTCATTTGTTCCACAGCGAGATCAACGGGAATCACCTCAGTGATGCGGAAGAATGCCGATTGCAGGATGGTGTTGGTGCGGTTGCCCAAACCAATTTCTTGTGCAATCTTAGTAGCGTTGATGTAGTAAACGCTGATATTGTTGTCGGCAAAGTATTTCTTTACCTTGTTAGGCAGGTTCTTGGCAAGCTGATCGCCTTCCCAAACGGTATTGAGCAGGAAGGTACCGTTCTTCTGCAGGCCGCGAGTCACATCATACATGTGCAGGTAGGCCTGAACATGGCAAGCCACGAAGTTGGGCGTGGTCACCAGGTAAGTGGAACGGATGGGAGTGTCACCAAAGCGCAGGTGTGAGCAGGTGAAGCCGCCCGACTTCTTAGAGTCGTAAGAGAAGTAGGCTTGGCAGTGCTTGTCGGTGTTGTCGCCAATAATCTTAACCGAGTTCTTGTTAGCACCTACAGTACCATCGGCACCGAGGCCGTAGAACTTAGCTTGGAAGATGCCGGCACCGCCCATAGCGATTTCCTCTTTTTGAGGCAGTGAGCTGTAAGTAACATCGTCCTCAATGCCCAGTGTAAACTGGTTCTTGGGCATGGGCAGTGAGAGGTTTTCATAAACGGCGAGAATTTGAGCCGGGGTAGTATCTTTAGAGCCCAGACCATAGCGTCCACCCACGATGAGGGGAGCATTCTCGGCACCGTAGAAGCAGTCTTTCACATCAAGATAGAGAGGTTCGCCGGTTGCGCCGGGTTCCTTAGTGCGGTCGAGTACGGCAATGCGCTTGGCGGTGCTGGGAACGGCAGCGAGGAAGTGCTTAGCGCTGAAAGGACGATATAGGTGAACAGCAACGAGGCCCACCTTTTCGCCGGCTTCGGTCAGATAATCAATGGTCTCGCGAATGGCTTCGGTCACTGAACCCATGGCAATGATGACACGGTCAGCATCCTTGGCACCGTAGTAGTCGAACAGACCATATTTGCGTCCGGTGATGGCGCTGATTTTGTTCATGTAGTCCTCAACAATAGCGGGAACTGCGGTATAGTAATCGTTGCAAGACTCGCGGTGCTGGAAGAACACGTCGGGGTTTTCAGCGGTACCACGAGTGACAGGAGCGTCGGGGTTCATGGCGCGCTTGCGGAAGTTGTTGAGAGCCTCCATGTCGACGAGCGGCTTGAGGTCTTCTTGATCCATGGCTTCAACCTTCTGAATCTCATGCGAGGTGCGGAAACCATCGAAGAAGTTAACAAAAGGAACGCGGCCCTTGATGGCGCTCAGGTGAGCGACGGCAGCGAGGTCCATAACTTCCTGAACAGAGCCTTCGCAAAGCATGGCGAAGCCGGTTTGGCGAGTAGCCATGACGTCTTGATGGTCGCCAAAGATACACAGTGTGTGCGAAGCCAGCGTACGAGCCGAAACATGGAAGACACCGGGCAGCAGTTCGCCGGCAATCTTGTACATGTTAGGAATCATCAGCAAGAGACCCTGTGAAGCGGTGTAAGTGGTGGTGAGAGCGCCAGCCTGAAGCGAACCGTGAACGGCACCTGCAGCACCGCCTTCGCTTTGCATTTCCTGCACCATAACGGTCTCGCCAAAGATGTTTTTCCTGCCGGCAGCAGCCCATTCGTCAACGTGCTCTGCCATGGTTGATGACGGTGTGATGGGATAGATGGCAGCTACTTCAGTAAACATGTAACTGATGTGAGCGGCCGCCTGGTTACCGTCACAAGTCATAAATTTCTTTACATTACTCATGAGTTGAAAATGAATTAATTAATAGATAAAATGTTGGGTTTTCAATAAGTAGTTAAGGGTAATCCCTGAAATATTGTGCGAAATTACACAAAATCTTTCAGCCTTCAAAGTTTTTTTATGTTTTTCGGCCATTGCAAACGATTGTTTTTGCTGAAAAGAAAACAAATTTGGTAGAAGAGTGCCAAAAGTCAAGGTTTTTTTGTAGTTTTGTAGGCTCAAATCGTTAAACAAAACGTAACAGAAAATATGAGAGTCAAATTAGATACACCATTATACATTGAAAATGGCACAGATGTGTTGCTTCCGTCGCGCGATCAACTGGGTTATGACAGCCAGGTTTTTATTGCATGTGACGATGCTATCGTAGCGCAAGCACTGTTGTCGTACATTCAAGATGAGTTCAATCTGATGAAATCGGTGACCGACGATGCGTTTAACGCCGCACTTGATGCCGCACTGAATACTGAGGGCCACCGCGTGAAGCGTTGTAACTTGGCACTTGCCATCTATAACGCCGGAGGTTGCTATGTGGCACAGATGGGCAGCAGTCGTGTACTGCAAGTGAGACCCGACGAGCAGGAAATCGTGTATGACTCGCGTTCGCAAGTGCTTGATATTTATAGTTCAAAAGCGAAGGTTGAGCAGATAGACGACTTGAAACCGGGCGACTACTTGCTACTGACCACTGCCGAGATGATTGACTATCGCGCCATGAAGCGAATTCTGTCAAAACCGGATAAGACCGACGAGCAGAAACTCTCAGAGATAGCAGAATCGCTTAAAACAGCCAAGACTACTGCCAATGTGACACCTGCCGCAGTGCTGAATCGCATAGATGAAGTGTCAGGTCGCCGAAAGAGTGTCAACATTTCGGGCGCTAAGGTGATGAAGACGTTGCTATATTTGGTGGGAGCTGCTGTGGTGGCAGGTGGAGTATATTATTTAGTTACGAATAATCCCTTTGCGGGTGGAGGTGACAATGACGGTGAAGCTCCGATTGACACTGCAAGTATGATTACAGACAAGGCTCCGAACGATGTGGACTTGATTGTAACGAAGGAACAAGCTACAGAGCCAACCGACACTGCCAATTCAGAACTAACACCGGAGGAGATAGAGGCCAAAAAACAGAAAGAGGCTGCTGAAAAAGCCAAGGCCGAGAAGGAAAAAGCAGAGCGTAACAAGCGAGCTGAAAGCAATATCTACGATGAGATTAAAGTGGAACCATCGCGTGATGCAAAACCTGTGCAGGAGCCAAAACCCACAGAAACTCCCAAGCACGAGGAGCCTGTGATTACGACGGCACCGGCAGGTAATTGATGGCTGGTGTATTCACACAAGTATAGTATTTAATTGAATGAATGATTGAGTGTTATACTTAAAGAGCTAAACTAATACTTTTACTTATAATCTCTAAAAAAATAAGCAGCTTGAGCCGGGGAAAATCCGATGTTCAAGCTGCTTTTTCAGGTAATAGCAGGATTGATTCTTTTACTTCTTAGGTCCGATTTTGCGTGGCTGCAGTGGCTGGAGATCTTCAAGCCATTTGTTCTCGGATTGTTCATCGACCAAGCCTTCCAGTTTATGTTTATTTACCTGCCAGTGGGGGTGGTGGATTTCGCATCCGTCGAGTTTAATGGAAGTTCCAAGTTCAAAGAGAGGTCCGTTGTTTTGAGCCCAGCGGCAATCGTCAAAGCGAATCCATTGGCAATTGGCATCGATGCACACCAATCCATACTCACGATTGCGCACGAAGTCGCACTTTTCAAAGTTGACAAACTTGCAGCCGCGCAGTTCCATGATGCCATAGGAGCAGTCGCGGATAATGCTTCGAGTCATGGTGATGCCGCGTGAGTTGATAGCCTCAATGCCATAAGTTCCACACCCGAAAAGGTCACAATCTTCAATGGTGATATCCTCGCAGTCTTTGGCAAAAATCACACCACCGGTGCAATAACCTTCTTCAGTATGTCCGAGTGTGACATTCTGGATTTTGATGTTGTTGCACTGTACCATGTTAAAGACATTGGCATAACGAGGGTTGACGACGATTGTTACGTTTTTCTCGCCAATGATGGTGAGGTGGTGGATTTTCATGAGCGTGAGCTGTCGTCCGTCAAAATCACCTTCGCTGGCAGCGGTGCTGAATTGCGACAGTTGGCTATAGTCGTAGTCATCTTCGCTCCAAACGAGGTTGGCTTCCAGAGTTTTTTCGTAGTCTTCCAAAATGGTTGAAAGATTGAGCCTAGTGCCTTTAGCGATAGTAATAACTCGATTGTTGCCGAGCGCTTTTAGGAATTCGGTTTCATTCTTGACTTTCACCTTTGTTACCGGTTCAACAACTCGAGCCTGCGTAGAGAACAAGAGTGTGGCGATGAAGATGCAAATGAAGGTAAAATTGAATTTTTTCATGACGCATTATTTTTAGTTTGTTTGTATTCGTGTGTCATTTTTTACAAAATTACATTTATTTAGTCGTTTTTACCATGAAAATAATGTTAAAAATATTAAAATCGCAATTAGCGAAAATACACAAAATCCCCGCAGACATGAAGTCAGCGGGGATGCAAGCTGTGAGTAAGGGTTTGTAAATCACTCAATCATAGATTGAGCCAAGTGGTGGATGCTTTTGTTCAGCACACACACCTTTTAGTCTTCTTCATGCTCGTAATAGAGCGTGAGTGTTGTTTGGTCGGTCATTTCAGAGGGACCGAAGAACTGGATGGGGCCAGGATAGTTGAAGCAGGTTTCCTTTGCCCAAATTTCGCGCATCTGTGCAAATGCCTTGAAGGGCTTGCCGTTCAGGTCAACCAGTGCTTTCTTAATGACAGGTTTCTGCTTGCCTTTGCGCTGCTCCATGTTCATCATCATGGTGATGGGAATACCACCGGCAATCCACTCGTTGGCGGGCTTGGTGAGATTGCGAATAGATGACATATAGCCGGTTGCACCGCATTTGATCAGTTGTGCTGCATTGAAGCCCAGAGAGTAGCAGTAGTTGGCATCGAAGTTTGAAGGGATGCCACAACGGCCTTCGTATCCAAAGAAGTGATGCATGCGACGGAACTTGCCGTTGAAATTACCTTCTTCCTTCATTTGGTCGAGTCTTCTCTTGACCATTTCGCTCAAGAGCTTCTCGGTTTCGATGAGCGAAACCTGAACGTTGCCGTGGGGGTCACGGTCAAGTGTGAGCTGGCGTGCAACGCTCTCAGGGAGCATTTCAAAAGTGGTAGCGTTTTTCTCACTCAAGTGGTTGATGACAAAAGCACGCTGGTCGTCAAGATGCATCTTAGC
Source organism: uncultured Bacteroidales bacterium (assembly GCA_946412245.1). Classification (GTDB taxonomy): domain Bacteria; phylum Bacteroidota; class Bacteroidia; order Bacteroidales; family Muribaculaceae; genus Sodaliphilus. Next base: position 33,625 of record CAMKGM010000007.1, read on the forward strand.
AAAGTCGGGAGTCTCGGCCAGGAGGTCGTTGAGTTCCTCGATGAGTGCTTTGATAGAGGGGAAGAATTCAATGAGACCTTCAGGAACGAGCACGGTTCCAAAGTCCATGCCGCGCGACGAACGGTCGGCTACCACGCGAGCTATATCATTAGCCACATCTCTCAAGGTGAGGTTTTTAGCTTCAACCTCTTCACTGATAATGCAGTAGCTGGGCTGTGTTTCAAGAGCGCACTCCAGTGTGATGTGCGAAGCCGAGCGGCCCATGAGTTTGATAAAGTGCCAGTATTTCTTCGCAGAGTTACAGTCGCGTTCAATGTTGCCAATCACTTCGCTGTAGATTTTGGTGCAGGTGTCAAAACCGAACGAAGCTTCAATCCACTTGTTCTTCAAGTCACCATCGATGGTTTTGGGACAACCGAGCACCTGGACGGGAACATTCTTAGCTTTGTAATACTCGGCAAGAACTGCAGCGTTGGTGTTAGAGTCATCGCCGCCAATGATAACGATAGCGCGGAGGTTCAGTTCCTTGATGATTTCAAGTCCTTTCTCAAACTGTTCGGGGGTTTCCAGCTTGGTTCGTCCTGAACCAATCATGTCAAAACCGCCGGTATTGCGATAATCGTCGATGATGTCGGCTGTGAGTTCTTTATAATTATGGTCAACCAGACCGCCGGGGCCCATAAGGAAGCCATAGAGTCGGTTCTCCTTGTTGATAGCCTTGAGACCATCGAACAGGCCGCTGATGACATTGTGTCCGCCGGGAGCTTGTCCGCCGGAAAGTATGACACCTACATTGAATGGCTCGCCACTGTTCTCACAACAGCAAGCATCGTCGGCTTTCTCGAAACGAAGCTCGGGCATGCCGTAGGTGTTAGGGAAAAGCTTTTTGATTGCATCTTGGTCTTCGACTGATTCAGTCGCTTGTCCTTTAACGACTTTCACAGCTCCTTTAAGTGAATCAGGAAGCTGTGGTTGGTAGTCGGCACGCATCTTTTGCAGTGCACTTTTTTGAATGAGTATCATTGTCCTAACAATTAATTTTTAGTTTGTTAATAGTTCATTTAGCCTAATTCTGTGCAAATTTCGGAATATTATTTATTTTCGTCAACCCTTATTTGCAATTTTTAAGAAATGGCAGGAGCTCTGCGTAGTTATTATAAAATGAAAATATAATTTTAAATATTAAAAAAATCTAAATGAAGAATAAAAATTTTGTGTGAGTGGGCAAAAAGTGTTACTTTTGTAAAATTTTGGAAAGAAATGGCTTCGGAACTACAAGAAACGCTGGCCCGAATTGTCAACAAGAGCAATATCTTGATTGAGAAATATCATGCTTTAGAAGATGAGAATAAGCATCTTGTTGAGCAAGTTGCCCAATTGCAGTCAGAGGTAGAGCGTTTGCGTAAAGAAGGCGAGCATTTAGAGATAGACAACCGCTACTTGAAGGTTGCTCATAACATAGCTCCCGATGCTGAAAGCGCAAAATCGGCCAAAGCCATCATTTCCAGTTTGGTGCGGGACATTGACCGATGTATCTCACAACTGAACGAATGACGATGCTACTATGGCAGCTGACGATAAGATAAATATCATGATAAGGCTGGCTGATGTGAAACCTATAGCGTTGAGTATCAGCCGTGAAGACGAGCCTCAGTATAGAGAAACCGAGAAACTTGTTAACACGTTGTGGAACAAGTGGATGGAACGGTTTCGTAATTCAAGCACTTCAGAGGAGGTGATGGCTCGCGTTGCGTTTCAGTTTGCACGCCTGTATGCTCAGGCATATCGAGACAATGTCGCCACAAACGAGTTTATCAACGATTTTGAGCAAAAGCTCGATGAAATCGTTGTTAAGATATAAGAAACTAACGTTTGTAAAATAATAAGGTTCCTGCACCACTCATGACTCATGATGTGTCACTCGTGACAGTTCATGATGTTTGAGGGTGCATTTTTTATATATTTTTATCTAAATTATTTATAATGAACACTATAATAGTTATAGTAATTGCGATAGCAGCGCTGGCCATAGGAGCTTGCGGTGCGGTATACGCAACGAGAAAAAATTCAAAATCACAGGCCAACACAATTATTGAAAAGGCCAAACTTGAGGCTGAAGTTCTCAAGAACAATGAAGTGATAAAGGGAAAGGAAGAAGGACTGTCAATTAAGAGCGAGGCCGAGAAAACGGCCAATGCGCGTCTTGCCAAGGTCCAGGCCAGCGAAGCCAAACTCAAGCAAAGAGAGATTCAAATGAATCAGCAACAACAGGAGTTGCAGCGCAAGAAGAGCGAGACCGACGCCTTGAAAGTAAATCTTGATAATCAAATCAACGTGCTTGAGCTTCGCAAGAAGGAAGTTGACAAGATGGAGAAGAGCGTGCGTGACACCCTTGAGCATGTTAGCGGTTTGAGCGCTGAAGAAGCCAAGGAAAAGCTGGTTGAGAGTCTGAAAGATGAAGCGAAGACAGCCGCGGCATCTTATATCAACGATATCATGGACGATGCCAAGATGACCGCCAACAAAGAGGCCAAGCGCATTATTGTCGAGACGATACAACGAGTCGCCACTGAGACGGCGATTGAGAATGCGGTGACGGTGTTCCACATTGACAATGACGATATCAAGGGCCGCATTATAGGTCGAGAGGGACGTAATATTCGCGCCCTTGAGGCAGCTACAGGCATAGAGATTATCGTTGACGATACTCCCGAGGCGATAGTGCTGTCAGGCTTTGACCCTGTTCGCCGTGAAATTGCCCGTTTGGCCCTGCATCAGTTGGTGGCAGATGGTCGCATTCACCCTGCCCGTATCGAGGAAGTTGTGGCGAAAGTTCGCAAACAAGTAGAAGAAGAAATTATAGAAACCGGCAAGCGCACTGCCATTGACTTGGGTATTCATGGCTTGCATCCTGAACTGATTAGACTTATTGGCAAGATGAAGTATCGTTCGAGCTATGGTCAAAACTTGCTACAACATTCACGCGAGACCGCAAATTTGTGTGCCATCATGGCAAGTGAGCTGGGCTTGAATCCTAAGAAAGCTCGCCGTGCCGGTCTGTTGCATGATATAGGCAAGGTGCCTGATGATGAGCCCGAGCTGCCACACGCAGTGCTTGGCATGAAGTTGGCCGAGAAATATAAAGAGAAAGCAGACATTTGTAATGCCATAGGAGCGCATCACGATGAGGAAGAGGCTACGAGTATGTATGCTCCCATTGTTCAAGTGTGTGATGCTATCTCAGGTGCACGTCCCGGTGCTCGCCGTGAAGTGGTGGAAGCTTACATCAAACGATTGAATGACCTTGAGCATCTTGCCATGTCTTATCCCGGCGTTGTGAAGACGTATGCCATTCAGGCCGGCCGCGAACTGCGCGTGATTGTTGGCGCCGACAAGATTAGCGATGCTGAGACTGAAAAGCTGTCAACCGAAATCGCTCAGAAGATACAAGACGAGATGACCTATCCGGGCCAGGTGCGCATCACCGTGATTCGTGAGACCCGTTCGGTGAGTTATGCCAAGTAAAAGCGTTACGAGATGAACGTTGAGAATTCAAGTAACGAAAGTAACCCCATGGTCACGCCAGATAAATGCGTGACGTGCGACAAGTGTTCATGTGATTGCGACACGAGGTGTAATTTGCATGCCTATAATTGGCTTGCTGATATACCCGGCAATGCTACTGAAACAGAATATGTGGAAGTGCATTTCAAGAACACTCGTAAGGGATTCTACCGCAACTCGTCACACCTGCCATTGAAGGAAGGTGACATGGTTGCAGTTGAGGCCAACCCCGGTCACGACATTGGCCGGGTGTCAATGACCGGAAGCCTTGTGAAACTGCAGATGAAGAAGGCAAATCTGAAACCCGATGTAGAGATTCTGCGTGTCTTTCGCAAAGCAAAGCCGGCCGACCTGGAAAGATTTGAGCAAGCAAAAGCCCGCGAGGTCGACACTATGATACGTTCACGTAAGATTGCTGCCGATTTGAATCTGAAGATGAAGATAGGCGATGTGGAGTATCAGGGCGACGGCAATAAGGCTATTTTCTATTATATTGCCGACGAGCGAGTCGATTTCAGGCAACTGATTAAGGTGCTTGCCGATGTGTTCAAGATTCGGGTTGAGATGAAGCAGATAGGCGCGCGTCAAGAGGCGGGTAGGATAGGGGGCATAGGTCCTTGCGGTCGTCCGTTGTGCTGTGCCAGCTGGATGACCAATTTTGTGTCGGTCGCTACCAGTGCTGCGCGTTATCAAGATATTTCTCTTAATCCACAGAAACTTGCCGGTCAATGTGCAAAACTCAAGTGTTGCATTAATTTTGAAGTTGATTCATATGTTGAGATTTCAAAACAGATGCCACCGCGAGATATTCGTCTTGAAACCAAGGATAAAGTGTACTTCCATTTCAAGACCGATATGTTCAAGCGCGAGATAACCTACTCGACCGAGAAGAATGCTCCTGACAATTTAGTGACCATCAGTGCCGATCGTGCCTATGAGGTGATTGCGCTGAACAAGAATGGAGAGAAGCCTGACAAGTTGGAAGGCGACGGCACTTCACGCCCGGTTGAAATCAAGGCATTTGGCGACATCATAGGTCAAGACAGCATCAGCCGCTTTGACAAGAAGAAAAAGAAATCAAGCCGAGGAGGAAAGAATAAGAACAAGAATAAGCCTCAGGCTGAGAATCATGATGCAAAAGCACCGAATGCAGACCGAAAGGTAGATGAGGCAAAACCACGTCCTGAGAACGGAGGTCAGCGCCAAGTCGGCAATGCCCATAAGCAACGGCCGCAGATTGGAAACGGAGAACAACATAACCGTCAATCACAACGCCGAAATGGTCAGAACGGTCGGCCTAAGTCTGAGCAAAAGCCCAAGCAAACACCTAATTCATAAAAGCTATGAATCATTTGGGTTTATATTACGGACACAAGATTATCACGATGCAGCGCAAAGCTCTTGGGCTTTGCGTTGCCGTGTTAATGGCGATAGCGTCGGTAGGGTGCACCGGTGTGAATGACAGTTATTCGCGTTTTTACACAATGCCTCAACAAGGTTGGGCAGTGAAAACGCCATTGCATTTCTCGCCGGATAGCTTGAACGACCAAGACTTGTATGATATCAAGGTTGCGGTTCGATACACACCGCAATATCCTTATCGAAACCTGTCATTGGCAGTCGATTTGATATCAGAAGAGGGAAAGGCTAAACGATATCTTTTAGATTTTGCTGTTGCCGATGCTCATGGCAATTGGCTGGGCAAGGGTTTCGGCTCATTTTACCAGTGTGAACGGTTACTGGCTCAAGGATTGTCGCATAAACTGTTTAAAAGAGTAGTCGTGTGGAATGGGATGCAGACAGATGATATATTGCCTGGAGTGAATGATGTGGGCATTATCATCACTCGTTCAAGCAAATGATGCTCGGCGGCTGATGCCCCACGATGAACCGACATCAAAAGTGAGAAGTTATTGACGTTCTTTGAAAGTGAACGTGCGGTTGAAGGCATAGTTGGCCAGCGTGTAGACAACCATAGCGAGTACCATGACAATGTTTTGGCCGGCCTTCTTCATGGGTAGCCAGCTGATGGTGAGATTCTTCATGTCGCACATTTCAAGCAGAACCCAACTGAACAGAATTTGCAGTCCCCAACAAATGAGGAAGCCGATAATAAAGAGCACAGCCTGACGTTTCCAGTCGTTTTTGTTCTTAAATACCCAAGTTCGATTCCAGAAGAAACTATTAGCAACCCCCAACACATAGCCGGTGACATTGGCAGGCACATAAGGTACATTCAAGAGCGTGTTGAGCACATAGAAGGTGACTAAAGTAATCACCGTGTTGCTCACGCCAATGATGCCATATTTGACCAGTTGTACGAGCGTTTTTTTTATTTCGGCTACTCTATCGTTTTTCACTTGACTGATAGTTAATGGTGGTTGATGATGCAAAATTAAGTAAAATTTTTCTATTTCTTGTCATGTTTCATTATATTTGCGTCACTAAAATTCGTTGGACTATGAAGAATCACCTCTTGACATTAATTAGCAAAAGCGTCCTAACCCTTGCTCTATTGTGCATTTCAGTGTCATCAATGGCCGTAACAAGAGTGTATAGCGGTCGTAGCACATATATGAGTGACATTCTTTATACTTGGGACGGGAAACATCTGTATCGAGGCAATAGCACCTATATGAGCGATATTCTGTACACCTGGGACGGGAAATACCTGTATCGTGGCAACAGTACATACATGAGCGACATTCTGTGCACGTGGGACGGCAAGTATTTGTATCGCGGCAGGAGTTCTTATATGAGCGATATTCTGTGCACGTGGGACGGGAAATACCTGTATCGTGGCAGGAGCACATACATGAGCGACATCTTGTTTACCTTTGATGGGAAATATATGTATAGCGGTCGCAGCACATACTTAAGCGATATCATGTATACAGTGTCAGGCCGTGTGCCAATACCTGTTCTTGTGATGTTGTGAGGAATTGAGCGAGTTGTGTAGAAAACAGCCACTTTTACTTTGAATCCCTATTGACAGGAGATAGTCCTATCTCTTGGGCTTTGTTGAGCATGAAAGCGTAGGCTTGTTCCCTATCGTTCTGAATGGTGCCGTCAAGTATTGCATCTTTGATGGCATCCTTGATGATTCCTACAGGCCGTGACGGTTGCAGCCCGAAAATCTCCATAATCTCTTGTCCGTCAATGGGTGGTTGGAAATTACGAACACGGTCCTTTTCTTCAATATCAATCAGTTTTTGCTTGACGAGCAGGAAGTTGTCGCGGAATCGCTTTACTTTCTCTTCATTCTTTGAAGTGATATCGGCGTTACACAGAAGCATGAGATCGTCAATGTCGTCGCCGGCATCAAATAACAGTCGTCGCACCGCCGAGTCAGTTACCTCGTCTTCAACAAGCGCAATGGGGCGCATATGAAGTCCGACGAGTTTCTTGACATATTTCATGTGCTCGTTGAGCGGCAATCGCATACGACTGAAAATTTTAGGAATCATCTTTTCACCCACAAAATTGTGGTTATGGAAGGTCCATCCTTGCTGTTCATCCCATCGCTTAGTGGCGGGTTTCCCGATGTCGTGCATGATAGCCGCCCATCTGAGCCACTCGTTGTCGGTTTGCTGCGCTACATTGTCAAGCACTTGCATAGTGTGCAAGAAGTTGTCTTTATGGCTTCGTCCATGCGAGTAGTCAACACCCGAAAGTGCTTCAAGTTCAGGGAAGATGAGTTTTAGAAGACCGCAGTCATGCAGCATAATCAGTCCACGCGAGGGGTGTGGAGCCCGCACAATTTTCATCAGTTCGTCGGCAATGCGTTCACGGGTGATGATATTAATGCGTTGCGCATTGCGCTTAATGGCTTGAAACGTGTCAGGGAAAATGTCGAAGTTGAGTTGTGTGGCAAATCGCACGGCTCGCATCATGCGCAAAGGGTCGTCACTGAAAGTGATGTCGGGGTTTAGCGGTGTGCGAATGATGCGCTGTTTCATATCTCCAATCCCATCGAAGGGGTCGAGCAATTCGCCGAAGTAGTCGGCGTTGAGCGATATCGCCATAGCATTGACCGTGAAGTCGCGTCGTTGCTGGTCATCCTGAAGGGTTCCGTTTTCAACAATGGGGTTTCGGCTATCGTGCCGATAAGATTCACGCCGTGCGCCGACAAATTCAAGCTCCAATCCAAAAGCCTTGACTTGAGCAGTGCCGTAAGTCTTGAAAACTGCAAGCGATGAGTTCTTGCGACCAATCTTGTCAGCGACAGCCTTAGCAACTTCGATGCCACTACCTACAGTTACAAAATCAATGTCGTTGCTCGTGCGATTTAGGAAAATATCACGAACATAGCCACCGACCACATAGCAAGGGCGTTGCATAGAATCGGCCACTTGACCCACGAGGTGAAAAATGGGTTTGTCGATGTGTCGCAATATTTTTTCTTGATGAGTTGAGCACATGGGTGTAATATCCTTATTTGTTGATGTTAGGTAACTGTAGACCATAGTGGTGCTTGCGATCGGCACGTAACAGTAGCACTGAAGTGATAATGGCAAGAAGACCGATAAAGGTGAAAATCCACATGGATGCCGTGTAATCGGTGATGCCATGGATGGTGTTGTGCTCGTTAATCTTACCGATGAGAATAGGAATTAGGATGAGTCCGATGTTCTGGATGTAGTAGATGATGGAGTAAGAGGTTCCGAGTTGCTTCATGGGCACAATCTTGGGAACAGCAGGCCACAAAGCAGCGGGGAGGAGCGAGAATGCGATGCCCAAAATACACATGAGGGTAACAGCCAGCACACTATAGTTGCTGGGCAAGGCGAAGACAACGAGCACTAAAGTGAGCATGACGCTACCAATGAGCATCATGGTGGCACTGCGCCCTTTGTTGTCGCACCAGGCGCCAAAAAGAGGGGTGAGTACAATTGATGTGAATGGAAGGATGGCGGGAATAAGGCCTGCCAAATGATCATCAACGCCATACTTTGAAATCATGAGTTTGGTGGCAAAGTCAAGGAAGGGGTATAGGGCCGAGTAGTAGAACAAGCACAAGAGCGTTATGAGCCAAAAGCCCGGATTCTTGATGGTGATTTTCATGTCGGCAAAATGGAATCGCTCGTCTTCGGCATTTTCGTCTTGTGCGGCAAGATTGCCGGTGACTTTGTCAAGACGGCGGTCCATTGTGCAGTAGTAAAGATAGGCGATGAGTCCAACGCCCACACTGAATACACCAATCATAATGGGAACAGAAAGCCCCCACTTGAGAGCGATGATGGGGCTGCACCCTAATGCCAATGCCGTTCCGAGTCGTGCCATTGACACTTGCAGTCCCATGGCCAGTGCCATTTCCTTGCCTGAAAACCAACGAACAACCACTTTAGAGACCGTAATGCCACACATCTCATAGCCGATGCCGAAAAATGCGAATCCTAAAGAAGCAAGGGCCACTTGCTGCTTGACAGTGCCGAGTAGTGGAACATTCCACAAGGGATTGGGCGAAGTGAAGGCAATAACCCCATACACAACAGCTGCGCCGGCCAGCATGAGTATGCAAGAGAGTATGCCGGTGAATCGCACTCCTTTCTTGTCGAGAATGATGCCGCCAACAAAGAGCATGAGTAGAAAAACATTAAAGAAACCACGTGACCCGGCAAAGATGCCAAACTCACCGCTTGTCCAGTTCATACCGCCATCGGCAGTTGACTTTTCGAGCATGAATTGTAAAGGTGACATTTCCTTGGCAACGATATAGCCGGCCATCATAGTGAACGAGACGATGGCAAGCACGGTCCAGCGTGCCCAGGCTTTGGTGGCAATGGTTTCTTTAATCTTTTCTCTCATGTGATTTTTAAATTTATATTACACTATTATTTTATAAAGGGCATGCACCACGAAGGCACATGCCCTTAGATGTGTTAGACTGAAAGATTAAGCTTCAGCTTTAGCAGTAGGAGCTTCTTCGGGTTTGATGTTGGGTTCTTCAAGACCAATGCCTTTCTTCTTGTCGATGACCTTGAGGAGCAAGCCGAGAAGCAGGGCTGCAATGCCCAGGCAAGCCAGCATAACGAGCGGCCAGGTGTAGTCGAACTTGGTGGGGTCGGTCACACCTTCGTTGGTGTTGTCGAGCACGATGCCAATGACCAGAGGGAAGAGCCACAGACCAATGTTCTGAATCCAGAAGATGAGCGCATAGGCCGAACCGATAACCTTAGAGTCAACCAACTTGGGAACGCTGGGCCACAATGCAGCGGGCACGAGCGAGAACGAGGCGCCGAGCACCAGAATGGTGATGTAAGCAACAGCAATACCACCAACGGGGCTACTCTCGAACCTGGGCAGCACAAATGCGAATGTGAGGTGGCAGGCGATGAGCAGCAGCGAGCCCAGCACGAGCATCGAGGCTGCCTTACCCTTGTGGTCAACATAACTGCCCAGGATGGGAGTGATGAGCACTGCAAGCAGCGGGAATACGGCGAAGATGGCCTCGGCCGACTGGCGCATATAGCCCATGTAGCAATAAGTGATAAGGGCAATGATCGATATGGCAAGAAGACCATATTTGGGGCCTTTCTGCTTCATGAAGTTGCTGGCGAAACCTGCAGCTGCCACAACGAGCATGATGATATACTGCACGATTGTCACCGAACTGCTGGCCCAGAACGAGTCGGCACCTGGTTCAGTAAGCGTCAAGTTGCATTGGAGCATGTTCACAGCATATTTCTGGAAGGGGAAAATAGCGCTATAATAAAGCACACAAAGCAGGGCAACAATCCAGAAGCCACTGTCGGTGAGGATTTTGCCAATATCTTTGACTTTGAAGGGTTCGTCTTTTTCCTCGGCTTCACCTGTTTGCTTGTCGAGTTTCTTGTCCATGAAGAAGTAAACAACAAACATGATGAGGGCAATACAGAGAAGTACCACACCAAAGGCCACTGAACGGCTCACACTCACCGAGCCGCCCAGCTTAGCGAAGAAGGGCGAGAAAATCATACAGGTGGCAACACCCAGGCGTGCGAGAGCCATCTCAGAACCCATAGCCAGTGCCATTTCGCGGCCCTTGAACCACTTGACAATACCGCGGCTCACAGTGATACCGGCCATTTCACAACCACAGCCGAAAATCATGAAGCCGCAAGAAGCCAGTTTAGCCGATGCCGGCATGCCGTCGGCAAAGGGCAGAATGTCGAGCCATTCCTGGCCAAATAGTGGACCCCAGTTAAGGTGTGTATTGAACCACTGCTCAAGGCCAGAGCCGATGAAACTGTCGCTCACAGCATACCACTTGATGATGGCTCCAACTAACATTACAGCTCCAGAGAGCACGGCAGTGAAGCGTACACCCATCTTGTCGAGGATAATACCTGCGAAGATGAGGAAGAAAATCCACACATTCAAGAACACCTCAGAGCCTTGCATACGGCCGAACGAGGTCGAATCCCAACCTCGTGTTTCTTGCATGAGGTCTTTGATGGGCGAGAGGATGTCCATGAAAATGTAGGAACAGAACATGGCCAATGCCAGGAGCAGCAGAGCCGTCCAGCGCATGGCCGCAGAATCACGTAAAGTTTTAATGTTATTTGTCATGATTAATAAAATTGGTATTAAAGTTAATCTCTAATTAAGCAATGCCCAAATCGTGTGCAATGCGGTCAAGTTTAGCATCGCCCCAATCATTCTTGGCATCGTAGTCGTTGCCGTCCCAATTTACATCGTGAACTTCGATGTAGAACTTGATCTTGGGCTCGGTGCCTGAGGGGCGAATCGATACCTTGGTACCATCTTCGGTGTAGTATTGCAGCACATTGGAGGTGGTGGGCATGTCGATTTTCTCCACTTTGCCGGTCTTCAGGTCTTTCTGCTCAAGCAGCTGGAAGTCCTTGATGAGGACCACGGGAGAACCGTCAATTTCTTTCATCGGGTTCTCGCGGAAGTTCTTCATCATGGCCACAATTTCCTCGGCACCGCTCTTGCCGGTGCGAACCACGCTGATGCCACGTTCCTTGCTATAGCCGTAGGTCTTGTAGAGTTCGATGAGCATCTCGTTCATGGTCTGGCCACGATCCTTGGCCCAAGCGGCAATCTCGCACATGAGGGGTATTGACGAAACTGAGTCCTTGTCGCGGCAGAAGTCTTCGGGTAGGAAACCGTAGCTTTCTTCACCGCCGCCCAGATAGCGTGCGCTGGTGCCTTCCAAGTCTCTCATCACGGTTGCAATCCACTTGAAGCCGGTGTAGCAGTCATACAATTTAATGCCCTGCTTCTTGGCGATGCGGCTAATGGTCTCGCTGGTAACAATGGTCTTGACAATGTAGTCGCGGTCACGGTTGAGACGACCGAGCTCGGCATTGCGAGTGATGAGGTAGTAGTGGAAAATGAGCTGAATCTGGTTACCGTTCACCAGGTCATATTCACCCTTATTGTTCTTGAACACCACGCTAATGCGGTCAGCATCGGGGTCGCTTGCAAGTGCGATGTCGGCCTGGACCTCCTCGGCTTTTGCGATGGCCATTTCCATGGCACTGCGCATTTCAGGGTTAGGCTGCACCACAGTGGGGAAGTCTCCGCTCATCACATCCTGTTCGGGAATGTGAATGATGTTGTCAAATCCCCAGCGCATGATTGAGCGAGGCACGATGTCACGTCCCACACCATGGATGGGTGTGTAGACGATTTTGAGGTCGTGCTGACGCTTATCGATATCAGGACTGAGTGAGAGCGTGTGGATTTGCTCAATGTATTGAGCGTCGATGTTTTCACCTACTATTTCAATGAGGTCTGGATTACCCTCAAATTTGATTTCGCTCACATCCTGAATGCGATTCACATTGTCAATAATGTTCACATCGTGAGGTGACACCACTTGAGCACCGTCGTCCCAGTATGCTTTGTAGCCGTTGTACTCCTTGGGGTTGTGCGAGGCGGTGATGTTGACACCACTTTGACAACCGAGCAGACGAATGGCATAAGAGACTTCAGGCGTGGGGCGTGGGCCTTCGAAAAGATAGACCTTGATGCCGTTGGCTGAGAAAATGTTTGCAACCGTTTCAGCAAACAGGCGGCTGTTGTTGCGCACATCGTGTCCAACGATTACCTTGATTTGCTCCAAGTCCTTGAAAGCTTCCTTCAAGTAGTTGGCCAGGCCTTGAGTGGCCATGCCCACAGTGTAGATGTTCATGCGATTGGAACCGGCTCCCATGATGCCACGTAAACCACCTGTTCCGAACTCAAGATTCTTGTAGAAAGACTCAATAAGGTCGGTCTTGTCGTCGTTGTTGAGCATACGTTCAACTTCAGCTTTCGTAGCGTCATCATAACCCTCACCGAGCCATTGCTTGGCCTTGAGGGTGACTTCTGATAAAAGTTGTTCGTCGTACATGATTATATGTTTTTAATGAGTTGTTATCAAAACAAACAGACAAAGTTAGTCATAAAAATTGAGAAAAGGGCGAATTTAAGCGAAGAATTGCTTGAAGACCTTAATCATGTTCAGATGGTCGGCTACAGATGCGGTCTCGCGAGCAGAGTGCATGGCAAGCAGGGGACTGCCCACATCCACGCCCTCAATGTCGACTTGTCCGGTGAAAATGTTGCCCAAAGTGGAGCCACCGGCCACATCGCTGTGATTAACGAAATACTGGAAAGGAACACCGGCATCTTCGCAAAGCGAGCGGAAGATGGCAGCCGAGTGAGCATCGCTCATGTACTTGCAATTGGCATTGATCTTAATGCAAGGGCCTCCACCCAGAACGGGATGGTTAGTTGGATCATACTTCTCGGGGTAGTTGGGATGGAATGCATGAGCGTTGTCGGCCGAGATCATGAACGACTTGGCGATGGCTTGACAGAAGGTGTCGTAGTTGCCGCCTTGTGCCTCATTGAGGCGCATGAGTACGTTGGCCAGCACCGGTGAAGCTGCGCCTTGTTTGGTTCCGCTGCCGGTTTCCTCGTTGTCAAAGATGGCAGCGACGCAAGTGCTTTCAGTGTCGGTCACATTAGTGACGGCTTCAATGGCTGCCTGTGCCATGCTCAGATCGTCCAGACGTCCTGAAGAAACGAACTCGTTGTTCAGTCCGAATGTGCAAGCAGGCTGTACATCGTAGAGGAATAAATCAAAATCCAAGATATCTTCCATCTTCACTTCCAGTTCTTGTGCGACCACATTCAAGAGGAGGTTGTCGGCCTCAAGTGCATTGTTCACCTTAGCGATGATGGGAAGCATGTCTTTTTGTTTCGATAACTTGTTGCCCTCGTTCACGGCACGGTTGAAGTGGATGGCCAGATGAGGAATTGTGAGCAAAGGTCGGTCGATTTTTACCAGTTTAGTGATGGGGTGCAGCGCATCATTGCCACGCAGAATCACACGGCCGGCAAGCGATAATGGGCGGTCGAACCAAGTGTAGAGGATGGGACCACCATAGACCTCGGTATTGAGCTTGATGATACCGCCTTCAGTCTTGATCTCGGCATGAGGTTTCACTCTGAAACCCGGGGAGTCACTGTGTGCTGAGATGATTTTAACGCCGGTCTCATTGAGTTTCTTCTTACCTACCGTTATGGCAAAAATGGCAGAGTCGTTTTTGGTTACAAAGAATTTGTCGCCATTTTTCACTTTGAGAGGTTCGTCAAGTTTTTTCTCTTGAAATCCCGCTTCATTGAGCAATTGCTTAATGTGGTTGATTGCAAGGAAATTGCAGGGACTCACATTCATGAAATCGAGGAGCGGTTGAATTTGCTTGTTGTTTTTTGATGCTTGATTGAGATCCATAATTATGTGGTTGTTTTAAAATTAGTTGTCATTATTGTGGCTTTCACAAGAAATGGCATGCAATGCACGCATCACGTTGCAGAGTGTTTGCCCCCAGTATTCTTTGAAGTTTTCTTTGCACAGGGTCAGGAGTTGAATCTGGGTTTCAGTGTCGGCGTCCTTCACCGAGTAGATGAGGTTGAAAAATTCTTGGTATAGGTCAGCCAAATTTTCACTCACTGTTGCGGCAATGGGTGTATCGCTATATTTCATGTCTTCTTCAAAAACTTCAAGATAGACATCGTCTTGAGCCATCACTGCACTTATCAGCTCACGAGCATGCTCATAGGTCTGCTCGTCGAGGGCGAATTGAATGTCTACATCAATAGCCGATAGCGGGTTGTTGATGTCAGTGGCAACAATATAAAGCCGCGGTAGCAGTTTAAGCATGGCAGAGACCAATGTATTGCGGTCAAAGTCGTGTATGTTTTCAACGGTTTGGCAATATTCGTTGGCCAGTGCTATGAAGGTGAGGCTATTTGGGGGCAATTGTGACTGATTGTTCATGTTGATACAAATGATTTACTTGAATATAATTATACACATCATCGGGCACATAGAAACGCATTGACTCACCACAAGCCAAACCGTCTCTGATGCGTGTTGATGAGACTTCAATGATGGGAGCGTCGGTGAGTTTCACGCGTTGCGAATATTCTTCGGGAATATTCACATCGAAACCAAGCCTGGGATAAATGAGGATGTCATAATTGGCAAGAATTGTTTGCCAATCTTTCCATTTGTTGAAGACGGCCCAGTTGTCGGCACCAATCACGAGCGTGAACTCGTGGTTAGGGAATTTTTCTTGCAGGGCTTGAAGGGTGTTTACTGTGTAAGAAGGTCGGGGTAGTGAAAATTCAAAGGCACTGGTTTCAATTCCGTTGATGTGGCGGGAGACGAGTTCGGCCATTCTCAGCCGATGAATATCGTAGGAGTTGTCATTCAAGGGCTGTTTCAAGGGATTTAGCGGTGCGACCATGAGCCATAACTGATCAAGGTCGGAGTGCTGAATCACGTGGCTGGCGATAATGGCATGTCCTATGTGAATGGGGTTGAAAGACCCACCGAAGATGCCCACTTTCATAACTTGCGTCTCCTTTTAAAGTTACTTGATAAACTCGGTGATTAATTGATGTGCTTGATTTACGGCATCGTCGAGGATGTCGTTAACCACAATATGATCGAACTGAGTGGCGAATTTGAGCTCAAATTCAGCCTTGTTGATTCGGTTTTCAATATCTTCAGGAGAATCGGTGCCGCGTTTCACCAGTCGCTCACGCAGGACCTCAATGCTTGGGGCCTTGATGAAGATGGCCAGTGCATGGTCGCCATAAAGTTTCTTGACATTCAACGCACCAAGCACATCAATGTCGAGCATTGCGTTATTTCCCAACTTGTTAATGCGCTTGATTTCACTCTTCAATGTGCCGTAGAAACGTCCTGGGTAGACTTCTTGATACTCAACCAACTCGTCGTTTTCAATGGCCTTGTTGAACTCGTCAAGCGTGAGGAAATAGTATTCCTTGCCATGCTGTTCGTCGCCACGGCGGGGTCGGGTAGTGGCCGATACTGAGAATTGCAGCCTTAAATTGTCGTCTTGAATCAAGCGGTTGATGATGGTTGATTTACCACTGCCTGAAGGAGCGGTAATGATGATGAGTTTGCCTTGTTTTTTCATAGGACGTTCAAAACTTGTTCTTTGATTTGTTCGAGATTGTCTTTCATTGCCACAACGAGTTTCTGTAACTCGGCTTGATTGGCTTTTGAGCCCATCGTGTTGATTTCACGTCCAAGCTCTTGTGCAATGAATCCCAGTTTCTTGCCTTGCTCATGAGCGTTATGAAGGGTCTCAAGGAAGTAGTTGAGGTGATTCTGCAATCTTATCTTCTCCTCAGTGATGTCAAGTTTCTCGATATAGTAAATCAATTCTTGCTCAAACCGATTGTTGTCGATATTAACGCCCTCAAGTTTCTGTAGTGAGTCAAGGATGTGTGCTTTGATTTTCGCAATTCGTGCTTCTTCATATTCAGGAACGCGATTGTAAAGACCCTGAATGCACTCTATCTTTTCCTCAAAGAAACGCTCAAGCCGCTCACCCTCTTGCGTGCGGAAAGCAATGAGGTTGTCGAGAGCCTTGTTAATCAGCTGATGGAGTTCCTGTTTCTCCTCATCGCTAATTTCGTTAGCGTTAACATCAGAGTGAAGTGCATCGGGCAGTCGCAACAGTGTCGCATACCAATCGGTGGGAGTGGGAATGTTCAGTTCTTGCGACAGGGACTCAATTTGAGCTTTATAGTGTTTAATTGTTTCAACGCTGATTGAAGCAGAAGTTCCACCTTCAATGGGTTCGCATGAAATAAATAGGTCTACTTTACCACGTTTAATTGTCTCGGCAATTGAGTTGCGAATGTCCAGTTCCATTTCACGATAGACTTGTGGAATCTTTGCAATCAAGTCGAGCTGTTTGCTATTAAGAGATTTGATTTCAACAGTGATACGCTTATTGTTAAAGATGGACACTGCCTTACCAAATCCGGTCATTGATAATATCATAGTATCGTTTTTTTCGCAAATTTACTGCTAATATTCCTAAACTGGGTAAAAAAAGCGAGTTTTTTTCGTAATTTTGCACAGAATTTTTCAAAGCATGGCTACAATATTAAATATTGAGACCTCAACCGAAGTCTGTTCAGTGGCTCTCACACAAGATGGTGGAGTGCTTGAACACCACGAAAACTACGACGGACCGTCGCACGCCACGTTGTTGAATGTTTATATCAATGACGTGTTGCAATATGCTCGCACCCGCGAACTGACGATTGACGCTATCGCAGTGAGCATGGGCCCCGGTTCCTATACAGGTTTGCGCATAGGCTTATCTGAAGCTAAGGGCCTGGCATTTGGGTTGGGAGTTCCGTTGATAGGCATCAATACATTGCGCCTGATGACCACGAGTGTGATGTTCAGCGAGTTTCTTGACGACGACGTACTCTATGCGCCCATGATTGATGCACGTCGCATGGAGGTTTACACGGCTGTCTATGACCAAAGCCTTGACGAAGTGCTTGAACCGCAGTCTATGATTATTGATGCTCAAAGTTTTGCCGATTTACTCCAGCGTCGAAAAATCTTGTTTTTCGGAAACGGTAGCGATAAAGTTGCTGAAGTTTTGCATCATGAAAATGCCATGTTTAAGCAAGGTGTAAAACCTGTGGCTTGTGACATGCTGGCTCTTGCTGAAAAAGCTTATCGTGAAAGAGATTTCATAGATGTTGCTTACTCTACACCACTTTATTTAAAGGAATTTCAAGCGACAAAGTCAAGGAAAAAAGTGTTATAAGTGAAATATAATGACTAACTTTGCGTTTTTAACGAATTAAATAACATAAAATAATGTTTCAATACAATTCACAACTCAAGAAACTTGCCTTGCCGGAGTATGGCCGCAATATCCAGCAAATGGTGGATTACTGCTGTACCATAGAGGATCGAGAAGAGCGCACAAAATGCGCTTATTCCATCATAGCCACAATGGGCAACCTGTTTCCGCAGTTGCGCGATGAGCCCGACTATGCTCACAAGTTGTGGGATCACCTGGCAATTATGAGCGATTTCAAGCTCGATATTGATTTCCCCTTTGAAGTGGTGAAGGCCGAGACTTTAGACACCAAGCCAGATCCCATGCCTTACAAACTGGAACGGATTAAAATGCGTCATTATGGAAAACTGATTGAACGCATGATTGAACGTGCTGTAGAGTATCCGGATGGCGAGGAGAAAGATGCCTTGATTATGCTCATTGCCAATCACATGAAGAAGCAAATTTTCCAAATCAATAAAGAAGATGTTGATGATGAGAAGATATTCAATGACCTTGCCTATTATTCCAAGGGCAAGATTGCATTGAGCACGGCAACGCACTCACTTCATCAGTTTAAGGAAGCACCAACGGCCACTTCATCTAAGCAACAAGGCAAGAAAAAGAAGAAGAAATAAAAAACAAAGTCGATGATAGTTCGTGACCAACTCATAGAAATAGGTCAGTTTAACAAGTCTCATGGTATCAATGGAGAAATCTCAGCAACGCTGGACTTTGACATTGACGGCATGAAGGCATTTTCATGCCTGATAGTTCAGGTTGAGGGAATCTTTGTACCATTCTTTGTAGCAGGCATTCGCGAAAAATCGGCACAAACCATGCTTCTGCAGATTGACGGCATCAGCAACGAACAAGAAGCGACTTTACTTGTCAATAAAAAGATATATGTTCTTAAAAGCGAGTATAGTGCTGTAATGCCTGACGATGACAGCGAAATTGGAATCGAGTTGCTCGTTGGATATGACGTGATGACAGGCGACAATCTTTTGGGCAAGATTATTGATATTGAAGACTCGACTGCTAATGTCCTCTTTGTTGTTCAGGGCAATGACGGCAACGAGGTGTTGATACCGGTTGTTGACGATTTTATTGAAGGCATTGATACCGATGAGCAGGTTATTCACATGAATCTACCTGAAGAACTGATTACAATACAACAATGACAAATTGAGCATGAAACATTTAATAAATATAGCAATAGTATTATTTGTGACACTTTCAGCGGCTATTAACGGGCAAGCTAAAGTGGTTGACATCTATGATTTGTCGCTTGACGAGAATCTCGAAACACCTGAAATCAAGAACGACAAGCATGCGATGCGCATCTGTGATTTTCAGCACAAATTAGCTTTGAGCTTGATAGAATCGAACTATGATGTGGAGTCGATGCGTGATGGTGAAATTT
Source organism: uncultured Bacteroidales bacterium (assembly GCA_946412245.1). Taxonomy (GTDB): domain Bacteria; phylum Bacteroidota; class Bacteroidia; order Bacteroidales; family Muribaculaceae; genus Sodaliphilus. The sequence continues at coordinate 52,744 of CAMKGM010000007.1, forward strand.
TGGTCATTACCATCACCGCTGACCAGTTGTTTGAGCCAAACGATTCGGTGCTCACAAGTCACGGAAAGGAATTGCTTAAACCCATGCTGAAATTCCTGAAGAATCCGGGTTTCTACAAGATGCTCCTTGTGATGCATAGTGACAACACCGGTTCAGAAGTATATACGATGCGCATGTCGTACAATCGCGTGAATGCCGTCTTTGACTGGTTTGACCGCAATGGCGATGTGGATTATGTAGTGCCCTATGCACTGGGCGGTAGTGATCCTTATGTGAAAAACGACTCTATGGAGAATCGTCGCAAAAACCGCCGGCTGGAAATCTATTTGGTCCCCAACACGGTGATGTTAGAGCAGGCTAAGAAAGGCAGAATTAATATCAACGCAAAATAATTATCAATAAGACAACATATAAAAACACATTTGCAATGGCAAAAGAACTGAAAGACTTAACGAAACGAGCCGACAACTACTCTCAATGGTACAATGACCTGGTTATTAAGGCCGATCTTGCCGAGCAATCGGCAGTGCGCGGTTGCATGGTTATCAAGCCTTATGGTTATGCAATTTGGGAAAAAATGCAACATCATCTCGACATGATGTTCAAGGAAACAGGTGTCCAGAATGCTTATTTCCCCTTGTTAATCCCCAAATCTTTTTTAAGCCGTGAGGCCGACCATGTTAAAGGCTTTGCAAAAGAATGCGCCGTGGTCACCCACTATCGTCTGAAGACCGACCCGAATGGCACCGGCGTGATTGTAGACCCTGAAGCTCGACTTGAAGAAGAACTTATCATTCGCCCCACGAGCGAAACAATAATTTGGAATACCTATCGAAACTGGATTAACTCTTATCGCGACCTCCCGTTGCTGGTGAACCAGTGGGCCAATGTGTTCCGTTGGGAAATGCGCACTCGCATGTTCCTGCGCACCGCTGAGTTCCTGTGGCAAGAAGGTCACACCGCCCACGCTACAAGCGAGGAGGCGCAGGCTAAAGCCATCGAGATGCTTAACGTCTATGCCGACTTTGCCGAGAAATATATGGCACTCCCTGTTGTGAAAGGTGTGAAGACTGCCAACGAGCGTTTCGCCGGTGCTCTTGAAACCTACACCATCGAGGCAATGATGCAAGACGGTAAGGCCTTGCAGAGCGGCACCTCACACTTCCTGGGCCAGAACTTTGCCAAGGCATTTGACGTGAAATTCATCAACAAGGAGAATCAGCTTGACTATGTGTGGGCTACCTCATGGGGTGTATCGACCCGATTGATGGGTGCGCTTATCATGACTCACAGCGATGACAATGGTCTTGTTCTGCCTCCCAAATTGGCTCCCATTCAGGTTGTTATTATTCCTATTTATAAGAATGAAGAGCAGTTGAAAGTGGTTGATGCCAAGGTGCAGCCCATTGTTGACAACCTCAAGAAACTGGGTATCTCAGTGAAATATGATAATGCCGACAACAAGCGTCCGGGCTTCAAGTTTGCCGACTATGAACTTAAAGGTGTTCCCGTGCGTTTGGTAATGGGCGCCCGTGACATTGAGAATAATACAGTCGAGGTGATGCGTCGCGATACACTTGAGAAGGAGACTGTGTCGCTCGATGGCATTGAAGATACCGTAGTCAACCTGCTTAACGACATTCAGCAAGGCATCTACAACAAAGCGCTGAAACACCGCGAAGAATGCACCTACACTGTAGATACTTGGGAAGATTTCAAAGCTCAGATTGAAAAGGGTGGTTTTGTTCTGGCACACTGGGACGGCACCACTGAGACCGAGGAGAAAATCAAGGAAGAGACTAAGGCTACCATTCGATGCATCCCCATGGATTCAAAACCTGAAGAGGGTAAATGCATCTACACCGGCAAACCCAGTCACCGTCGTGTGATTTTTGCTCGCAACTACTAAGATTTTGTAGATTAGGAATATGTGCTGAAATTTTAAATAATTACAGATTTATAAAAATGTAATGGGCGGATTTAAATCCGTCCATTATATGTTTTGAGAGGTGGCATGATGGCATCAGGGAAGAACTCAATTTTTGGGTTGTCGGGCGAGCCTATGATAAAAAGCACATCAAACTGTACTTCAAGGTTCGTCTTGACATAGTTTATATAGGCATTACCGGCAGCGACCAGATTCCGAATCTTCTTGTCGTTAATGGCTGTGGCCGGATCAAAAGTTTCTTCAGAAGATCGTGATTTAACCTCCACGATGTGAAGCCGGCCGGGAGTTTCGGCAATGATATCAATCTCAAGATGACCTATTCTCCAGTTAGATTCACGGACAATCATTCCTTGCTTCATGAGAAATTCACGAGCGATTCTTTCGCCTTCGATTCCGAAAAGATTGTGTAGAGCCATAATGTTGAAAATCTGGTAAATAAATTACAAACTATAAAGCGATGGTATAACGACATCCGGGCAGGGTGTCAATGATGCCACGGCATTCAAGATCAACGAGCATACTCATCACACGATACACAGGCCAGCCCAGTTGTTGGGTCAGTTCATTGACATGGATGTCACCCTTGTTTTTAATAGCGTCGACAATGGCCTGTTCGTCGTCATTGAGTTGTGGGAACAGTTCTAACTCCACATTCTTGCGGTCGCGCACTTGCCAATTCATGGCTTTGAGCAGATCGTCGGCACAAGTGATTAGTGCCGCTTGATTGTTTGCTATCAGGCGATTGCATCCTTTAGAATATTCGTCGTTGATGCGTCCCGGCAATGCAAAGACATCGCGATTGTAACTTGTGGCAATATTGGCTGTGATGAGCGAGCCGCCCTTATTGGCCGACTCAACGATGACGGTGCAGTCGCTCAATGCAGCTATGATGCGATTGCGAGCCACAAAGTTGCCCTTATGAATCTCGTCTTGCGAAGTGTAGTCAGTAACGATGGCACCCCCTTGCTTGACAATTGCCGCCGCGTCGTTGCGGTGATTGCTCGGATAAATCTTGTTGAGTCCGCGTGCTTGCACGCCCACAGTTGCCACGCCATGACGTAGCGAAGCGCGGTGCGCCGCAATATCAATGCCATAGGCTAGTCCGCTGACAATCACCACATCAGGCATCGATGCAGCCAGATCGGCAATGAGAGAGTCACAAAAACGACGACCATATTCAGTGGCATGGCGGGTGCCTACAATGCTCACCATGTGTTGCGCACTGAGGTTGCATTTTCCTGTGGAATAGAGCATGATGGGTGCGTCAGTGGCCTGAGTGAGTCTGGTGGGGTAGTTGTCGTCAAGAAAATAGGTCGTGTTAATGTGGTTTTCATTGACAAAATCAAGTTCACGCCGTGCTTTTTCAAGGCAAGCCTTGCGATAGGAAGACTCGTGAATTTTAGACCGAGAGCCAATGATGCGCATCAGTTGCGACTCACTCATGTCAAAAAACTCTTGCTCTGACGGAATTACATCAAGAATCTTTCGTGCAAGGTCGTAGCCCATGCCGCGAATTGAGGCAAAAGCGATACGGTAGGTGAGCTGATCGTAGTTCATTTCAGATAGTTTTTAAAGACTTCCTTAAAACGCTCGCCGCGGCTCAATTTTCCGTTTTCGAGCGCAATGATTGTAACGATAGCGTGAACCGAAAGTTCGCCGGAATCCTTATCAAACAAGTCTTGGTGGAAAATGAATCGCACGCCTTGGGATTCAACCCATAATCGGCTGATGATTGTTTCGCCACTACGCATGGGTCTACGATAGTCGGCCTCAATGCGGCTCAACATGGGCACGATGCCCTCGTCACGCATTTGTTGGAATGAAAAACCGGCCATCTCGCAAAAACAGTGGCGAGTGTACTCCAAGTAGTGTAGATAGTTGGCGTTGTTTACAACTCCTTCAGCATCAAGTTCATAGTCGCGAACTTTTATTTCTTTTGAATAGATATACTCGTCCATTTTACAATTTTTAGAATTCAAAGTTACAACAAATTTTGATATTAATAAGGTGTTTTGTAATTTTGAAGTCTAAAAAAAACAATATTAATGATTATAAAGCGTTTTTATCTTGCTTATGAGACACATTCTGAATTATATTCCATTTCATTTGCCGGCACCCAAAATTATCATGCGTCGCACGCATAGCAGAGAAAAATATTGTATTTCACATTTGTTTGACGCTAAAAACAATGAGTATATCTGTGATGCGATAGAAGATACTATTCGCGATACAAATCACAACGGAAAGATTGATCAGCATGAAACTAAAGTGTATGGCGAAACGGCGATTCCGTGCGGTAAGTATTATGTGACCTTTGCGAAGACCAAACTTAAGATTGGTAAGAAGGCACGTCATGGCTGCATACCGCTGCTTCATGGGGTGGATTCCTTCACGTTCATTCGTATTCATCCTGGCCTAACAGAGAAAAATTCAGAAGGTTGCATTCTGTTAGGTTACAATCGTGAACCTGGCAGGATTGAAGATTCAGAGAATACTTGTCTTAAATTCTATGAAAGGATGAGGTATCGTCCATTTTGGTTAATTATCAATGATGATTTATCAGATGAATAATAATTCAAGTTTTTTGATGATGTTTGTAAATTGTTTTGTAATTTTGAAGTCTAAAAACTAAATATTTTGATTAATGAAAAAGCAATTTTTGACCCTGCTACTACTGATGTCAGTGATGAGTGCGTGGGCATGCACATCAGCAATCGTGTCAGGTCGATTGACCGCCAACGGCCGTCCGATGCTGTGGAAGAACCGTGATACAGGTGACCAGAACAATCGCGTTGAACGCAAGATTGCAACAAAAGGCAAATTTGAGTTCATTGCCGTGTTTGATTCTCGTGATTATAAAGATAGTGCGGCATGGATGGGCTTCAATGAGAAAGGCTTTGCCATTATGAACACCGCCTCCTATAACCTGAACAAAGACAATGTGAAGGAAAAGGATATGGACAAGGAGGGTGTTGTGATGAAAAAAGCGCTTGAGGAGTGCGTTACTGTCGATGATTTTGAGGCATTGCTCAACAAATTGAAAAAGCCGCTTGGCGTGGAGGCCAACTTCGGCGTAATCGATGCTCAAGGTAATGGTGCCTATTTTGAAACCGGCAATTATTCTTACAGGAAATATGATTTGAAAGATGCTCCTAATGGCATCTTGACTCGCACAAACTATTCTTATAGCGGCCGCCCTGACGAAGGCTATGGTTACATTCGCGAGCAAAATGAGCTGCATCTGCTCGCCCGTCACATTACTGCTCGTGACTTGACACCGGCAGTATTTACTGAAGAGTTGTCGCGCACATTTTATCATAGCAAGCTTAATAAGGACTTCACTTATAGTGGCGTGCGCTGGATTGTCGATCAGGATTTCATACCGCGCCGCATATCTACTGCCACTATGGTCATTGAAGGTGTGCTGCCGGGTGAAGATGCCTCGTTGACAACCATGTGGATTGGACTGGGATATGTGCCATGCAGTGAAATTCGCGCGGTGTGGACCGGTGAAGGCGGTCTCCCCGTTGAGTTGACCGGAAGTGGCAAAAACCGACACTCGCAATTGAGCGATGAGGCTCAAAAACGCAAGAATGAAGTTTTCTCGACTCGCCGCGGAAATGGCGAGCATTACATCGATTTGTCAAAACTCTATAATGTAGAGGGGACCGGATATTGCCAACAATTGATACCTAAAAATATGGAAACTTATCGCTTGGGTTACGAAGAATTGGAACGTCGTCGCCAAGCACTAAAACAACATTAAAACACACAAAAAACGATTATGAGCTTATTATCTTCCGGTGTCATTACCATACTCTTGCTGATTGTGTCGAATGTGTTGATGACCTTCGCTTGGTATGGACACTTGAAATTACAAAGTATGGGAGTCACCACAAATTGGCCGCTGATAACGGTCATCTTGTTTTCGTGGGGAATTGCTTTTTTTGAGTATTTATGTATGGTTCCGGCCAATCGCATTGGCTATATAGAGAACGGAGGCACCTTCTCACTCATGCAACTGAAGGTGGTGCAAGAGGTTATCTCACTCTCGGTTTTCACCATCTTTGTAGTGCTGTTTTTCAAAGGCGAAGCATTGCACTGGAATCATTTTGTGGCATTCCTGCTCCTGGTTGGCGCAGTTTTCTTTGCCTTCCTTGACTCAAAATAGTCCTAAAGCCACTCCATAAATCAGAAAAATTCATTATTTTTGCAGAAAAGAAAAAATAACCAACATGAAAAAGATAATGCTAGTTTTTGGCACTCGTCCTGAGGCCATCAAGATGGCTCCGCTGGTGAAGGAGCTGGAAAAACATAATAACCAGATTGAGACCATCGTGTGCGTTACCGGACAACATCGTGAGATGCTTGACCAGGTGCTTGAAATTTTCGAGATTAAGCCCGACTATGACTTGAACATTATGAAAGCTGGCCAAAACTTGTACGATGTGACCACGCGTGTTCTGTTGGGAATGCGTGAAGTACTTGAAAAAGAGCGTCCTGACGTGGTGTTGGTGCATGGCGACACTACTACAAGCACAGCGGCTGCCCTTGCCACATTCTATCAGCAAATACCGGTTGGTCATGTGGAGGCAGGCTTGCGCACACACAACATCTACAGCCCATGGCCTGAGGAAATGAACCGCCAGTTGACCGGACGGCTCACCACTTATCATTTCGCCCCCACACCCTTGAGCCGACAGAATCTGCTCAACGAAGGAGTGCCCGATGACCATATAACCGTGACCGGTAACACTGTGATTGATGCCCTGCATATGGTCATCAACAAGATTAAGAATAACTCATCGCTTGAGGCCGATTTGAAACAGCACCTTGCCGCTGAGGGTTATAACATTGACCGCTTGAGTGACGGCAAGCGTCGCATGGTGCTCATCACAGGCCACAGGCGTGAGAACTTTGGTGAGGGCTTCCTGAACATTTGCAATGCTATCAAGACGCTTAAGGAGAAGTATCAAGATGTGGACTTCGTCTATCCTATGCATCTCAATCCCAACGTGCGCCGTCCCATTCACGAGATATTCGGTGACGATTTGAGTGACCTGGGAAACATGTTCTTCATTGAACCGCTGGAATATCTGAGTTTTGTCTTTTTGATGGAAAAATCGCACATTGTGCTTACTGACAGTGGTGGCATACAAGAAGAAGCCCCGGGTATTGGCAAGCCTGTGCTGGTGATGCGTGACACTACCGAGCGTCCTGAAGCCCTTGACGCCGGTACAGTGGTGCTTGTTGGTACTGACTATGACAAAATTGTTAATAATGTGTCACTGCTACTTGACGACACTGCTGCCTATGAACGCATGAGCCGTGCCAATAATCCCTATGGCGACGGACTGGCAAGCGGACGCATTGTAAACGAATTAATGAAATAAATAACAGACAAAATACCTACTTTTTTATGGCAAAGAAAATTTTGGTAACAGGTGGAACCGGTTTTATCGGTTCGCACACCACCGTAGAACTGCAACTGGCCGGTTATGAAGTGGTGATTATTGATAACTTATCAAACAGCAATCGCGAAGTGCTTGACGGCATTGAGAAGATTACCGGCATTAGGCCTGTTTTTGTTGAGGGCGACTGCACCGACATCAACACATTACACAAACTGTTCACTGAGAATCCCGGCATTGATGGCATCATCAATTTCGCGGCAAGCAAAGCAGTGGGTGAATCGGTTCAAAAACCCATTATGTATTATCGCAACAACTTGAACATTCTGCTCAATTTGCTTGAACTGATGCCCGTATACGGTGTGAAAGGCTTTGTGTTCTCGTCGTCGTGTACAGTCTATGGCGAGCCTGACCAGAACCCAATAACCGAGAGCGCTCCGACCAAGAAGGCGACCTCGCCTTATGGTGCCACCAAGCAGATATGTGAGGATATAATTGCCGACTTCATCAAATCCGGTGCCCCCATCAAGGCCATTCTGCTGCGCTACTTCAACCCGATTGGTGCTCACCCAAGCGCTGAAATAGGGGAGTTGCCTAACGGAGTGCCGCAGAACCTTGTGCCGTATTTGACCCAAACGGCCATAGGTATTCGTCCCATGCTCAACGTGTTTGGAAACGACTATAATACACCTGACGGATTCTGCATTCGCGACTTCATCAATGTGGTTGATTTGGCCAAGGCTCATGTCAAAGCACTGGAGCGTATGCTCGAAGACAAGAGCGATGAGGCCCTTGAGGTGTTCAACATCGGAACCGGCAACGGACTTTCGGTCATGCAACTCATCACTGCCTTTGAGAAAGCGACAGGAGTGAAAGTGCCTTACAAGATTGTTGGCCGTCGTGAGGGTGATATTGAACAAATCTGGGCCGACCCCAAACGCGCCAATGAGGTGCTGGGATGGAAGGCAGAGGAAACGATTGAAGACACGATGCTCAGTGCCTGGAAGTGGCAGCAACGACTGCGCGAACGCGGCATCATGTAATTGACTTACAATGGAACCGAATCTGAAAACGAGGACGGCAAGAGGCTTGCTGTGGGGTGGTGTGGGCAATGGGCTCATTCAACTGCTCAATCTCGTTTTCGGTATCTTTTTAGCCCGTATACTGACGCCTGAAGACTATGGTATGGTGGGATATCTCACCATCTTCACAGTATTGGGAAGTTCCATTCAAGAATGCGGTTTCGCCAATGCGCTGGTCAATCAGAAGGTGGACCGTCACGACAACTATAATGCGGCATTCTGGTTCTCGATTATGCTGGGTGCCGCATGCTATATGATATTGTTCTTCAGCGCGCCCCTCATTGCCGATTTTTATGGCGAACCGCGTTTGGTGCCCTTGTCGCGATTCTTGTTCTTGAGTTTTGTGATTTCAAGCACGGTTACCGCGCATAACGGCTATTTGATGAAGCACCTCATGGTCAGGCAAAAGACCATCTCGCAAGTGATAAGTCTTATCGTGTCGGGTTCATTGGGCGTGTATCTCGCTTATCACGGTTTTGCTTATTGGGGCATCGCAACGCAGACGGTGTCGTATGTTGCAGTTTATAGCATTGCCATTTGGTGTTTCTCGCCATGGCGACCCTCATTGAAGGTGAATTTCAGTCCCCTTCGCAGTATGCTCGCATTCAGTATAAAGGTATTAATAACCAATGTCTTTATACACATCAACAATAACATCTTCTCAGTGTTACTCGGACGACTATTCACATCAAGAGAAGTGGGCACCTACACCCAAGCGGCCAAGTGGAACCAGATGGGTTCTTCAACGATAGGCAACATGATTCAAAGTGTAGCGCAACCCGTGCTCAAAGAGGTGGAAGATGATAGAGACCGACAACGCAAGGTGCTGCGTAAAATGCTGCGTTTTACATCATTTGTCAGTTTCCCGGCCATGCTTGGCCTGGCACTTGTGTCACAAGAATTCATTTCAGTCACGATTACTGTTAAATGGGCTGAAAGTGCGTTGATTTTACAGATGCTATGTATCATGGGCGCATTTTTCCCGATAAGCACACTTTATACCAACTTGATACTGAGCAAAGGAAAATCGTCAGTGTACATGTATGGTACCATCGCCTTGGGTTTGCTTCAGTTGTTGGTACTGATTATCATGTCGCAATTGGGTATTAAGGCGATGATAATTGCATTTGTTTCACTGAATGTACTCTGGTTGGGTGTGTGGCAATTCTTTGTGCATCGCTACACAGAACTCACGTTGCGCGAGGCATTGCTCGATGTGGCACCCTTTGCAGCCGTTGCGCTGGCAGTCGTTGTGGGTGTGCATTTTGCCACGTTGTGGATCAGTAACATCTATGCGTTACTTGTGGTGCGCATAATACTGGTGGCAGTTTTCTATTTGGGTATTATGAAATTGCTCAATGCTCAGATTCTGAATGAAACTATCAACTACCTTTTCAAGAGAAATAAAAAAAATAACGAAACTGCTCAATCTTAATCATGGAACCGGCTCCGATATTGCTGTTTGTTTACAATAGAGTAGGTCACACACGCGACCTGATTGAATCACTGCGTCGCAATGATGAAGCTGCTGATAGTCGACTCATCATCTATTGCGATGGACCAAAAGACGAAAAAGACCAAGCGGCTGTGAATGAGGTGCGTGAGTTTGTTCATACTATTCAAGGATTTTTGAGCGTAGAAATCATTGAGAGCGAGTATAATCAAGGGCTTGCAAATTCGGTCATTGCCGGAGTTACTCAGGTGGTTAACAATTACGGTCGTGTGATTGTGCTTGAAGATGACTTGATTGTGGCTCCCTATTTTTTGCGTTTCATGAACGAGGCATTGACGATATATGAAAACGAGCCAAGAGTGGGGCACATTCAAGCGTGTGACTTCACCAAGGACCCATCGCTCCCGTCAACATTCCTGATTAAGTGGACCGGCAGTTGGGGATGGGCAACTTGGAAGCGCGCTTGGCAACTATTCAATCCTGATGGCGCACAACTGCTGCATGAACTGGAACAACGAAAACTGACACGACAGTTTGATTTCAATGGCAACTATCCGTTTACCCGCATGCTGCGCCGACAAATTGCCGGGCAAAACAATTCATGGGCAATCAGGTGGAATGCCTCTCTGTTTTTGAAAGATGTTCTGTCGCTCAATGTGGGGCGTTCGCTGGTTAATAATAACGGATTTGACGGTAGTGGAACCAATTGCGGTAGCGGAGACCTGTATCAGAGCAATCTGTGGCTTGAACCATTACCGGTTGAGAAAATTCAGCCCATTGAAGAGAATAAGGAGGCTCGTGAGGCTTTCGCTCGCTATTACCACAAGACCAATGGCTTTTGGGCAAAAGTGCGTCGCCGACTGAAACGCACTATTCGTGGCGACTTTGGCCGCTGAAAAGCAGAATGGCATTGCACAAGTGCCGTAGTTTTGCTAACTTTGCACATTAAACAATATGCAACAAATTCAGATTAATGAAAAATATAAGAAACTTTAGCATCATTGCGCACATTGATCATGGTAAGAGCACTCTTGCCGACCGTCTGCTTGAATATACTAAGACCGTTGAGAGCAAGGAAATGCAAAATCAGGTGCTTGATGACATGGACCTTGAGCGTGAGCGTGGCATCACCATCAAGAGCCACGCCATACAAATGGACTATGTGCGTAACGGAGAGAAATATACACTCAACCTCATTGACACTCCGGGACACGTGGACTTCTCCTATGAGGTGTCGCGCTCAATTGCGGCCTGCGAAGGCTGTTTACTCGTGGTTGACGCAACTCAAGGCGTTCAGGCGCAAACCATCTCTAACCTCTACATGGCGCTTGACAATGACCTTGAAATCATTCCCGTCATCAACAAGATTGACATGGATAGCGCTCATCCCGATGAGGTGGAAGATGAGATTGTAGAACTGCTGGGATGCGACCCTGATGAGATTATTCGAGCCAGTGCACGCACGGGCGAGGGAATACCTGAAATTCTTGAAGCCATCGTTGACCGCATACCTGCTCCCAAGGGCGATCCTGAAGCGCCGTTGCAGGCACTTATCTTTGACTCAGTGTTCAACCCCTTCCGCGGCATCATCGTTTACTTCAAGATTGTGAACGGCACCATTCACAAGGGTGACTTGGTGAAATTCGTGAACACCGGTAAGAAATATGATGCCGACGAGGTAGGCGTGCTCAAACTCAACTTGTCGCCACGCGATGTCATCTCAGCCGGCAATGTGGGCTACATTATCTCAGGCATTAAGGACTCTACCGAAGTTCGTGTGGGTGACACCATCACTCATGTGGCTAATCCGTGCGAGAAAGCGATTGAAGGATTCCAGGATGTGAAACCCATGGTCTTCGCCGGTGTCTACCCGATTGAACCTGAAGATTTTGAGAATTTGCGTTCGTCGCTCGAGAAACTTCAACTGAACGATGCCGCACTGACGTTCACACCCGAGTCGTCGGTAGCACTCGGATTCGGTTTCCGCTGCGGTTTCTTGGGCTTGCTTCACATGGAGATTGTGCAAGAGCGCCTGAGCCGCGAGTTTAATATGGAGGTCATCACTACCGTGCCTAACGTTTCTTATAAGGTGTATGACAAAAAAGGCGCAATGACTGAAGTGCATAACCCGGCAGGCTTGCCCGATCCCACACTCATTGAACACATTGAAGAGCCATATATTCACGCTTCAATCATCACGCTTGCCGACTTCATGGGACCCATCATCACCCTGTGCCTGTCAAAGCGTGGCATTCTCACCAAGCAGGAGTACATCTCAGGCAATCGTTTGGAACTCTCTTTTGATATTCCTTTAGGTGAGATTGTGATTGACTTCTACGACAAGCTGAAATCCATATCCAAGGGTTATGCCTCGTTTGATTACTACATCAGTTCTTATCGCGAGTCGCAACTCATCAAACTTGATATTCTGCTTAACGGCCAGCCGGTAGATGCCCTCAGCTCGCTTACTCATGTTGATAACGCTGTGACACTGGGGCGCCGCATGTGCGAGAAACTCAAGGAGCTGATTCCGCGTCAACAATACGATATTGCCATTCAGGCAGCTATCGGTGCTAAAATTGTGGCTCGTGAAACCGTCAAGCAAGTGCGCAAGGATGTGACGGCCAAGTGCTACGGTGGTGACGTGAGCCGCAAGCGCAAGTTGCTCGAAAAACAAAAGGCCGGCAAGAAACGCATGAAACAAATCGGTACTGTTCAAGTGCCGCAAAAGGCCTTCCTCGCTGTACTCAAACTTGATTAATTAACATTAAAAATATCACTCTCTTATGAAAACTTTGAAAACGATTATCTTAGCAACTCTGTTTGTCGCGTTGGCAATGCCCATTGCGCAAGCCGAGCATCTGATTATCATGGCCGCTAACGACACGCATAGTCAGATAGAACCCGCAAGTGACGGCAAGAGCGGTGTTTTGCGCCGCTTGGCTGCGTATGATCAGGCTCGTCGTGAGAACAAGAATGTACTGGTGGTCCATGCCGGCGATGCGGTTCAAGGCACTAATTACTTCTCGCTCTATGGCGGCAAGGTTGAGTACTCACTTATGGACAGTTTGCGCTATGACATTATCATTCTGGGTAACCATGAATTTGATAATGGCATTGACAGCCTGGCTTATTATTATAAGAACATCAAGGCAACCAAGCTGTGCACGAACTACGACTTGAGCGACACCAAACTGGCAGGAGTGTTCCAACCCTACGTCATTAAGACCTATGGTGACAAGCGCGTGGGCTTTATTGGCCTTAGCGTGAATCCCGTGGGCATGGTGGCCGATGGCAACTTCAAGGGGCTCCGATATCTTAATCCCATGGATGTGGCCGATGCTACTGCCAAATATCTGAAGCAAGTACAAAAAGTTGACTATGCCGTGATGATTTCGCACATCGGTTATGACTCCATGGACCCCAATGAGCCTAACGACTCGCTACTCGTAACCCGTAGCCATTATATTGACTTCGTCATTGGCGGCCATTCACACACCGTGCTGAAACCCGGCAGCAAATACAGCAATGTGCTCAATGCCGACGGCAAGACCGTAATCATTGGCCAAAACGGCAAGTCGGGCAAGTACGTTTCAAAATATGACTTGGACCTGGAAACCGGCGAGGTGACTTACACACTCATCGACATTGATTCAAAACTGGATGCCGCTGCTGCTCAGTACACATCGCTGCAAGCATGGCTTGCTCCGTACAAGCATGGAGTTGACTCGTTGATGAATAATCCTGTGGGCGAGTCGTTGCGATTCATGAAAAATGACAGTTGGGCCGCCATGAACTGGGTGTGCGATGCGGTGATGGAAATTATACCGAAGCTCACCAATCAACGCGCTCAGTTCTCAATCATGAACAAGGGCGGCATTCGCGTAGATATGCCCAAGGGCGTTATTACCGAGGGCTTGCTCGGCTCCATGTTCCCATTTGACAATCGCTTCGTGATTCTCAACATCACCGGCAAGGATCTTCTCGAAGCTCTTAAAGTGATGGCTTATCGTGATGGCGATGCCGTGAGCAAAGAACTGAAAGTGGCCTATAACAATAAGAAAGAGATTGTCTCGGCCAAACTCAATGGCAAGGAGATCAAACCCAATAAAACCTATCAGATGCTTACCATTGACTTCCTTGCCAACGGCGGTGACTATCTGGTGACTTTCAAGAATGCCGAACGACTCTTTGTCGACGATGTGAAGTATGGCGAACGCGTGCTTCAATATGTCAAGGACTTGACCAAGCAAGGCAAGAAAATCAATTCAACTGACGATGCTCGAATGTACAAAAAGTAAAGCAGATTTAATATAATCTATAAAAATGAATTTTTTCAGAAAATTAGTCCTCTCTCTCATGGCAGCCACACTACCGGTGGTTGCCATGAGTGTTGAACCTAAACTCCTGAGCAAGACCGATAAGCAAGCCATGGAGCAGTGGGTGAGTGCCAAGTTTAATGCGATGACTCCTGACGAGCGCATTACCCAACTCTTTGTGATGGCTGTTGCACCTCGAGCTGAGGGTGTTGAGGCTGTCGTCAAGAAATTGGTGGCTGAGTACAAAATTGGCGGTCTTATCTATCACGAAGCCGATATTATGTCGCAAGCCAAACTCACCAACTATGCCCAGTCGATAGCCACGGTTCCGCTCCTTATTACACTTGATGCGGAGTGGGGACCTTCCATGCGATTGGAAGACGCGCCCAAGTTCCCCCGTAACCTTTATTTGGGTGCTGTGGGCGACGACAAGCTTTTCTATGAATATGGTCGTGAGGTGGCCCGCCAATGTCGACGCGTGGGTGTTCACGTTAACTTTGCGCCTGTGCTTGATGTAATCGACCGTGAACACACCATATTGGGCACCCGTTCCTATGGATCTGATCCCGATTTGGTGGCACGCCATGGCATAGCCTTCTCGCGAGGTATGGAAGACGGCGGAGTGCTTTCAGTGGGCAAGCATTTCCCCGGACATGGCTCTACAATCGCCGACTCTCATAAGGAGTTGCCCACCGTTGACAAGAACTTGCGCGAATTGGAACTCTTTGACTTTGTGCCGTTCAGGCGCTTCATTGATGCCGGTTTGGGCGGTATGCTCACGGCTCATCTGTATGTGCCCGCTGTTGACAAGACCAAGGGACCCAGCACCATGTCGGCCAAGCATGTGACTGACCTCTTGCAGAAGAAGATGGGCTTTGAAGGACTCATTTTTACCGATGCACTGGGCATGGAAGGGGCCAAGGCCACTAATGGGTCGGTGTGCGTCAATGCGCTGCTGGCCGGTAATGATGTGCTGCTCATGCCAAGCGAAGTGCCCGGTGAACTTGCTGCCATCAAGCAAGCAATAGCCGAAGGACGCTTGAGCCAGAGCGTTATTGATGAGCGTTGCAAAAAGATACTCCGTTACAAGTACGCGTTGGGACTCAACAACAGTCAGCAAGTGAATTTGAGCAATATCGTTTCTGATGTCAATGCGGCATCGGCAACGGTGCTCAAACGCAAACTTTGCGCAGCATCTATTACCGTGGTCCGCAACAACAAGAGCCTGTTACCACTGCGCAATCTTGAGAGCCGTCGCATTGCCGTTGTTACAATAGGCAATGAGAATGGAGTTAAATCCATGTTCCAGCGTCGTTGCGCTAACTATGCTGAGACTGCCGCTTACGATTTGTCTGAAGGCCAATCGGCAGTGGAAGTGTGCGATGAAATCAAGAAACATCAGCATAATTGTGTTATCATTTCACTGGTTCAACCCACTGAGTCGCAAATCAAGACTGCCAAGTATATCGCCAGCCATTGCAAGAATGTGATCGTGGCGGTGATGAGCAGTCCTGAACGCCTTAACGAAGTGGGTGGTCTGCTTGCCGACAGTTATGTGAGTGCAGCACTACTCGCCTACGAATCTACTTCGGTAGCCGAGGATTATTTGGCGCAAACCATCTTTGGTGGCAACGATGCTTCAGGCGTACTCCCGGTGAATGTGGCTACCGGCAAACACAACGAACTCAAGGCCGGCACCGGATTCCATTTCAAAGCCGAGCGTTTGGGCTACACCATCCCGGCCGAGGTGGGTTTCAAATCTAATCTCCTGGCAAAGATTGACTCTGTGTGCAACTATGGTGTGAACCAACGCGCTTTTCCCGGTTGCCAGGTGGTTGTGGCACGACATGGCAAGATTGTTTGCAACCGTGCTTATGGCGAGATTGACTTCAACTCGGGCATTCCGGTCACGGTTAACACGCTCTTCGACCTGGCCTCGGTTTCAAAGGCCTCCGGCACCATTAGTTGTGTCATGAAACTCTTTGATGAGGGCAAATTCGGGCTTAACGACAAGGCGAGCGACTTTATTGACGGCCTGAAGGGGGGCGATAAGGAGGATATCACTTTCCGCGATTTGCTCTATCATGAAACGGGTATGCCGCCATCCTTGAGTATGTGGGAGATGATGTTTGACACAACAACCTATGTGCGTCCGCTCATCACTACCGCACCCAATGAGAACAACACAATCAAAATTATGAACAATGCCTACGGCAATAAGTTTGCACGTCTTCGCACCGACATTCTTTCCTACAAGCGCACCGATGTGTTTGACGTGCCCATCGCCAAGGGCATTTGGGGCAGTGCTGCTACCTACGATAGCATCATGAATCGCATCTATCATGTCACTCTCGGACCCAAGAAATATTTGTATAGTTGTTTGAACTTCTGCCTGCTTGCCAATGTGGTGCAGAATGTAACCAAGCTGCCGCTCAACTACTATGCCAACAATCAGATATTTGCACCTTTGGGGGCTTACCACACGTTATATCGCCCCTTGAGCAAGTTCCCTGAAGAGCAAATCGCCTACACTGAAAATGACACTTTCTTGCGCAGTCAGCACATTCATGGTTATGTACATGATGAGCTGGCGGCATTCTCAGGCGGTGTACAAGGCAATGCCAGTCTATTTTCCAGTGCCAATGACTTGGCGAAACTTTTCCAAATGTGGCTCAATGGCGGCACCTATGGCGGTCATCGATTCTACAAAGCATCAACGGTTGAGACATTCACGACACAAAAGAGTCCCAATTCTCATCGTGGTTTGGGATTTGATAAGCCCATTATTGGAAATCCCGAGGCTTCAAGCACCTGCCGTGAAGCAACGGCTGAAACCTATGGTCACACGGGATTTACAGGAACCTGTTTTTGGGTCGACCCAAAGAACGATATGATTTACATTTTCTTGAGCAACCGCGTGAGTCCCACTCGCAACAATTCAGCATTTTCACGAGTGAGCGCACGCTCCCATATTCAGTCAATTCTCTATAAATCGATAATCAAATAATAACCATTTCAATTCTATATTAAAATGAAAAAGATTTTATTTATTTTCAGTCTCGTTTTACTCCTTGCTGCTTGCAGTAGCAAAGAGGGAGCAGGGAAGTATACCATCACGGTCAATTTCCCTGACGCATCGTTCAACGGCAAGGTGGCCGCGCTCACAAGTTACGACACAGGCGACACGGTCCAACAAGCCAAAATCGATCAGCAGAAAGCCATCTTTGAAGGCGAAGTGGAAGACTCTTATTATTCACGCCTGGTGGTTGATGGCAAGCGTCTGGGCTTTGTTGTCGAAGCCGGCGAAATCACCATTGATTGGGACAAGCATGAAGTGAAAGGCGGTGTGCTCAACGACCGCATTGCTGAACTTGAAAAGAATCTCACTGCTATGGGTGATGAGTTTGAGAAACTTTCGGCTAAAGAAGGTGTGACCGAAGAGGAACTTGCTGCAAAAGCCGCTGACCTTGAAGCCAAAGAGGGTGAAGCTTTCTTCAAACTCTATGAGGCCAACAAAGAAAATGGCATTGGTCCCTGGGCTTACTACAATTACCTCATGTGCAAGGGCTTCAATGTCGCTCAACTGGATTCGGCTCTCGCTACAGTTCCCGCCGGTTACAAGGAGATGAAGCGATTCAAGAAAGCCGTGAGCGATGCACAACAAGTTGAGAAAACCGCTGAGGGCAAGATGTTCACCGATTTCACTGTGCAGGGCGATGACGGCAAGACTTATAAACTGAGTGACTATGTGGGCAAGGGACAAGTTACCCTGGTTGACTTCTGGGCAAGCTGGTGCGGACCCTGTCGCCGTGCAATCCCCGACATTAAGTCGCTTTATGAAAAGTATAACGGCAAGGGCATGAGCTTCCTCGGCGTTGCAGTTTGGGACGAACCTGCCGACACACGCGGTGCCATTGAAGAGCTGCAAATTCCCTGGCCCGTAATCGTAGGCAATCAGAAACTGGAAGAACCCACCAACCTGTATGGTATCATGGGAATTCCGCACATCATCGTCTTTGGCCCCGACGGAACCATTCTGTCGCGTGGACTTGACGGCAAAGAACTCATTGCCAAAGTCGATGAAATCATGGCGCAGAAGAAGTAACTCGATACTTCAATTCCAAAATTAAAACCCAATGATTGCTTTGGGTTTAAAAAAAGGTGTCGCGACCCACAAGTCACGACACCTTTTTAGTTGTCTCAAAGTTCTCGGAGTTCTTGTAGCTCTCAAACTATATGCTTAGTGGATAACCCCAAGAATGATGTTGACAAGAGTAGTGACGTCGGTTACATTCATGCTGCCGTCACCGTTCACGTCGCCCTTGAGTGGAATGGGGGTCACCTAACTATAGCATCAGCCGGAATTTGTGTTATTATCATAGTCTTAGCTAACAATCTACACTATCTTTCCCGCACACACACGCTCCCACGCACTTTGAACCGCGTAGCGCTTGAGGGAGTTTTGCAGCATGAGTCGGCCGCCAGGCCGGTGTGCGGTTCGCGAAGCTCAGCAATGGTGGGGATAGTTGCTGCCAGGCTTTTACCGAGCTTTTTTATTTCTTGTAGTTCTTACACCACTGACGCACACCACAGTCAAGACATTGAGGCTTCAGAGCCTTGCAAATGTATCGGCCATGCAGCAGTATCCAGTGATGCGCCTTAAAGCGTAGTTCAAGAGGAATGTGACGAGTCAAGGTCTTCTCCACTTCAAGTGGTGTTTTTCCCGAGGCAAGTCCCATACGGTTAGCGACGCGAAACACATGAGTGTCGACAGGAATGGCAGCCTTGTTGAAAACCACACCCAGAATCACATTGGCAGTTTTGCGGCCCACACCCGGCAAGCGTGTCAGCTCTTCCATGGTGTCAGGCACCTGCCCGCCAAACTCATCAACAAGCATGCGCGACATTTGCACCAGGTGGCGTGCCTTGCTGTTAGGATAAGACACACTTTTCACATAGTGCAAAATATCTTCTTCAGTTGCCGCTGACATCGCTTCAGCCGTGGGATAAGCTTCAAACAGCGCGGGAGTGACCATATTCACCCGTTTGTCAGTGCATTGCGCCGACAGAATCACCGCCACCAGAATCTCAAACGCGTTCTTGTATTCCAACTCGGTCATGGGGTTGGGATTTGCCTCTTGCCAGTAGGCGAGTGCGCCCCGATATCGTTCTTCTCTTGTCATTGTTCTTCAGTTTTTTTTAAAAAAATGGCACATCGCAATCACTGAGACGTACCATTCTACAAATATTATGAAAAAATTGTAAAGACTTCAAGTTAATGTGCTGCCTCAAATTCGTTCAGGAATCGCACATCGTTCTCTGAGAACATACGCAAGTCCTTCACCATATATTTGAGGTTTGTGATGCGCTCTATTCCAAGTCCGAAGGCATAGCCGCTGTACACCTTGCTATCAATGCCGCATGACTCCAGAACATTCGGGTCAACCATGCCGCAACCCAGAATTTCAACCCATCCGGTGTGCTTGCAGAAACCGCATCCTTCACCGCCACAGAGCATGCACGATACATCCATTTCAGCGCTTGGCTCAGTGAAGGGGAAGTAACTGGGGCGAAGTCTGATTTTTGTGTCCTTGCCGAACAGTTCCTGTGCAAAGTAGAGCAGCACCTGTTTCAGGTCGGCAAAGGTTACGTTTTTATCAATGTAAAGACCCTCAATTTGGTGGAAGAAGCAATGCGCTCTTGCGGTGATGGCCTCATTGCGATAAACGCGGCCGGGGCATATAATGCGAATAGGGGGCTGCTGGCGCTCCATGGTGCGCACCTGAACTGAACTGGTGTGACTGCGCAAGATAATGTTGCGTTGCACCTCTTTCTCATCTTGATTGATGAAGAAGGTGTCTTGCATATCGCGAGCGGGGTGGTCGGCAGCGAAGTTCAGCGCGCTGAACACGTGCCAGTCATCTTCCACCTCCGGTCCATCGGCAAGTGTGAATCCCAATCGTGAGAGAATCTCGATAATCTCGTTACGGACCAGCGATATGGGATGACGAGTACCCACAGTGTGGGGAGCGGCCGGGCGAGTGATATCTATCTTGTTAGCCTCTTTCTCCTGAGCCTTGCACGCATCGCGCAGAGCGTTGATCTTGTCAGTGGCAAGTGTCTTCAGTTCATTTAGCCGTTGGCCGAACTCACGTTTCTGCTCAGGGGCCACATTGCGGAACTCATTGAACAGAGCGGTCACTTCGCCTTTTTTGCTCAAGTATTTAATTCTCAGCGCCTCAATTTTCTCTTGATTATCGGCTGTGAGAGCGTTGATTTGCTGCTTCAGTGCTTCAATTCTTTCAAGTAACATAATAGTTGGTTTTCTTTCAATTTGCAAAGTTACTCATTTTTCCCTGAATTTTTATCACTATACATCAAAAAATGTATTTTATCAACCGAGAACTACTATAATTGTAGAGTCAACTGGCAAGTGCAAAATTAAATAAAATGTTTGAAGAACTCTTTCT